>JAZAOF010000108.1:0-28404 GCA_036228265.1 Myxococcota bacterium | reverse complement strand
CACCAGGGTGCCGCGGGGTCCGAGCACTTCCATCAACTGCCGGAACGACTCCATGAAAAATTCCGTTCCGAAAACCTTCATCGCAGAAGCGTCGGCCACGTCGAGGCGCCCCTCGGTTCCCGTCCACGCCACCTTCCAGTTGAGAAGTCGCAAAAATTCGAGCCCGGTCCGAACGCGGGCCAGGTTGACCTGGACCCATTCCTCGTCAATCACGCGGCGACCGTCCGCTCGTTTCGTTTCACGGGCCCAGGCGAGAGTGTCCTCGTAGGCGCCCTCGAGCATCCCGGGGGCGCATAGGGTAACGCGTTCGTGGTTGAGCTGATTCGTGATGAGACGCCAACCGCGATTCTCTCCGCCAACCAGGGCCGTCGCCGGAACCCGGACATTGTCGTAATAGGTCGTGTGGATATCGTGGTCCGAGAGGAGATCCATGGGATCGGACGAAATACCCGGCGTCTTCATGTCGACCGCAAAGAGCGACAACCCTTCGTGCTTGGCCACGTCCGAGTTCGTGCGAACCGCAAGCCAGACGTAGTCGGCATCGCCGGCCAGGCTCGTAAAGACCTTCTGGCCGTTGATCACGTAGTCATCGCCGTCTCGGTCGGCACGGGTCGTCAGCGATGCCAGGTCGGTCCCGGCACTCGGCTCGGTGTAACCGATACAGAAATGAATCTCGCCTCGAAGGATCTTCGGAAGGAAGAAATCCTTCTGCTCCGGAGTGCCGTACTCCATGATCGTGGGAGCGACGCTATTGATCGTCAGCATGGGCACGGGTGCGCCCGACTTCATCGATTCATCGAAGAAAATGAATTGCTCGATCAGCGAGCGGCCCTGGCCGCCGTACTCCTCGGGCCAGCCAATGCCCAGCCAGCCGTCCCGGCCCATCTGGCAAACCACCTCGCGCATGGTCTCCCCCACCCCGTGGTCCCGTCGCAGATCAGCAACGATCTCCGGGGTGAGAAGTTTCGCGTAGTAGGCGCGCAACTCCTGGCGCAGGCTCTCCTGCTCGTCGCTGTAACCGATATACATGGTCTCTCCCTGGCCCCCCGCGCGCCGCGCCGGAACCCGTGCTGAAACGTGTTTCATTCTGCCTCGTCGCCGACGAACCGTCGAGGGCGGACCCCCGCTCCAGACCCCCGGGGAGCCGCTATGTTGAGAAGTCCCCTCGAACGAAGGAATCCCGTGGTCATCGATTTCGACCCCTGCCGCCCGCAGGAACACGACGATCCGTATCCGTTCTACCGGGCCCTCCGCGACGAGGCCCCGGTCCATCGCTCCCCGAGCACCGGGGCCTTGTGCGTCTCGCGCTACGACGACGTGCTTCACGTCCTCAAGGACTCCGAGACCTTCTCGTCCAGCGCCATGCGCACCTTCCTCATGAATGGCGGGGCGGCCTCGAAGCCTCGCTTCAATGGCGCAGCCCTTCGCATGCTCCTCGGACTGATTTTTCGGGCTCGTCTCAACCCTTTTACGATGCGGTCGGGACGCAGCCTGATCGCCGAGGACGGCGCGCCCCACGGCGAAATGCGCGGCATCGTGAACCGGGGCTTTACTCCACGGCAGGTGACGCGCTGGGAATCGCGGGCCCGCGAACTGGTGAAGGAATCGATGCAACCGCTCGACCAGGGCCGCCCCTTTGACCTGGTCCGGGACCTCAGTGTCCCGCTTCCGGTCCACCTGATTTGCGACGTCCTGGGCATCGACAGCGACCGCCACGACGACTTCAAGCAATGGTCCAACGTCATCATCGACGTAGCCACGGGCCCGGGCCGCGACGATCCGTTTCGCCCCGAAGTCATCGAAGCCTTCCTCGAACTCTCCGTCTACCTCTCCCAGGTCGCACGCCGACGAAAGCAGGTCCCGGGAGACGACCTCGTCAGCACCATCGTGACGAGTTCTCCTGGGAAAAAGGGGCTCTCGATCCAGGAAATCGTGAATTTCGTGACCCTACTGCTCGTGGCGGGAAACGAAACGACCACGAACCTGATCGGAAATGCCGTCGACGCCCTCCTCGACCACCCCGATCAGCTACGACGCGTGGCCAATGACCCGGCCCTGGTTCCTGGAATCATCGAAGAAACGCTTCGCTACGACGCACCCATCCAACTGCTCTTCCGCGAAGCCACGCGCGACACCGAAATTGCCGGAACCCGGATTGCGAAGGGAACCTTGGTCTCCCCGCTGATCGGATCCGCCAACCGCGATGAGCGGCGCTTTGACGATCCCGACCGATTCGACATCACCCGACGAGCCCAGGGTCACCTGGGCTTTGGATTCGGCGCGCACTTTTGCCTCGGCGCCTCGCTCGCACGACTCGAAGCCTCTGCGGCCTTCGAATCCCTCGTTCCGCGACTCGAAAAACTCGAGCGAACCGAACCCACCGAGCGAATCGACTCCTTCCTGATCCGCGGACCGCGCCGATTGCTCTTGCGTCCAGCCGCGTAGCCTCGGAACCCGGCGCTTTCGCCCCCCCCGGCCAGAGGAACCCCCCATGGACCCTTCCCATTCCGAAGTCTGCCTCGACCCCCTCGGACCGATCCCGCTACTTCAACGCACCCTACGTGTCTTCCCAGAGCGCACGGGGGTCATTCACGGCAACCTCCGGTGGAGTTACGCACAACTCGGGGAAGAGGTAGGACGACTCGCCGGCGCCCTCCGACGCGCCGGAATCGCTTCCGGCGATCGCGTCGCGGTCCTGCTCCCGAACACTCCCATCCACCTCGCGGCCCACTTCGCCCTTCCCCTGCTGGAAGCGCCGCTGGTCTCGATCAACACGCGACTGGCCGCCGCCGAGATTGCCTACATCCTCGAGCACTCCGGATCGCGCCTCCTCCTGGTGGATCCCGAACTCGCCCCGCCTCTCGACGAAATTCTCCCGGGCCTGTCGGCGCTCGAGCAGGTGGTCGAAGTCGAAGACATCGACACGCCGACCCGGACCGGGTCCACGAGTTACTCCGAGTTCACCCGGGACGCGCCGGTCCTTCCCATCGAATCGAACCTCGCGGACGAAAACACCCTGCTTTCCATCAACTACACGTCCGGGACCACCGGTCGGCCCAAGGGGGTGATGTACAGCCACCGCGGGGCTGCGCTCAATGCCATGGGGCAGATCGGGACCCACGGCCTGTCCAAGGACACCACCTTTCTGTGGACTCTTCCGATGTTCCATTGCAACGGCTGGTGCATGCCCTGGGCCGTGACGGGAGCGGCGGGAGTTCACATCTGCCTGCGAACCATCGATCCCCCGGAAATTTTTCGCCTCATCCAAGACCATGGCGTCACCCATTTCAACGGCGCGCCAACGGTACTCCTGATGCTCGGCACCGACCCTTCGGCCCAGGGGGTCCACTTCGATCCGCCGATCCGGGTGTGTACGGGAGGCGCCCCTCCCTCGCCGACACTACTCGCCAACATGGAGTCGCTCGGCTTCAGCATCACTCATCTCTACGGACTCACCGAGACCTACGGACCTCACGTCTTCTGCGAGATGCAGGACGGCTGGGAAGACCTCGACGTCGAGAGTCGGGCCCAGAAGATGTCCCGCCAGGGAGTCCCCTTTCTCTACGCAACCCACCTCCGGGTCGTGGACGAAGACATGCACGACGTTCCCTGCGACACCCGAACCATCGGAGAGGTGGTGATGCGGGGAAACAACGTGATGCTGGGTTATTTCGAAGATCCAGAAGCGACCGCCGAGGCGTTTCGCGGGGGATGGTTCCACTCCGGAGACCTCGGCGTCGTGCACCCCGACACCTACATCGAACTGCGCGACCGGAGCAAGGACATCATCATCTCCGGCGGAGAGAACATCTCCACCATCGAGGTCGAAAACACTCTCTACACCCACCCCGACGTCCAGGAGGTTGCGGTCGTTGGGGTTCCGCACGAAAAGTGGGGAGAGGTGCCCAAGGCCTTCGTGACCCCGAAACCCGGGACCGAACCCGACGCGGATGCCCTGATCGCTTTCGCCCGGGAACACCTCGCGGGATTCAAGTGTCCCAAGGAGGTCGAGTTCGGCGAACTCCCGAAAACCGCGACCGGAAAAATCCAGAAATTCAAACTCCGCGAGCGCGCCTGGGGCGGCCGCGAAAAGAAAATTCAGGGCTAACCCGCGATCCTACTCCGAAAGCCGGGACTGGCATTCCGCCACGAACGTATCGAAAAGACTCGCCGCCGCGGATTCGTACGCGGGGATCGCTTCGTCGATGCTCGACGCCGGCCGGGTTTCGATCCCGCTCGACTGGACCAGGACACGGCGATCCTTCAGGCGCAACAGGCTGAGATCCATGGACAGCGTAATGGTCGATGGATCCCCAAGAGAACGGTGCATCTCGACAATCCGTCCGCTGAGAGCATAATCCGCCTGGGCGCGCAGGTCGGGCGTGACCACGGTATCCGCTACTCCGCGCCTTTTCAGGTAGGACACCAGGCGGTTCTGAATCAGGACGGTCGGAGGGTCGACCCACAGGTGATAGTCCGAGCGACGCAACTCCTGCGTATCGCCAGCCGGCCGGTAAACCATGCTGCGCTGGTCGGTCAACGAGTCCGCGATCGGGCGATTCACGACCAGGACACCGGGAAGGCGACATGCCCCCGCCGGGGATGACGATCCCACGGCACCGAGGTGGTAGAACCGGTCCGGAGGCATGGGAGCCACCGAACAACCCACGGACGCCAACGCGAGACCGAGCGCGAAGCCCCCCCGACGCCGTGCGATGGCATCGCACCGACTCCGGACCTCTTCGCTTCGCAGACGCGCGGTAGAAGAATCCATCACTCTTCCCCCTTGCCTTCACTGCGCGTGGGGAGGATCAAGCTCCTCGGTTCCTCGCGGAGTTGTGCGCTGAATTCGTTCATGTTGCGCATGGTCGCTTCGAGATTCCGGGTGATCCCAGACATGTGATCGGACAATATCGCGAGCGAGGTCTGCAGGTCCGAAACGGCGCTGCGCACATCCGGGCTGTTCTCCGAAATCATGGTGTTGGCGGATCCGATGACCGCATCCAACTGTTTCCGGGTCTGGCCCAGGTCGCCCGAAAGTTGCGCGGCGTTGGTTGCGGTGGACTGCAACTCGTCCAGGATGCCCGCCACGCGCTCGGCGTTTTCCTCCGAAAGCATCAAGATCAAGCGATCTGCCGCCGTGTTCAGGCGCTCCGTCAGTCCCCGGACATCGCCAATGATCTCGGGAACCGCCTTTTCAAGGCTCGCCAGCAGGGGGCCCACGTCGCCAGCGACGGAAGAGAGAGCCGCCATCAGGCCCGGGGATTCATCGCTGGGGATCTCGCTTCCTGGCGCAAGCATCTCGGTGGATTGGCCGCGGATAATGTCCACGACAACCGCCGACAAAAGCCCGCCCGAGGTCACGGCCGCTCGACTGTCCACCGGGATCTTCCATGTGTCGTTCACGCTGACATCGATCCGGAACCCCCCATTCTCGGACAGGGGAAGTGGCGAAATGCCCTCGATCAATCCCACGGGATACCCGTCGGAAAGAATCTGGGTCCCGGGCGATAGTCCCATCACGTTGTTGTACCGGATCCAGTAGTCGTCGGTGGCCCCGGTTCCGCCGGCCAGGACCGCGAGCCAGGCGATCAAGCACACGAGCGAAGCCAGCACGAAGCCACCCACCAGGATGTAGTTGCGCCGGGAATCCATCATCGCAATCCCTCGATCTCGTTTCGGGTTGAATTCACAGGGGTCCTCCTCCCGTGAGACGCCGGAGATAGGCGTCGGCATTGAGTTCTTCTTCTTCGAACCGCCGGTTCAGGAGATCCTGCACGCGCTCGTCGTCGCAGTTCTTCACTTCGTCCACTGTCCCGGTGATCAAGATATGGCCCTGGTCCAGCACGGTGATCCGATCCGCGATCCGAAAGGCCGAGTCGAGTTCATGGGTCACGACGACGATGGTCATCTGCATGGCGTCTCGCAAGCGAAGGATCAACTCGTCCAGGGCCGCGGCCACCACCGGGTCGAGCCCGGCCGAGGGTTCGTCGCAAAACAGGACCTGCGGGTCCGTAACGATGGCCCGCGCAAAGGCGGCACGCTTGATCATCCCACCGGAGAGCTCCGCCGGCATCAGGTCTTCGAAGCCGGCGAGGCTGACCACCTCCAGCTTCATCCGCATCATGATCTCCATGGTCAGGCGGTCGAGTTCCGTGTGCTCTCGGAGGGGAAGCATCACGTTTTCCCCCACCGTCATCGAGGAAAAGAGGGCACCGCCCTGGAAAGCCACGCCCAGCTTTCGGGAGAATTCCGTGGTCTCGACGTCGTTCATTTCCGAGATCTCGCGCCCCAACACGCGAATCGAACCCGAGGTCGCGCGCTCCAGGCCAATCACGTGTCTCAAGAAGGTGCTCTTGCCCGAACCGCTCCCCCCCATGACGACCATGATCTCCCCTCGACGAACATCGACATCGACCCCCTTGAGGATCATGCGGTCGCCGTAATGGGTGACCAGGTCGCGAACCTCGATCACGTTCTCGCCCTCGGACCGGGCTTCCTGGGTTTCCACGGCACTCATTTCAGCGGGTCGACACGAAGGTAAAGACCATGTCGGTCAAGATGATGACTGCGATCGACTGGACCACCGCGCTGGTCGTCACCCGTCCGACCCCCTCGGCGCCGCCCTGGACGCGGGCTCCGTTTACGACCCCCACCAGGGCCGTAAGCCCGCCGAAAAGGGCCGCCTTTCCCAGTCCCTGCATCAGGTCACTGACGGTCACCGCGCGCATGACCTGGTCGTAGTAGGCCGACATCGTAATCCCGAGATCCGCCGAGATGTACAGCCCCGCTCCGAGAAGAGCCACCACGTCCCCCAGGAGCGCGAGGCAGGGAACCATGATCAACATCGCTACCAACGAAGGCGTCACCAGGAAGCGTACGGGCGAGATCCCCATGACCCGAAGGGCATCGACTTCGTTGCTGATGGTCATGGTCCCGATTCGGGCCGCCAGGGCCGACCCCGATCGCCCCGCCACGACGATTCCCGTGATGAGGGGGGCAAACTCGCGAGTCACCGAAAGGGCCACACCGAAGGTCACCTGCTGCTGGGCTCCGAATTGCTTCAACGCATCGATCCCCTGGAGTGCCAACATCAGCCCGATCGTGAAGCAAAGGACGGAAACAATCGGAATCGCACCAATGCCGGACTCGACCATCTCGCGCACCACCGACTCGAGTCGGACCGGTTGTTTTCGCCGACGGCCCATGACCACCCAGTAGGCCGCCTGGCCAAAGAGAACGGCACCGCTGCCGATCGCGTCCAGCATCTGGCCCAACCCGCGCCCGATGTCTTCGAGCGCGCCCGCGATCCGGTTCGACCCGGGATCAGGCGCCGCCATCCAACCCCTCGGCCACGCTTGCGATAATCGTAAAGACCTTGTCCAGGCGAGCGAGTTCCAGGACGCGCATGGCCGACGGACTCACCGAAGCCAGCGCCAGCGAACTCCCACCTCCCTTCGCCTGCTGCAGCGCCTCCACGAGACTCGCCACGCCAGAGCTGTCGATGTACTCAACTCCGGAAAGGTCGACGAGGACCGGGCGCGCGCGGCCCACGCACTCGAGAAGAACTTCTCGCGCCTTGGGCGAATGCTCCAGGTCGATTTCGCCCTCAAAGGCCACGATGACTGTGCCGCCCTCTTCTCGTACTTCGTGATGCATTCGTTTCCGCCTTTTCCTCGACCGAGCCTAGGATAACCGCTTCACCAGCCGCAGCAGGTTCCCCCCGCCCTCCGGAGGCTCGGCGAAGCTCACGTCGTCCATGAGTTCCTTCATGAAGCGCGTCCCGAGCCCGCCCGGACGGACGTCGGCGAGATCTCGCCCCTGGTCGAGGCACGCTGGATCCACGGGCGGCGCGAAATCGCGCAACCAGACCGTCACTTCTGCGTTTCGCTGCTCGAGGGTCAACTCGACATCGCCGGGCGGCTTGCCCGAGTAGGCATGGCGGATGACGTTCTGGCAAGCCTCGTCCACCGCCATCACGATATCCGTGCGAATGGACTCATCGGCACCGGCGGCCGCCAGGGCTTCGGCCAGTGCCTTCCGCATGCCCGAAAGCTCCTTGGCGATTGCTTCAAACCTGTGGACGAGCAGCAACTCCACGGAATCCGACGAACGAGTCGCCGAGGCACGACTATCCTCGATCCCCAAAAGCGTCAGATCGTCCCGGTGCTCGAGGCTGGAGACGCGAGACATCACGCCCTCCACGCAGTCGTGGATCGACGCTTCCGAAAATTCCTCGAAAATTCGTTCCAGGCCAGCCGCTCCCAACTGCTCCCCATCCTGTCCGAACGCCTCGGTGAGGCCATCGGAAAACACGAAGAGGTTTCCGCCGTTCAGTTCGATCCGTGACTCCGGGTACCCCTCGGGCGGCAGGAGACCGGTTGCGATCCCCAGCGGAGGCTCGAGCGCCTCGATGGGTTCAAAACCTCCTTCGCGGGGATGGTAGAGCGGCGGCTCGTGTCCGGCGTTCGCAAGCACCAACCCGCCGGTCTCCGGCTCGTAGATTCCTGCAGCCATGGTCACGAACATTCCCCGGGAAGCCGTGTCGGCGAGTTCGTCATTGATCACCGCGAGGAGCCGACCGGGGCTGTCGATGGTCTTGCTCAAGCAGCGAAACAGGCTCGCCGTCTTGGCCATGAGGAGTGCCGCGTTCATCCCCTTGCCCGAAACATCCCCCAGGCAGAATGCGATTCGCCCCCCGGGCAGTTCGAGAAAATCAAAGAAGTCGCCGGACACGGTACGCGCCGGGACATTCAAGGCGTGAATCGGGAAGCCCGGGGAGTCTACGGCCGGCAGAAGCGCACGCTGGATCTCCGCGGCAAGTTCAAGTTCGCGCTGAACGCGCTTGTGTTCAGCGGCCGCCGTCGCCATCCGGGCGTTCGCCAGGGCCAGGGAAGCCGAGGAGGCGAGTACCTCGAGAACGTTGAGGTCGCTCACGGTAAAGCAGCCATCGCCCTCCATCCGGTTCACCAATTCGATCGCTCCGATCGCACCATCCGCACCCGACATCGGCGCACACAACAGGGAGCGGGTCACCATTCCCGATCCCTCGTCTACCGACTTTGCGAAGGCCGGGTCCTTGGAAACGTCGAGAACGCTCTGGCAGGCGTTCTCGCGAACGCAGCGGCCAACGATGCCCTGGTCCAGGGAAAGCCGGAGTCCCGCGATCTCGGACGGACCGACCGAAGCCTCGCAGACGATCTCTCGTGCCGCGGGCTCCACCAGCCACAACGATCCCGCCTCCGCCCCGACCTGGCTCACGATCGACTCGAGCGCAGTCACGAGCGCCGGCGTCAACTCGAGCGAATCCGCGAAGCGCCGGGTCATGTCGGCCAGCAGGGCAAAGGGGCCCGAGAACTCCTCGGCCTTCCCGGCCAGACCGGGCGGCGCGCCCGTGGTCGTCGGTTGCTCGCGGGTCATACTCTTCGGCCTGTCTCCCCCCAACACTCTACACGACCCACCGGCCCACCGGCCCACCGAAGGGGCTCCGCTTCACCCCGGTCAGGGCAGAAAGGATCGGCCCACGAACCAAAACAGCCCGAGACCGCAGAGCGTCGCCGCCAGCAGGTCTTCACCCCAACGCAAGCCCCCCGTCGAAACCCGGGAGATGAGCACTCGGGCCAGCCCCCAGAGAGCCGCCACGATCAGGAGTTGACCGACTTCGACCCCGATGTTGAAGCCGAAAAGCGCGGGCACCAGGCGGCCCGGTGGCAATCCGATCTCCATCAAGACGCTGGCGAATCCGAAACCGTGAATCAGCCCGAAGAGAACCGTCAGAACCGGGCTCCAGCGGAGAGCGACCTCCGGGGTTTGCGTGAGCCGCAGGTAGCAAAAGGCAAAGATCGCGGTGCCGAGCAGGACCGCAAGCGGTGGGCCCTCGCCCGAAAGGAGCGAGAAGAGCACGAAACTGCCCAGTAGCGCACCCGAAGCGTTGGCCAGCCCTCGCGACGCACCAGTGCTGATCCCCACCCCTTCTACCGCGACCACCGCGATGGTAAAGCCGATCAGTGCCTCGATGACGGGCACATCGGGTTCCACGACCTGGAGCGCAGCCAATGTCAGCGTAATGCTGTGCCCCACGGTAAACCCGGTCACCATCCACACCACGTCTCGCGCCCTGCGGCTGAGAAGCAAAAGGGCGACCAGGAAAGCCACGTGATCGAGCCCGATCAGGATGTGTTCGACACCCAGTCGAACGTAGGTCGCAAATGTCACAGCCCCCGACGCGGCCGGTTCCGATTCGCCCCCGGGCACCTCGACGAGGTGGTGGCGCACGGCATCCGTGTACAGGAACTCGGAAGGCAACCCCCCAGAACGTCGAACTCGGGCAAAATGCACGTGAGAAGGCGCAACCTCGAAAAAGGAGCCGATCCCGATTTCGACATCGCTACCGGGAGGACAATCAAATCGCCACTCAACTCGCAGATGTCCGTCCCGGGCCTCGAGGGGGCGCGGGCGACCGCGAGCGGCGCACCGTGAACCGTCGGCCTGCACCGTCGTCGTTCGCCCCAACTGCGAGACGAAGATCGAGTCGAGATCGAGGTGGCCTTCTTCCACGGGGGCCAGGCGCGTCACCTCCCGGGAGAGCACGCTGAATTGAACCGCCAGGGACCCGTCTTCCTCGAACCGCCAGTTCGAGAACGATTGGCTGCGGGAATGGGCATGGACCGAAGCGGCCGCGACCAGGAGGACCCCGAAGAGGAGACATGCGAGCCCAGAACGGCCCCCCCGCGGCATCACGGCAGCGGAGCCCCAGGAGCAAAGCGGATATCCGCGTCCTTCCAGAGTTCGTCGAGGTAGTCGCGCAGGGCCAGGTCCGCGGAATGGCGTCCATACGCGACCGAAACCTGCTCGACGACATCTTCGAAGCTCGGCGTCGCCGCGGGCTCCGCGGCCACGAGAAGCAGGATCCGGCCGCCCGATCCCGTGTCGACCCAGCCCGTCCTCTCACCGGGGGAAAGCGCCGCTACGGCCTCGGTGAGGCTCGGCCCCAGGTACTGGCGAAGCTTGTTCGCCGGGAGCGGCGAATCGGGAATCGGCAGAAGCGGCTCATCGCCCCATCGCGCCTGGACCTCGCCGAAGCCCATGTCCGCATCCAGGGCGTCCTCGGCGTGCCGACGGCGAAGCGCCCGTGCCTCCGGCGACTCCCCTTCCCGGGGAGAAAAGGCCACCTGCCGCACGTGGAGAGTCCCCTGGGGCGTAAAGTAGCCAGGGTTCTCCGCGTAGAAGCGCCGCAGATCCCTTTCGCTCGGCTGCTCACTCTCGCTCTGGGCCACGATCGACTGGATCATCGAGGCGGCGATCGCCTTGCGCACGGAGGGTTCCGAGGCCACGAGGCCGATGGCCTCTCCCCGCTGGATCAGCAGTTCCTCTTCAACCAGGCGCCGAAGAATGTGGCGGCGGTCGTCGTCTTGCATCGGGTTTCGCTTGTCGGCCGCCAACCGGTCTCGAGCCAACTCGTACACCGCCGTCGGAATACTCCTGTCCCCGACCTGGGCGATCGTGCCAGGGCCCAGTTCATTGGACGTCGAAGGCAGAAGCGCCCCCGACGCCGCCAGGCCAATGCCGAGCAGGGCCCCCAGCCCCAGGAGGATCAGCGCGCGACCGTGAGGGGCTTCGGGCTCCAAGATGACGGGCACTCCTTGACGGGCGTCCAACTCCGCGCTCCTCGCAAGCCTCTGGGAACGCAACAAAGTCGAACGCACTCACGTTAGTTCACCCCCCTACCGGACGCCGCGCCCCGCATCGGTCCCCTCTCGGCAAATCCACTTCAACCCCACGGGGTCACAGCCCGGAGGAGCCCCGCCGAGGGTTTGACCGCCCGGGAGCCCGCGTGTAGATTGCGAACCTCGGCTGTTTCGGGCCTTGATCGCAGGGTCCCGATCGGGCTTGGGACCTTGTGAACCCCGTGAGATCCGGAAGGAAGCAGCGGTAGCAGGGAGCCGGTTGCGAACGGGGGTGCCCTGCGATCAAGGCCCGGGACATGCGTTTCGGTTGACGAGGCCAAAGCCCCCTTGAGCTACGAAGTCATCGCTCGGAAATGGCGCCCCCGGACCTTCGACGAGGTCGGCGGGCAGTCCCACGTGACGACCCCCCTGCGCAACGCGATCCGGGCCGACCGGATGCCGCACGCCCTCCTGCTGTCCGGGCCCCGCGGTGTCGGCAAAACGACCCTTGCTCGCATCCTCGCCCACTGCTTGAACTGCGAGCAGGGGCCGACCGACGAACCGTGCGGCACCTGCAGCGCCTGTGAAGACATCACGAGCGGCCGCTCGAACGACGTGCAGGAAATCGATGCCGCGAGCCGCAACAGCGTGGACGACGTCCGCGACCTGATCGACTCCATCCGCTACGCCCCCTCGCCCGGCAAGCATCGCATCTATGTCATCGACGAAGTGCACATGCTGTCGAAGTCGGCGTTCAACGCACTGCTCAAGACTCTCGAGGAACCCCCGCCGCAGAGTCTCCTCGTTTTTGCCACCACGGAACCCGAGCGGATTCCGTTTACGGTGCTGTCGCGCTGCCAGCGTTACGACCTGCGACGCATTCCCGTGAGCACGGTGGTGGATCGACTCCGCACCATCGCCGATGCCGAATCCGTAACCATCTCCGATGCCAGCCTGCGGGCCATCGCTCGTGAAGGCGACGGTTCCATGCGCGACGCCCAGACGCTGATGGACCAGATCCTCTCGTTTGGCGGTTCCACCGTGGACGACGCGTCGGTCCATTCGGTGCTCGACCTCACGGATCGATCTCTTCTCTTTTCCATCGCGAAAGCCTGCATCGCGGGGGATGCCGAAGCCGCCCTCGAGGGCTGTGGCTCGGCTCGCGATTCGGGCACCGAACCCGGCCGTCTCGGTTCGGACCTCGTCCAACTCCTTCGAGACCTCGTGGTACTCACGGTCGCTCCCCAGGCCCGGCAACTCATCGAATGCACCGATGAAGACCGCGAGTCGTTCCGCGGTCTGGCCGGCGACTGTGACCCCGTACGCCTGAGACGAATGTTCCGCGCCCTGGTGGCGGAGATGGACGAACTGGGCCGAGCCCCCCACCCCTTTGCCGTTCTCGAAATGGCCCTGGTCCGACTGGCCACCATGCCCTCGGGCGACGAGATGGGAGCCCTCGTCTCTCGGCTCGAATCCCTGGAAAAGGAACTCGCCGCGGGTGCACGCCCCTCCGGGCGACCTTCCGGCGGATCGCCGGCCATCGAAAACGCCGATCCGCCAGCCACTCGGAAGAACGAGACGGCAAAGCCCCCGGCAAGCCAGGCCGCCCCCTCAGCCCCCGAACCGGAGACGGTCGCCGAGTCCACGCCCTCTTCCGACGCCCCCCGATCGCCAGGTTCCGCCGCGCCGTCCTTCGATCCAACCCAACCGCTGGACCAGGTCTTCGCGGGCCTCCTGGATTTCGGGATGCAGGAGAATCGAGGCCTCTTCGCTTCGCTCGACGGCGGCCGCCTCCTGGAGTGCACGGAGGAAACCCTGCGGATCGGTGTCGCAAAGTCATTCCACCAGAGTCGCCTCGAGACGCGCATGGATGAAGTGCGCAAGATCTGCGAGCGATTCTTCGGGAGCCAGGCCCGGGTTTCCATTGAAGTCCTGGACGACACCCGTGCGACCCCCGGCACCGGCGCTCCCGATCGCGAATCCATTCGCCAACGACGCAAGAAGGCCCTCGACCACGAGGCGATCAACACCGCGGTCCATGAACTCGACGCCCAGATCGTCGAGATCCGCCCGCTGAGAGAAAACCGATGAGCGGACCCGACCTCGGCAAGATTTTCGGACAGGCCCGCGCCATGCAATCCCGAATGGCGGAAATTCAGCGCGACCTCGCCCGCCAGCGCTTTGAAGGATCCGCGGGCGGCGGCATGGTGACCGCCGCGTGTAGCGGCGACCTCAAGATTCTCGAGATCCGGATCGAACCCTCGCTGCACGCAGACGGGGACCGCGAAATGCTCCAGGACCTCGCCGCCGCCGCTGTCAATGCCGCGCTCGCAAACGCCCAACGCGGCGCCCAGGAAGCCATGCAGCGGGCCTCGGGCGGTCTCGACCTCGGCTCGCTCTTGTCACCCAACGACAGCAACTCGGGATAGGGATGGACACGTCACCGGCCATCGACCGCCTGGTCACGAGCCTCAAGCGACTTCCTGGAATCGGCGAGAAATCGGCTACTCGCCTCGCTTTTTTTCTGCTGGGCGCTCCCGACGCGTGGGTACAGGAGTTGGCCGAAGCACTCCATCGACTCAAGCAGGACACCGTTCTCTGCGAGTCGTGCTTCAATCTCACCGACCGTTCCCCCTGTACGACCTGCCGCGATGACAGCCGGGATGGATCGATCCTCTGCGTGGTGGAAGAACCCGCCGATCGCGCTTCGATCGAACGAAGCCAGAGTTTCGGGGGGCGGTACTTCGTTCTCGGGGGCGCACTTTCTCCCATCGAGGGGATCGGACCCGACGACATCCGGGTCGCCGAACTCGAGCAGAGAATCGAGGCGGGGCTCGTCCGCGAGGTCATTCTCGCAACCAATCCCACGGCGGAGGGCGATGCAACGGCCCACTTTATCGCCGACCGCCTGAAGGACACCGGCGTGACGATCAGCCGAATTGCCTATGGAATGCCGCTCGGCGGCGATCTCGAGTACGCCGACCCCGTCACGGTGGGGCGATCCCTGGGAAACCGCCGTCCCATCGACTGAACGCGATCGTTCTCCTAAAGCGCGAACCGGCGCAAGCCGATCCAAGGTCCTGGCACCGCACCGAGATCGACGCTCTCGCTCTCATCCGTTCCCAGCGAGAGTGCCAGGGAGAACCCATGTTCGACGCGCCGTTCGTCCTCTTCGACGAAGATCAGCGTACGATCGAGAAGATTCTCGAGCAACTCGTGCAGGAAGCCCACGCGACCAGCGCTTTCGTGATCGACAAGGCCGGCCCCTTGATCGCGCAGTCGGGATCCCTCGTGGGAATCGACACCACCGGACTGGCGTCTCTCACGGCCGGCGCCATCGCAGCAACCGGGGGACTCGCCCACCTGATCGGCGAAGACGAATTCCCCACCCACACCCACCAGGGAATCCACCGGCACGTGCAGATGACCCTCGTTGGCACCCGTTCCATCCTCGTTGTCGTCTTTGACGACAAGAGCACGCTCGGCCTTGTCAAACTTCGATCTCGAAAAGCGGGAGCCCGCCTGGCCACGTTCTTCAACGACGTCCATTCGAGGACCGGGCCGACGGGAAATGCCAGGGGGCCGTTCGCCGATCTCACCGACGCCGACCTCGACCACCTTTTTATCGAAACCGCCCCCGAAGACTGACCCCATGTCCTTCATCAACTACGCCTCGCGCGAGGTCAATTGCAAGATCGTCTACTACGGGCCCGGCCTCTGTGGAAAAACGACCAACCTCCAGTTCATCTACTCGAAAACCCGGCCAGAACTCAAGGGAAAGATGATCTCCCTTGCGACCGAAACCGAGCGGACCCTGTTTTTCGATTTTCTGCCCCTGGCTCTCGGGCAGATCCGCGGGTTCAAGACCCGGTTCCATCTCTACACGGTGCCGGGGCAGGTCTTCTACGATGCCAGCCGAAAACTCATTCTCAAGGGGGTCGACGGGATCGTTTTCGTCGCGGATTCTCAACGAGAGCGCATGGAAGCCAATGCGGAAAGCCTGTTCAACCTGCGGTCGAACCTGCAGGAACAGGGCACCGACCTGGCGCGCCTTCCCTACGTCATCCAGTACAACAAGCGCGACATCGAAGACCCCATCCCGATCGCCGACCTCGTCGACGCGCTCAACCCGTCGAACGTGCCTCAATTCGAAGCCTGCGCCACGCGCGGCGATGGCGTCTTCGATACGCTGAAGGCGGTCGCTCGCGACATCCTCCGCAACCTCGACTCCCAACGGGACACGCTCAAGGCCTCGGCCTGACTTCCCGCTACGGAGCCCCCTGGACCCCCTCCAGGCTTCGAAAGGAAAGCAGCGGGAGTGTCCCCCGGAGTACCGGGTCCGCCGCCACCCGGCTTCGCAGGCTTCGCGCCGACAGCCCCTCTCCTCCCCCTACGAAGATCCTGTTGTCGTAATCCTCCACGTCGACCCGGACGACCGAGGGGAACAAGGATCGCAGGGACCAGGAAACAAAAGAAGCTTCGTCGAGCGCATTGCTCACGAGAACGCCGCCGGGGGCAAGGCGTCGTACAGCCAGGCGATGCCCGGGTTGCGGCAGCCACTCCGGTTTCTGGACAGCGTCGCCAGAACCGACAAAAACGTCCTCGAGGATCGCGTCGAAGCGCCGACGGGACCGCTCGAGGTAGGCACGGGCGTCACCGACGGTCACCTCGAGATCCAGCCCATCCAACCCGAAGAACGTCCGCGACACCTCGACGATCTCCGGGTCGAACTCGACCCCCACAATATGGGCACGGGGCGCCAGGGCCCGTACCAGTCGCGCGACGCTTCCCGCGCCGAGACCGAGCACGAGAACCCGGCGCCGGCGCTCGGGCGGCAGCGCCAGCAAGCCCGCCGCGATGGCGTCCCACACCGACCCCGTGGAAACCGACCCGGCACGGTGGAAGGAGGCGAAAGTGCCGTCCACCCAGAGTTCGCGGCCAAACCGGCTCTCGCGAACCTGGATTCGTCCCGGCTTTCCGGCACGAGATCGTCGTCCCCCGTACAATGTCCGCATGGTCGATCCGCTCTTCGCAGGCACCGTTTGCGGCGCCGCCCGGTTGGCTCTTCCCGTACCCATCGACTCGCTTTTCGACTACGCCGTGCCCGAGACGATCGACCGGGCCGCCCGCCCGGGGTGCCGTGTCGTGGTTCGCTTTTCGGGGCGGTCCCTGACCGGGCTCATCGTCGAACGCCCGCCCCTCGAGGACGTGGAGTTCGCGAGGCTCTCTGTCATCGAACGCGTGGTGGACAGCGAGCCGGTGATTTCTTCGCGCATGATCCAAATCCTACGCGAGGCGGCGGACCGTGTCCTGTGTCCCGTGGGGCTCGCCCTCTCCACCGCCCTCCCCCGCGGCTCTGCCCCACGCTGGAAAACGGTCCTGGAACCGACGCCCCGGGGTCTCGAAGCCCTCCGCCGCGGAATTCTCGCCGAGACGGACGCGGAACTCCTCCAAACACTCGCCCGGGGCAAGGCGCCGAAGGGCCGGGATCTCGAGCCCCGGCTGAGGCAACTGGCCTCGGACGGCCTGCTCGCCAGGCAAGCCCGTGAGCACGCGCCGAGCGCGCGCGTGGCCACGGAGACCTTCATCCGTCTCGCTCCGGAGATCGACGTACCCGAAACCTGCCGGGACGCCCTGGCCCGGGCCCCGAAGCAAGCCGCTCTCCTCCGTTTTATTGAACGAGCCGGTGGCGAAGTCGGGAGCGGAACACTTCGTTCCGAGTTTTCAAACACCGCGAATCTCTTGCGCGAACTCTCAAAACGCGGCCTGATCGAAAGCGAAACACGCGACGCTCCGCGCAACGTTTTGGGAGAACCCGTGGAACGGGACACTCCGCTTCAACTCTCCCGCGACCAACAAGTCGCCCTGGAACCGATCTGCGAAAGCGTACGCAAGCACGAGGCGGCCCGTTACCTGCTGCACGGAGTCACCGGTTCGGGAAAGACCGAAATCTACCTGCGCGCCATCTCGGAAGCCCTACAGCAGGGGCGCCAGGCGTTGGTTCTCGTGCCCGAAATCACCCTCACCCATCAACTCGTCCATCGCTTGCGTGCCCGCTTCGGGGATTCCCTCGCAGTTCTTCATAGCGGACTGAGACCCGGCGAACGCCTCGAACAATGGCAACGCCTACGGCGGGGCGACACGCCCATTGCGGTGGGGGCCCGAAGCGCTCTTTTCGCGCCCCTCGAACACCTGGGCATCCTGGTCATCGACGAAGAACACGACTCGGCCTACAAGAACGACGAAGGTTTTCGGTATCACGCTTCCTCCCTTGCCATGCGCCTGGGCGAAGCCCACTCGTGCCCCCTGGTGCTCGGCTCGGCTACCCCGAGCCTCGAGTCGAGCCACGCCGCCGACCAGGGTGAAATCCATCGCCTGGTACTGCCGCGACGCATTGGAGATCGACCGCTTCCGTCCGTCGAACTCATCGACCTGGCGGCCGAACGCGAAAAGGCGCCCCGGGGCCGCAAACTGATCCTGACGCACCCCCTCCGACGCGCGATTTCACAAACTCTCGAGAATGGCGGCCAGACGATCCTCTTCCTCAATCGGCGGGGCTTCTCCACGCAGATCTTCTGCTTCGACTGCGGCCACGCCGAACACTGTCCGAACTGCGAGATTGCGCTGGTCTTTCACGCGCGCGAGCACAATCTCCGGTGCCACTACTGCGACCACACCCAAACCCCTTCGGACGAATGCAGGTCTTGCGGCGCTCCCGACACCGCGCTCCTCGGAATGGGGACCGAGAGGCTCGAAGAAGAGGTCCGCATCGCTTTTCCGCGAGCACGAACCGCTCGCCTCGACCGCGACACCGCGCACCGCCGAGGCCATACCGAGAAGACTCTACGGGGCCTCCACAACCACGAGATCGACATCCTGATCGGAACGCAGATGGTGGCCAAGGGGCACGACTTCCCGGGCGTGCAACTCGTGGGTGTCGTGCTCGCGGATGTCGGGCTGCACCATCCCGATTTCCGCGCCGCTGAGCGCACCTTCCAGCTCCTCACCCAGGTCGCGGGCCGAGCCGGAAGAGCCCAAACCCCGGGACGCGTCTTGATCCAGACCTACGCCCCGCAGCACTACGCCATCCAGAGCGCACGGGGCCACGACTACGACTCCTTCTACGCCCGCGAAATGAAGGAACGCGCGGGCCTGTTCTACCCGCCTTTCGGCCGAATCGCCCAACTCGTGATCTCTCACCCGGAGGAGGCCGCGGCGAACCGTGCGGCGAACCAACTCGGCCTGAATCTCCGCGAATTCGTGAACCGGGAGGCGTTCACGGAGCTCGAGATCCTGGGTCCCGCCCCCGCCCCGCTTCCCAAGCTTCGCGGGCGCTATCGATTCCAGATCCTGGTCAAGGGACTCGACGAAGACCGACTCCTCGACGCCGCGCGGCACCTGCTCGAAATCAGCCAGGCACTCCCGAAACCGACCCAGGCTTCGTTGGACGTCAATCCGGTCAACATGCTATGAACCGGCCATGGCGCTTCGGGAAGTACTCCAGTTTCCTGATCCGCGGCTCAAGCGCAAGAGCGAACCGATCCGCGAGATCACCGACACGCACCGCGAGCTCGCGGCTGAAATGTGCCAGGTCATGTACGACGAACCGGGGATCGGCCTCGCCGCACCGCAAATCGGTGAACCCATTCGGCTGATCGTGGTCGACACCGAGTGGGGCGAAGAAGGCGCTGAGCGCGATGCCCTGGTGGTGGTCAATCCGGAAATCTCCGAGCCCGAGGGAAACATCGTGTGGAACGAGGGTTGCCTCTCGGTCCCCGACTACAACGCCGACGTGGAGCGCGCCGAGCGAATCCGCCTCACGGGACTCGACCTCGATGGCAATCCCATCGAAGAACACGCCGAAGGGCTGCGCGCGGTTTGCTTTCAACACGAAATCGACCATCTCGACGGAATTCTGTTCATCGACCGGATTAGCCGGCTCAAGCGAAGCATGTACGTCAACAAGCGCAAGAAACAGGTCGCTCTCGACGCCAGCGCGGCCGACGACCCACGGGCGCCTCTCTGAATTCCGAGCCGATGCGCACCGTATTCTTCGGTACTCCGGAATTTGCGGTTCCGTGCCTCGAACGGCTGCTCGCCGGAAACCACCCGGTGGTCGCGGTGGTCAGCCAGCCCGACCGTCCGCGGGGCCGCGGCCGGAAGACCCGCCCATCCCCCGTGGCCCAGGTGGCGCGCCAGGCGGGTCTCCCGCTGCTTCAACCCGAGAGCGTGGCCGACCCGCTCTTCCAGGAGACCCTTCGAGGCTTTCGACCCGACATCGGGGTGGTCGCGGCTTTCGGCCAGTTCCTGCCCCGCGCCGTGCGCGAGCTTCCCGGTCGCGGCTACCTCGTGAATGCCCATGCCAGTCTGCTTCCCCGTTACCGAGGCGCGGCTCCCATCGCGCGGGCCATTCTCGAAGGGGAATCGCGCACGGGGATTTCGGTCATGAGAATCGTCAAGGAGATGGACGCGGGGCCCATCGGTCTCCAGCGCGAACTCGAAATCCGGAACCGGGAGAACGCTGGAAAACTCGAAGAGAGGCTCGCCCAGTTGGCCGCAGACCTCATCGACGAAGCCCTCGAAGCCATCTCCCTCGACCGCGCCGAATGGATCGAGCAAGACGCCAGCCAAGCCACCACGGCTCCCAAGTTGACCCGGGAAGACACGCAGATCGATTGGGAAACCGACGCCCCGGGGCTCGCGCGCCGGATCCGCGCCATGGCTCCGAGGCCCGGCGCAGCGACGCGTTTCCAGGGTGAGATCCTCCGCATCCTCGACGCACAGGTTGAAGACAGCACGGCGCCCGCCCGCCGACCGGGGTCCGTCGTCCGAACCCAATCACCTTCTTCGCCCGTTCACATCGCCACGGGCGAGGGCTGGCTGGCTCCGCTTCAACTCCAGCGCGCCGGGGGACGCGTACTCCCAGTGGACGTCTTCCTGCGCGGGAACGACATCCCCGACGGCAGCCAACTGGGCGACACCGACCCGGTCTCCTGAGTCTGGCGGGACCCCGCGGCGTGGCCCGCTAGACTCCGGGCCCCGGGCCCAACCCGGGTTCGAGGAGAAGACCCCCGCTTGCCTCCCCCCGACAAAACGCCGACCCGACGGCCGCGGGGACGTCCCCGCTCCACGGGGGAAGCCCCCGGACGGCGCCCGGGAGACGGGCCCACGTCGGCTCGCATGATCGCAACCCGCGTCCTCGAACGCGTCGAGCGAGTGCAGGCCTTCGCCGACCTCTCGCTCCACCATGCCCTCTCGGGAGGCTCTCTTTCCGTG
The DNA here is from genome assembly GCA_036228265.1 of Myxococcota bacterium. Classification (GTDB taxonomy): domain Bacteria; phylum Myxococcota_A; class UBA9160; order UBA9160; family UBA4427; genus CAJXIC01. The sequence continues at coordinate 7,462 of JAZAOF010000108.1, read as the reverse complement.
GAAGACCGAGCACTCGCAACGGAGCTCGTCTACGGAACGCTGCGATGGCGAGGGCGACTCGACTTTCTCTTGTCCCATGTCCTCGACCGCCGACTGGACCGCACCGAGCCGTTGGTCGCGAGCACGTTGCGACTCGGTGCCTACCAGATCGTGTTTTCCGACCGCATCGCCAATGCCACGGCCGTCGATCAGTCCGTGCGCTGCATTCGCGCACTCGGAGTCGAACGTGCAGCAGGGTTGGTCAACGCCGCCCTCCGCCGACTCTCGGTCGAGCACGAGAAACTCCCGGTGCCCGACCTCGTTCGCGACCCCGTTGGGCACCTGGTCCACGGACTGTCCCTTCCCCGGTGGATCGCGGAGCGCTGGCTGGCTCTCTACGGAGCCGAAAACGCCGCGGCCCTCGCCACGGTCTCGAACGCCAATCCTCCGGTCACCCTGCGCGCCAACCGCGAGAAGAACACGGCGAACGAACTTCTCGAAGAACTCCTTCCGCGCTTTCCTGACGCTCATCTCGGGCGCTACTCCCCGGACGCCGTGATCCTCGGGCGGCGGGGAAACGCGGCGCGCGAGCCCGCATTTCGGGAAGGACGTTGCAGCGTCCAGGACGAGGCGGCTCAACTGGTGGTCGACTTGCTGGATCCGAACCCCGGAGAATCGATCCTGGATTGCTGCGCCGCACCGGGATCAAAGACAACGGCCATCGCCGAACGAACCGGCCCGAGCAGCTTCGTGCTCGCCATCGATCGCCACGCCAATCGCCTGGGCCTGGTGTCGCGCGCAGCCCGGCGCCTTGGCCTCGAGAACATCCAGACACTCGCCCGGGACGCCACGCAGCCCCTTGGAGACCTGCCTTGCCCCCCCACGCTCGCCCCGGGTTTCGACCGCGTCCTCGTCGATGCCCCCTGTTCGGGGCTGGGAACCCTCCGGAGGCACCCGGACGCGCGATGGCGCGTACGCCCGGAAGACCTCCCCGCACTGCGCGAGATCCAACTGGCGCTCCTTCGCCAATGTGTCGAAACCTTGAGACCGGCCGGAATTCTCGTCTACAGTACATGTACCTTGATCCCCGAAGAAAACGAAGACGTGGTGAACGAACTCCTTGAAAGTCGAAAGGACCTGCGGCGCGCCTCGCTCGAGAAGATTCCGGCGGCCCTCCACCCACTTCTCGACGACGTCGGCGATCTCCGCTGCCTGCCCCACCAACACGGTACGGACGGGTTTTTCGCCGCCCGACTGGAGCGCATCTCGTGACACCGACCGACACTCCCCCGGGAGGACGCCTCCCCACGCGAATCGCCCCGTCGATTCTCGCCAGCGACTTCTCCCGCCTCGGAGAAGAGGTCCGTGCCGTCGAAGAGGCCGGAGCCGACTGGATCCACGTCGATGTCATGGACGGCCATTTCGTTCCCAATCTCACCCTGGGACCGCCGATCGTCGAAGCCGTCAAGCGCTCCACGACACTGCCCCTGGACGTCCACCTCATGATCGAGTCTCCGGAACTCTCCATCGCCGACTACGCCAATGCCGGCGCGGATACCATCGGGGTACACGTTGAAACCTGTCCCCACCTGCATCGCACCCTGGCCCAGATACGCGAAGCCGGTGCGCGCGCCTGCGCCGTCGTAAACCCCTCCACCCCGGCCCAAGCCCTCGAGCCGGTTCTCGGCGACCTCGACCAACTCCTGGTCATGACCGTCAACCCCGGGTTCGGGGGGCAGAAATTCATCCCGGAGATGATGGAAAAGGTCCGCCGCCTTCGTTCCTGGCTCGACGAACGCCAACTCGCCGTCGACCTCGAAATCGACGGCGGGGTTGGACCGGAGACGATCGCGGTGGCGGCCGAAGCGGGCGCCAACGTTTTCGTCGCGGGCACGGCGATCTTCGGCGAAAAGGACTACGCCGATGCGATCGAGAACCTGAGGAAGCGGGCCGAACCCTTCGGCGGCTGAGCCCCCCGGCGGTCCCGCACGCTCCCACTCGGCATGAAGCACCTCGACCGGTCCCTGTCGAATCTCGGCGCCCTTGTACTGGCTGGAAGCGTCCTTCTTCTCTTCGCCCTCGGCGCTCTCGGAGATCGCCCTCCCGAAAAGGTCGCCCCCGAGGTCCCGCATGAAAGAGAACTCACGGGACGCGACATCTACACGCGCGTGCTGGAAAACCGATTCCAATCCTTCCGCCAAACCGCGCGCCTGACCTCCGGCGACCGGGCCGGAAACGAACAGGTCACGGTTTTCGAAATGTGGTTCGAAGACACTCTGGAGAACTCGACCGCGGACGACGAAGTGACGTCGCGAACCCTCGTCCGTTATCTCGAACCCTTCGAGCTACGACACACCGGATACCTCATCCTGAATCGCAGGGAGGAAACCTCCGACCAGTTCGTCTACCTCGCGAGCGAGCGCCGAATCCGCCGGGTCAACCTACGAGGCGAACCCGTTTTCGGGAGCGATTTCAGCTTTGAGGACGTTCTCCCTCGAGATGCGGATGACTTCTCCTACGCGCGCCTGGCGGATGAAGCCATCGACGGCGTCCCCGTTTTCGTGGTCGAGGCCGTGCCCCACGAGAAGAAACAGTCCGAGTACTCGAAACTCCGGATTTACATCGAGAAGGAACGTTCCCTCCCGCTCCGGACCCGCTATTGGAACAAGCGCGAAATCGAGATCAAGACCCTCGGAGTCGACCGCCCGACCATCGAAAAACTCGACGACGTCTGGATCCTCAAGCAAATGACCATGCGGAGCCTTCGACGCGGGACCTATCCGCGGATGAGCATCGAGGAGGTCGAGCCCAACGTCCAGCTCGAGAACAACACCTTCGAGATGCGCCGCCTGATCGGGCACTAGCCCGACCGCGTCAGGCGCGAAAGCGCACGAGCAGGGCCGGCAAGAGAACGAGATCGTTGAGCAGGCAGATGCCCATGGTGATCGCGGACAACAATCCAAACTCCTGGAGCGTCGCGAAATCGGAGAAGGTCACCACCAGGAAGCCCGCCACCAGGACGAAGGACGTCACGGCGATCGGTCGACCCACAAGAAGGGTACACCTCCTCGCCGCCTCCTCGGGCGACGCTCCCCGCCCTCGCTCCTCGCGGTAGCGCACCATGAAGTGCACCGTATCGTCGATGGCGATTCCGAGCGCGACACATCCGATCAAGCTGGTCGGCAGCGAAAGCGGCGCGGCCCCAAGCCCCAACAGGCCAAAGAAGAGCAAGACCGGTATCAGGTTTGGGATCATCGCCACGGCGCCCAGGCGAGGCGACCGCAGTCCGAGAGCAATAACCAGGAGGATCGTTAGCGCGGCCAGGGCCACGCTTCGAGGCTGCCCCTGGGCAATTCCGTCAGCACTTCGGGACAGCAGAATCGCGTTTCCCGTAACGGCGACATCGAGATTGCCGGGCAGCGGATTCTCCCCGATCACCTGCTGCAGATCCGACGTGAGTCGCGAAATTGCGGCGGACCCCACCTCACCGGTTCGGACGATGACGTTCGAACGTCCGTGGTTCACGGTGGTAAACCGCTGGAGTTCGTTTTTCGGAATCATGAACAGGAGCTCGGTAATTCCAGCCCGCGTCTCGGGTATCCGCTCCTCCTCCGGGTCATCGGCGTGGAAGGCCCGGTTCAGAACCCGCATCGAGTCGAGAAACGACAACGTCCGACTGACACCCGGAACGTCGCCCATCTTCGCCTGGAGACGGGCGACGCCCTCGAGAACATCGGGGTCCCGGTAGCTCCCGGGTCCCGAGCCATCGAGCACCACGAACAACGGAATCGCGCCCGCCAGCAAGCGGTTGACCGCGTCAAAATCGACGCGCAGGGGAGCCTCTTCGTCGAAATACGAGAGATAGTCCGTATCGATCACGATATGGGGAATCGCGGCGAGCGACACCCCTACGCAGAGGGCCCCGCCCACCAAAATCGGTGCAGTCCGACGCACCACCCAGTGCCCGAGAGCCGAGAGAAGGCGCCCCAGGGCTTCGTCCAGGACGCGGAGCAGCGCGGGACGCTCTCTTTCGCCCGGATCGGGCCAGAGAACCAGCAGGGAGGGAACCACGGTGGCCACGATCACGGTGGCCGACGCCACTCCAAGCATCGAGAAGCCCCCCAACTCGAGTACCGCGGGAACATCGGTGATGAGCAAGGCGCCAAAACCCACCACCGTGGTAAACCCCGCGATCAGAACCGGGACCCGGAGGTGCTCAAGCGCCGTGAGAACCCCGTCCCCGCGTTTCTCCGCGCCCTCGAGTTCCTCGTCGATGCGAGATAGAACGTGGATTCCGTAGACGCTCCCCAGGGCCAGGAGCATCGGGCCGAGCAAACCCGTCAGAAGCGTCATTGGAAAACCGAGATAGGACATCGCTCCGAAGGTCCAAAGGTTCGCCATGAGCGCCGTCAGCAGGGGCATCACCACGCCACGAAACGACCCCAGAAAGAGCCATAAACAGATCGCCATGACCAGCACCGAGAGCGGGATCAAGAGCTGGAGGTCATGAACCATCCCCTCGTAGACATGCACCTTGATGTGAGGGCGCCCGGCGACATGAAACGGAAACGAGGGACTGGCCTCTTCGGCGGCAATCGCTCGAATCTGCCCGTCGAGGCCCGAATCAATGAAGACGTCGTCGGTCATCTCGCGAAAGCGGACATTGATCGCGGCCGTCTTGGCGTCGTCCGAAATAATCGTTCGCCGATAGACCGGATCCGATAGCGCGCGAGCCCTCAGTTTCTCGAGTTCGCGTGGGTCGCTCGGAACCTCGTCCATGAAAGGCTCCACCACGACCCAATCGGGGTCGGCTTCGTAGGAGAACGAAGTCACGTCGAGCAGGCTGCTCACCGAGCGAACGCCGGTAAGGCGAGCGATTCTTCCAGTGATGCGGTCTACGGCGCCGAGACATTCCGGTGTGAAGACATCCGGGCAACGAATGGCCACCACATAGACCTGGTCGTCACCGAACTCGAGCACCGCCCGCCGGTAGATCACCTGGGCGGGGTCCCCCGTCGGGAGCAGGGGTTCCGTGGAGGGATCGAAGCCGAGTTCGATGCCTGGAGGATCCAGCCGGAACAGGGCCCCGGCCGCCAGCCCGGAAACCAGCGCCGCGAGCAGAAGAACGGCCACCGGGTGGCGCACGATCCAGCGCGGGCGTAGGCCCACGAGCACCAGGACAAGGCCCAGGGCGGATCCCACCGTGATCGCGAAAGCCGCAACGCCCAATGCAGTGCCCCTCTACCACCAACCGGCCCCAGATGCCCGATTTCCGGCTGGATTCTAGGCGATCGATGATTCTGGGCACCGGCCCCTCGCACGAAGGACCGGGAGACGGCATACTGCCGCCGCGCTCAGCCCCAGCGGCTGGACGCGTCGGGGCGTGGCGCAGCTTGGTAGCGCGCTTCGTTCGGGACGAAGAGGTCGCTGGTTCAAATCCAGTCGCCCCGACCATTCCTCCTGCACCGCATCGCCAGGCGCTCGTCCCGGGCCCCGGGCGCGACAAGCAACGGTGCAATTCAATCGGCTGAAACAAAAGGGCTTTGATCCCGGCCGCCGCGTTCGCTCGCACCTCTCCGAGGGCGCCCAGACTCGGCTGGAGACACTCCTCGCCGTTCGGCGAGAGGAATGCCTGCCGGAATCATGATTCTTTCATTGACTTTCTGACCTCCCCCATGCGACTTTGAGCGAGGCGCAATGCGACCGCGCAAGGCTTCGACCGGACTTTTCCTTGTCCGCCACTCAAGAGCAAAGAAAAGAACCGCACCATGACCTTCAAAGAGCTTGCGTGGTCCTTTATCGAAGTCTACGAAGAACTCGACGTAGACCAGATCAACCAGGTTCTTCATAACAATACGCCGCCCGAAGCGCTTGAATTCTTCTTCGCCTACGCCGAAAAGATTCGTACCGAAGAGGGCCTCGTCGACGACGAGAAGGGCTCGGATCGCCTGGCCGAGTTGATGCTCCTGGGTTACCTGATCCACGGCTTGGAGACCCAACTGCGACCGAAGACCCAACCGGCCGGATGGACTAAGGCTTCCGGCGACCGCGCCGCGAGAGAATCGGAAGGTTCACCCCGTTAACCAGGACGTGGGCCGCGATCGGAGCCACCAGGTTGCCCGTGGCCAGGAAGAGCCCGCCAAACACTCCCCCCCCGGCGATGGCGAAAACGGTCCTTGGCAGAAAGTCCCGGCCCGGACCCACGTGCATCAAGCCGAAGAGCAGGCTGGCCACGAACCATCCGACTCTCGGTTGGAGCGCGCCCCGAAAAAACAACTCCTCGCCAAAGCCACTGAGCAGGGCCAGTGCGATGGCGTGGGAGAGCGGAACATCGGCGAGCAAATCGGCCATGCGATCGGCGAGCCGTTCGCCCCAGCGAGTCCGGGCGGTGGCCCATGCCGAGACCCCGAGAAGAGCCATTCCCGCTCCAAGGCCGAGAGCCAGGTCTGGAATCCAGTCGATCCCCTGGGAAGCCGCCTCCACCGAAGCAAAGAAGACCGGCTCGCCGTAAAGGGCGCCGCGCCAGGCCCAGGCCACGGCCGCTAGGGCACCGTAGAAAACGGCCCCAAACAACAGCCAGTGGGTCCGGGCGGGAACGGAAGGGGTCGTTTCCGGGTCCAAACTCCGGCGCTCAGGCATCGTTGACCCTTCGCCCGCGTGGAGTTACGCTTCTGAAGATAGCGAGATCCCCATGGGGCATCCGTTTCGCGGATTTCAAGAGAGAGCCTCCGCCAGCCCGAAAAAGGGTGATGCGCTCCTCGCCCGAACCCTACATCGGGATCGCTATCGGAATCATACCCCGTCGCAGCCACCGTCATCGCGGCCGCGACAGAGCCAGGAAGGCGAGCCCGCTCATGGCCAGCCGCGTACCCATGACCCAACAGGGCTACGAAGCCCTGAAAGACACCCTCCAGCGGCTGAAGACCGTTGAGAGACCGCAAAACGTCAAGGACATCGAAGAAGCCCGTGCCCACGGCGACATCTCGGAAAACGCCGAATTTCATGCCGCCAAGGAGCGCCAGGCCATGATCGAGGGCCAGATCGCGATGACCGAGGACAAGCTCGCCCGAGCCCAGGTGATCGACCCCACGGGGCAGACGCCCGACAAGGTGCGCTTTGGCGCCACACTCCAACTCGAGGACATCCAGACCGGCGAGAAGGTTCGCTACCGGATCGTGGGAGAAGACGAAGCCGACGTCAGCCAAGGCCTGATTTCGGTGACTTCGCCGGTCGCCCAGGCGTTGATGAATCGGGAAGTCAACGACGAAGTCACGGTGCGGGTACCGAAGGGAACGCGCGAATTCGAAATACTCGAGATCCGATTCGAATAACCTGCGGGGACCCGCATTTTGCGTTTCACAATCCAGACCCTAAAATCGCCCGCTCTGGTCTTCGTGTTCCCCGGTAGCTCAGCTGGTAGAGCAAGCGGCTGTTAACCGCTGGGTCGTAGGTTCGAGTCCTACCCGGGGAGCCACTTCGACTC
>JAZAOF010000107.1:0-6654 GCA_036228265.1 Myxococcota bacterium | reverse complement strand
GCCGCAGTTCTCCAGGACCACGGGGTGGATCATCCCGCACCCCCCCCACTCGATCCATCCGGTCTGGGAGCACGTGGAACAGCCTTCTCCCACACAAAGCAGGCAGGCGAAATCCATCTCCGCCGAGGGCTCGGTAAACGGGAAATAACTCGATCGAAATCGAAGGTTCACGTCGGAACCCATCATGTGGGCTGCAAAGGCGTAGAGCAGCCCCTTCAGCTCGGCGAAATTCGCTCGCTCGTCCACGACGAAACCTTCCACCTGCTGGAACATCGGGCTATGTCGCGGCGAAAGGTCGTGACGATAGACCCGGCCAGGTGCCACGATGGCAAACGGCGGCTCTCGTCCGGTCATCGCGCGAATCTGGACCGGGGAGGTATGGGTGCGAAGCACTCCCCCCCCTTCGACCCAGAACGTATCCTGCATGTCACGCGCCGGGTGATCGGCGGGGATATTCAGCGCTTCGAAGTTGTTGTACTCGGTTTCGACTTCCGGACCCGTTTCGATGGAGAACCCGCGACTCCAGAAGAAATCCTCAACTTGCCGTTGAACACGCGTCAGCGGGTGCAGGTGCCCCCTCGGACGACCGGCCCCGGGCAGGCTCACGTCGACGCGATGTTCGGCCAGTGCCTTGTCCTGCCCCGCCCGCGCCAGTTCTTCCTTGCGCGAGCCGACCCATTCTTCGATCCGGGATTTCAGTTGGTTCGCATCACGGCCAAGAGCGCCGCGCTCGTCGGGAGCCAGTTCCCCGATACTGCGAAGCACCGCCGCCAGGGACCCCTTGCGCCCCAGGTACGCCGCGCGCACCTGGGCCAACGCCTGCGACGAGGTCGCCGCCGCTATTTCATCTCGAGCCGTGGACTCGAGAACCGCGAGATCCGGGATATCCACCATGCAAAATCCCCTGGCCGGCTCAGCCCGCCACCTGCTTCGCGACCTCGGCGAGTTGGGCAAACGCCTTCGGATCGTTCATGGCGAACTGCGCGAGGATCTTCCGGTCCACCTCGACTCCAGCTTCCTTCAACCCGTTGATCATCCGGCTGTAGGAAAGCCCGTGCTCCCGGGCCGCCGCGTTGATCCGCGCAATCCAAAGGGCGCGAAATTCTCGCTTTCGCTGCTTGCGGTCGCGGTAGGCATACGCCCCCGCTCGCTCGACCGCCTCGCGGGCGACACCGTGCAACTTGGATCGCGTGCCTCGGTAACCCTTGGCTCGCTTCAGAATTCTCTTGCGTCGCCGGTGTGCGGCAACGCCTCTTTTTACTCGGGGCATGACTCGTCCTTCGTTCTCTTTCTTGGGCTTGACAGCCTAGAGGTAAGGAATCATTTGACGGATTCGCGGAGCATCCGCCTCCGCAACCAATCCCTTGAGCCGAAGCTTGCGCTTTCGCTTGGTTGTCTTCTTGCTCAAGATGTGCTGCTTGTTGGTCCGGCGACGAACCAGCTTCCCCGAAGCGGTCTTTTTGAACCGCTTCGCAGCACCCCGGTGCGTCTTCATCTTCGGCATCTCATTCTCCCTGGGCCGGTGCAGCGCCCTCTGCAGACTCTGCGGCCGCCCGTTTGGTCTCTTCTTTCTCTTCTCTCTCTTCTTTTCGTTTCATCTCGGCGATTACCTCGCGGTCGGCCACCAGGATCATCGACATGAATCGCCCTTCCATGCGCGGCGGGTTTTCCACCTTCGCCATCGTTCCGATCAACTCGCTGAAGTGCCTGAGCTGACTTCTCCCCCGATCGGTATGAACCATCTCCCGGCCCCGAAACATCACGGTCACCTTGACCTTGTCTCCGTCCAGGAGGAAACGCCGTGCATTGTTCAACTTGAAGTTGAGATCATGCGCGTCCGTCCCTGGACGCATCTTGACTTCTTTTAGCGTTGCAACGTGGGCCTGCTTGTTTTTTCCTGTCCGCTTCTTCTTCTGCTCGTACTTATACCGGCCGTAGTCCATGATCCGGCAAACCGGGGGACGGGAATTCGCGGCGACTTCGACGAGATCAAACCCGCTCTCACGCGCTTTTGCCAATGCCTCCTCGGGGGCCATGACCCCCAACTGCTCTCCGTCGGCTCCAATGACCCGAACTTCGTGGACGCGAATCCGCTCGTTGACACGAACCGTGTCCTTTTCCGGCGCTACTACTCGGTACCTGGATCGGATAGTGATGCGAAGTCCCTCCTATTCGAACGGACTCGTTTGGCGCTTCGCACTGGCTTCGACCAGTCTCGCCACGAGTCCATCTACGTCCTGGGCAGGCGCCGAACCCTTCGGCCCCCTGCGCAGACGTGGTGTCACACTCCCGTCCGCTTCTTCCTGGTCTCCCACGACCAGGGCGAGCGGGAACTTCTGTGTCTCGGATTCTCGAATCTTGAACCCCAGGGTCTCACTGCGGTCGTCCACGTGAACCCGGATGCCCGATTGTTGCAGTTTTTCTCCAACGGCGTTCGCATACGTGACGTGCCGCTCGGCGATGGGAAGAACGGCGACCTGGACCGGGGCCAGCCAAAACGGAAAGTCTCCGCCAGTATGCTCGATGTAGATCGCGATAAAGCGCTCGAGCGAGCCCAGAACGGCCCGGTGGAGCATCGCCGGTTGGTGGAGTTCTCCGTCGCGCCCCACGTAGGCAAGCCCGAATCGTCCGGGTTGCGCCGTGTCGATCTGCAGGGTCGCCAGTGTCCAACCCCGGCCGAGAACGTCCCGAAAATCGGCCTCCACCTTGGGGCCATAGAACGCGGCATCGCCTTCCTTGATTCGGCAGGCAAATCCGTTTCGCTCGACGGCCTCCACCAATCGCTTCTCGGCGAGGTCCCAGTCCGCGACCTCTCCGAGGAATTCAGCGGGACGCGTCGACACCGCCATTTCGACGCCATCGAGCCCCAGGGTGCGATACACCTCGATCGTCAGTTCAAAGAACGAATCGATCTCCTGCCCAACCTGTTCCGGTTCGCAGAAGATATGTGCGTCGTCCTGGGCCATCGAACGGACCCGCGTGAGACCGTTGAGTGTTCCGCTCCGCTCGTTGCGGTGTAGTCGCGAAAATTCGGCCATGCGGAGTGGAAGTTCGCGATAGGACCGCTTTCGCGAACCGAAGAGATGGCAATGCCCCGGGCAGTTCATCCCCTTGATGCCCAACTCTTCGCCGTCGTCCGTACCGGCGAACCAGAACATGTCGTCGTGAAACTTGTCAAAGTGCCCGGAAGTCTTGAACAACTCCGAACGAAAGAGCTGGGGCGTCAACACCTCCTGGTATCCATAGGACGGATAGAGGTCCCGGATGAAGTCCACGAGCCCGTTGTACAGAGCCACGCCGCGCGGAAGGTAGAAGGGGGACCCCGGCGATAGCGCGTCCATGTGAAAGAGATCGAGATCTACACCCACCCGGCGATGATCTCTCTCCTTGGCCTCTTCGATCCGCTTCAGGTGGGCCTTCAACTCTTTCTTGTTCGCAAATGCCGTTCCGTAGATGCGCTGCAACTTGGGACCCGACTCGTCCCCTCGCCAGTAGGACCCCGATACCTCGAGGATCTGAAATGCACCAATCTGCCGGGCGCTGCTCACGTGGGGCCCTCGGCAGAGATCGACGAAGTTTCCCTGCCGAAAGAGCGTAATCTCGGCGTCCTCTGGGATATCGTCGAGTCGCGAGAGCTTGAGATCCTCGCCCAGTTCGGAAAAAACTTTTCGCGCCTCTTCCCGTGTCACGACTTCGCGGGTGAACGCCGCGTCTTCCGCGACAATTTCGGACATCTTCTTTTCAATGCGTTCGAGATCTTCCGGGGTGAAGGGTTCCGCTACCAGGAAGTCGTACTGGTACTTTTCGGAATGATCACTGCGACCTACGTCGATCTGGGCTTCGGGGAAACAGCGCTTGACGGCATCCGCCATGACGTGCTCCGCCGAATGCCGGATGATTTCGCCTCCCTCGGCATCGCGGGTGGTCACGATTTCGATTGCGGTATCCGCATCGAGCGACACGCGTAGATCCACGAGTTGACCGTCGACCCGACCGCACAACGCGGCCTTCGCCAGGCCGGGACCGATTCGCTCGGCAACATCGCTGACCGTCGAACCCCGAGGCATTTCCAGAACCGCGCCGTCCGGTAGGGTGACGTGGATCTCGCTCATGAATGCGGGCGGCGGGTCATGGATTCAAACGCTTTCCCTGCCCCGGTAAACGAGGCGCTCTCTCGACTACACGATCGATCGCGACCGTGGTAGGCACGGGCGGATTTGAACCGCCGACCTCCGCCGTGTCAAGGCGGCGCTCTAGCCCCTGAGCTACGTGCCTGAAGTCGGCTAACGAGCCGGAATCAATACCGTTTTGCCCCATACGTGTCAATCGGATTCCGCACCCGGCGATTCGTCGCGCCCACACCGTCAAGGCGGCCCCGGCGATCTCGGCCAAGCACCCCGAAATCCAGCAAGCCCCCCAGAGGGAACGCGACGCGACCTATCGAGACAGGTCCACGATCACCCGGCCCTGGTCCACTCGAACTCCGCTCAAACGCAGTTCCGGCGGGGCCGATACCAGGAGCCGGTCGGCGAGAGCCGCGGGCGACTCGCGGGTCGTAACCTGCAAGTGCGCCCGTCCAGGCTCAAAGAACCGCGGAACCACGCTCTCGGTCAGCCCCGGGGCCATCAAGAGGGCTTTTAGGACCTCGAAATCGTCGTAGGACTCGAGAAAGCGAATCTCCACGCCCACGGCGTCCGCTGGCCGGCTCGGAACGGCCGCAGCGCGCAAGATCCCGACCTCTCTCAGCCTTCGCTCTACGCGATCGCGATCGACGGTGACTTCCACCAGCACGGTATAGATTTCGCCCGCGGCGGAGCCTCCCCCTTCTACCGCCCGGGGCCCACGCCCCCGATCTTCGACAACCCGAAAACCTTCTGCGTAGACGACCAGGTCCCGGCCGAGGGCGGACCGCAAATCCTCGTGCTCCCCCTCGGGGTGTCGCCCCGCGACCTCGCCGGCGACCGCCAGCACCGCCAATCCGATCCCGCGCTCCACGGCCGCCTGGCGCAAATCGCCGCGGGAAGATCCCACACCGACCGCCCCCACCTGCTCCACGCGCACGGCCTCCGCGTGGACCGCACCGCTCGCGAGGCCCATCACCACCACGAGGATCTGCGCTGCGCGAACCGGCTCACGCAACCCTCGATAGGACCGACTCAGAAGCCGCATTCAGCGACCGAGCGCCCGAAGAGCGCGTCGACGTCCCGTCGCAGTTCCTCGGTCGCGTCTACTCCGCGAACCCCGTCCACCGCGAGCACGGTTTCACTCTCGCCGCGAATCGTGATGTGAAGGAACACACGGCAATCCCCGAGGTGCCGACAGAGCACACTGCGTAACGCAGTCATCCGGTCTCCGGTCACTTCCCCATCGTGAATCCGGATGCGCAACTCGCTGGAGAAGTTCCGTTCGGCATCGGCGAGCTTCACGATCTGGTTGACCAGGATTTTCGGATTTTCGCCGTCTTCGAGGTTCCCCTGCACAAGAATCGGTATCGGTCCGCCTCCCGACTGCGTCGATTCAAGCGCTTCTCTCAACATCGACGCATTCCCCGCGAAGATTTTCGGAAAGAGAACGAGTTCGAATGCTCCCTCCATGTCTTCCAGGCGTCCAAAGGCCATCGGGTCGCCCTTCTTCGTCGTGACCTCCCGCATGGAAACCAACAATCCGCCCGCTCGAACTTCGTGCCCGGCCTGCTCCTCGAAGCCGCTGGAACGAACCGTCGAAAAGCGAGCGAGGTCCGCGGTGAAGTCTCCCAGGGGATGCCCGGTCAGATAAAAACCGAGCAACTCCTTCTCGAACCCAAGCCGCTCCCGGTCGGACCAGGCCGGCACCTCGGCGAGGGCTGGCTTTCCCACTCCCGAACCCTCGCCTCCGCCACCTCCAAAAAGGTTCCCCTGCCCGATCTCGCGGTCGCGCTGAACCGCGGCCCCCCGCTCCAGGGCCGCATCGAGACCGTGCAGAACAGACGCCCGGTTGGGGTGAATCGTATCGAAGGCGCCGCATTTCACGAGGGATTCGATGACACGACGGTTGACCTTGGGCCCAACCACCTGCTCCGCGAAATCGAAGAGGTCCCGAAAGACCCCTCCCTCCGCCGAATCGCGGGCCTGGAGAATGGCCTCGATGGCCCCGTCGCCCACGTTCTTGATCCCCTTGAACCCGAACCGGATCGCATCGTCCACGACCGAGAAGTCCCGGTCCGACTGGTTCACATCCGGCGGTAGAACCTCCACGCCCTTCTCGTGAACGTGGGCGAGATACCGCCCCAGGCGATCGTGGTCTCCCGAATCCGTCGTGAGGACGGCCGCAAAATACTCGTTGCGATGGTTCGCCTTGAGATAAGCCGTCTGATAGGTGATCAAGGCATACGCGGTGGAGTGCGCCTTCGGAAAGCCGTACCCAGCAAACTCCGCGATCAGGTCGAACACCTCCTCGGCCTTTTCCGGGGCGATCTTTCTCGCGGCGGCACCGCTGACGAAGCGCTCGCGGTGCTTCGCCATTTCCTCCACCTTTTTCTTCCCCATTGCACGTCGCAAGAGATCGGCCTCGCCGAGGCTGTAGCCAGCGAGCCGTTGCGCAATCTGGAGCACCTGGTCCTGGTAGACGATCACGCCGAGGGTTTCCGAGGTGACTTCTTCGAGTTCGGGAAGCAGG
>JAZAOF010000106.1:0-14733 GCA_036228265.1 Myxococcota bacterium | reverse complement strand
GCCGACGCCTGCGGATTCCGCCGGGGAGGAGGCGCGGATCGATTGCTCCCAACCGAGACTGCTGGCGGCGATCGCCACGAGAACCAAGGCTGTTCGTAGAACGGCCGAACCGATTGCGCGCGTGAGGTAGACGCTCGAAAGAAGGAAGAGAACGGGGATCAGGGGGACCAGGTAGCGGAAGAATCGGAATGGGCTGAGCGCGTAGACGACGAGGCTCAACACCAGTATCGACCCGCCGAAGACTTCGAGCGCCTGGGTTTCGGGGGCGGGACGCGCGGGGGCGGGGATTCTCCGAATGCGGCGGACGGCGAGCCAGCCCAGCGGCAAGGCGAGGAGCCATAGGGGGAGGACGTGCCGGTGCGCTTCCCGGACGTAGTAGACGATGTTTTCGGGGATCGAGCCGGCCCCCAAGCCACCCAGCTGATTCCAGGGGGCGGCGTAGATCAGCCACGGAATTGCGAGCGCCGCGAAGAGCCCTCCCGCCCCCGCAAGGCACCGGAAGCTGTCGGGGTGGGATCGCATTCTCCAAAGAGCGATTGCTCCCACCGCGAGGACGGGCGCGAGCGCCAGGATGTAGTTCGAGTAGAAGAGGACCGCCAGGGGGAGAGCGACGTGAAGCGCGGCCCGCCAGCCGGGCTGACGGAAAGACTGGCGAATTCCGTGAAGGAGCCATACCTGTGCGAAGACGACGATGGCGTAGTAACGCGCCTGCCGGACGTGGAGAAGGAAGGGAACGCAGGTGGCCAGGAGTGCGGTCGCGATCAACGCGACGCTGTGGCTTTCGTAGCTTCGGTACGCCACGCGTGCGAGCAGGAGAACGGCGAGCAGGCCGAGCATGGCGAAGGGGAGGCGCGCGGCCCAGGCGGTCGATCCAAATACGGAGAGCGAAGCCGCGGTGACGTATTCGTCGAGCCAGGGCGACCAGGTCCAGACTCCGTCGGCGTTGGCGTCGCGTCGCCCGGGGAGATTGCTGATCGTGTTTTGGCCGTCCGAGACCCGGGGAACGCCGGTTTCCACGATGTTCGCGGCGAGTAGGGCGGTCTCGGCTTCGTCGCCCCAGAGTCGGCGGTCGTCGAGATTCCAGAGGCAACCGAATGCGGCGAGGGCGAAAAGCAGGGCGTAGGCCACGCGGATCCGGTTGGAGAGATTCACGCCGGCGGTCGCCCCCCCGAGGTTCTCCGGCGGAGGGTGGGCTGGTTCCATTCCAGCCAGTCGCAGAGGGCCGGGCGGGTTTGGCGAGGATCCAGCAGGTCTTGAACCCCGAAGGACTCTGCGCGCGGGAACGGCGTGCGTCGCGAAGCGAATTTTTCCTCGAGTTCGGCACGGAGCGCCTCGGGGTCGGGGGCGGCCGCGATTTCCTTGCGAAAGGCCACCGCCACGCCGCCTTCCAGGGGGAGCGCGCCGCCCTCGGCGGAAGGCCAGCTGAAGATCGTCGCCTGGGGACCGAAATGGGCCGCGGCGGCGACGCCGTAGGTCTTTCGGACGATCACCGAGGCCCACGGCACCGTGGACTCCATGGCGGCGACGATGGCGTCGACTCCGTAGCGAATCGTTCCGGCGGCTTCCGAGGCCTGGCCGATCAGGAAGCCGGGTTCGTCGACGAACGCCACGATCGGGAGGTGAAAGGTTTCACACAGGCGAAGGAATCGCGCGACCTTCTGGGCGCCGGTGGCATCCATCGAGCCGGCGTAGAAGTAGGGGTCGTTCGCCCAGATGCCGACGGGATGGCCATTGAGCCGTGCGAGTCCCGTGACCTGGGAGCGACCGTAGAGGGCCGTCATCTCGAAGAAGGAATCCCGGTCGACGACGGCCGAGACGAGATCGCGCATCGCGTAGACCTTGCGCCGGTCTCGCGGGATGATTTCCAGGAGGGATTCTTCGCACCGCCCCGGGTCGTCGACGTCTTCGGTGTGGCGCGGAGCGCGTTCGCCGGAGTTCGATGGAAGGTAGGAGAGGAAACGGCGCACGATCTCGAAGACCTCTTCTTCGTCGCGGGCGGCGATGTCGACGACGCCGCTCCGGAGATGGACCTTCGAGCCGCCGAGTTCTTCCTTCGTGAGGTCTTCCCCCAGGGCTCGCTGAACCAGGGCCGGTCCGCCGATCAGGACCTGGGAAGTGCCGTGCACCATGATGGCGAGGTGCGAGGCGGCCAGGCGGGCGGCGGGGAAACCCGCGACCGGACCCACGGCCGCGGACACCACCGGCACCTCGCGCAGAACACGAGCGATGGAAGCGAAGCGGTGGGGCGCGTAGAACGGGTCCCCCACCGGGGCGGAGGGGCCCGATCCGCTCTTGCCCCGGGTGCCCGTGATGCTTCCTCCGCCGCCCTCGAGAAAACGGACCAGGGGGACCTGGTAGCGGCAGGCGATTTCTTCGGCGAATACGCTCTTGCGGAGGCCCGCGGACGAAGGCGAACCTCCGCGCTGGGTGAAGTCCTCTCCGCCGATGGCGCAGGGACGTCCGCCGATTCGGGCCAGCCCGAGGACGTAGTTGGCCGGTGTGAACGACACGAGTTCTCCCGCGTCATCGGTCTCGGCGGATCCCGCCTGGGGCCCCTGTTCGGCGAAGGAGTCGGGATCCACGAGTCCGGTGATGCGCTCGCGAATCGTGAGGCGCCCCATGCCGTGCTGGCGGTCCACGGCGTCGGGGCCACCCATCTCGAGCGCAAGGCGTTTTCGCCGGGCGATCTCCTCGGCTTCGGGCTTCCAACTCATGGGCGGATTCTAGCCCGAACGCGCTCGTCGTGGGTCGCGCGGGGGAGAGACCCGCGACCTAGAAGAGAAGGATTTCCGTGTCGAGGTTCAGGAGGTCGACTATGCCAATGGCGTTGTGCCCCGCGAGGTGTCCGGCGCATTCGCCGGGATTGAAGACGAGTCGATCGCCGCTGCGGGTTTCGGTGCGAAGGTGGGTGTGGCCGTGCAGGGCGACGTCCCAGTGGGGGTCGGGCAGGAATTCGAGATCCCGGGGGTCGTGGACGACGACGATGCGGCGGTCCGCCCAGTCGAGGTAGAGAGGGACATCGTGGAGCTCGATTTCGAGAGGGGTGGCGGCTTCGGCAAGCGCGGCCCGCTCGTCGTTGTTGCCATAGACGCCGAAAAGGGGGGCCTCGAGCCCGGCGAGAACTTCGAGCGTCTTGGCCTGGGTGATGTCACCGGTGTGCACGACGCGGTCCACCCCGGACGCGTTGAAGAGTTCCACGATCCGGACCACGTTGGAGAGGCGGTTGTGGGTGTCGCTGACGACGCCGATGCGCATGGGCGTAGGATAGCCCGAAGGCGAGCCCCGGAGAGCTATGCTGGCACGAATCGAGACCTTTCGAACGAGGGAGATGCGGATGAACTTTTCGACCCTGCGGACCGAGACCCAGGACGGGGTGCTCACGATCACGCTGAACCGTCCCGACAAATTGAACGCCCTCAACCCGCCCATGGTGAGGGACTTCATCGCCGCCATCGACGAGGCCGATTCCGACGACGCGGTTCGTGCGGTGGTCGTGACGGGAGAAGGCCGGGGGTTTTGCGCGGGCGCCGATCTGTCCGGCGGAGCCGACACGTTTTCGAGCGGGGACGGGCCGGCGTCGAGTTCGACGCCCCGGGATGGGGGAGGGTTGATCACCCTGAGACTTTACGACTGCAAGAAGTTTCTCGTGGCCGCGATCAACGGCCCCGCGGTCGGCGTGGGCGCGACGATGACGCTGCCGATGGACGTTCGCCTGGCCAGTACGCGGGCGAAGATGGGGTTTGTTTTTACCCGACGCGGCATCGTGCCCGAAGCCTGCAGTAGTTGGTTCCTTCCCCGGGTGGTGGGAATCTCCCAGGCGATGCGCTGGGTGGCCTCCGGCCGTGTCTTTCCGGCGCAAGAAGCGCTGGAGGGGGGGTTGGTCTCGGAGGTGTTGGAGCCCGAGGCACTGCTTCCCCGGGCGCTCGAAATCGCACGCGAGGTCGTCGAAAACACCAGCGCCGTGTCGCTCGCCCTCTCCCGCCAGATGCTGTGGAAGATGCTCGGGGCCGATCATCCCATGGAGGCGCACAAGGTCGATTCGCGCGGAATCCATTTCATGGGGGCATCCGCCGATGCCCGGGAGGGCGTGCAGAGTTTTCTCGAGAAACGATCGCCTCGCTTCGAACTTCGGGTTTCCAGCGACATGCCGGACTACTACCCGTGGTGGCCGGAGAGGCCTTTCGAAGACTGAGCCCGCCCGCCGCCCTCCAGAGCCGGTATCATGGGTCCATGTGGGGCTGGATTCTTCTCGCCATTTTTTTCGCGTGGGCTGTGCGACGGCTCTTCTTCGGCTATTCCGAGCCCGAAGGGAATATGCGCGTCCTGGCCCCCCGTGAGGTCGCTTTTCTCGATGCGGCCGCCGATGCGATGTTTCCGGCCGGTAGCGAGATTCCCCTCTCCGGGCGGGAGGCGAACCTTCCCGGTTACGTCGACGGCTGGTTGGTCCTTCTTCCAGGGCGCCAGCGCCTGTTGATTCGCGCGCTGATCCTGCTGGTGGAGCAGGCCACGCTGTTTTTTCCCGCACCGGGGCCATCCTTTCGGCGTTTTTCGAGCCTGGATCCCGGCTCCCGGGAGGCGTGCTTGCGCGCGTGGAGTTCCAGTCGGCTGGGAGTGCGGCGCCTGGTGTTCACGGCGCTTCGCGCCGTTCTCACGATGGGTTATCTGGGCCACCCGGAGGTGCTACGGCACGTGGGGCTCGCGCCCTATGCCATCGCAACCCCGGTCCTTCCCGCGGACCTGATGTACCCCCGAGCCGGCTGCCATCCTTCGACCAATCCGCTCACCCCGGCGGACCTCACCCGGCCCAGCGACGGGACGCCACTGGCTCTCGACGGTCCCCTCCACCCCGACTACGCCGGGGAGGGGTCATGAGCATCCATCACTCCGCCGAACGGGGTGGGTCGATTCGCGTCTTTGCCGAGTACGACCGTGACTTCCACGAAGAAGCCGACGTGGTCGTGGTGGGGTCGGGCCCCTGTGGCGCTGTCTCGGCCTACGAACTTGCGCGCGCCGGCCACCGGGTGATTCTTCTCGAGGAGGGGCCGCCGCTGACCGTGGCCGATTTCGAAGTCGACGCCAGCCGCTCGATGGCGCGGACGATGCGAGAGGGGGGCTTGCGCACCACGGGGGGGTCGGTGCTTTCGACGATGCAGGCGATCTGTCTCGGAGGCGGTTCGGTGGTGAACTCGGCCATCTGCCCACGCCCCCCGGATTTCGTCTTCGAGCGGTGGAGTTCGCGCTTCGACCTCGAGAAGACGACGCGAGCGAATCTCGATCCGCACTTCGACGCCGTGCAGGATTTTCTCGGGATCGGGCCAACGCCGGAGGATGTCCAGGGACCGAGAAATCTCCTGTTTCGCGACGGCTGCGAGAAACTGGGCTACTCGAGCGAGCCGATGCCGCGCAACGTGCGCGGCTGCCGCGGGAGCGGAGAGTGCTTTACGGGGTGTCGTAGCCACGCGAAGCAGAGCATGGACATCACGTACATTCCGGAAGCCATCGATCTCGGAGCGCGTGTATTTACGTCGGTGCAGGTGCAGCGGCTTCGATCGAACGGCTCCCGGGTGCTGGGGGTTGAGGGGGAAGTGGTCGAGCCCTTCAGCGGTCGCCGCAGCCATCGTTTTCGCGTCGATGCCCGATTCGTCGTGTTGGCCGCGGGTTGCATGGCGACGCCGGTGCTACTGCAACACAGCGATGGCCTCGCGAATTCCTCCGGCCAGGTCGGGCGGAACCTGCAATTTCATCCCGGGGTGGCTGTCGCTGGCATCTTTCCCGAACCCACCCAGCCCCAGTTCGGCGCGACCCAGGGGTACCAATCGGTCCATTTTCTCCAGGAGGGTTTCAAGCTGGAAACGCTGTGGGCCCCTCCGCCCGTACTCGCGGTGCGCACACCGGGTTCGGGCCGGGAGTTGCAGGCGCGTTTTTCCGAGATGGCTCGGATCGCGGTTTGGGACGCCATCGTGACTGCCGATCGGTCCCTGGGCACCGTGAAGGCGCGTTGGCGTTCGCTCGATCCGGCACTGCGATGGAACCTCGACCCAGTTGACGTGCAGACGATGGCGAAAGCGCTCTTCACCCTGTCGGAGATCTTCTTTGCCGCGGGCGCCGAGAAAATTATGACCGGCGTGCGGGGGCTTGCCGACGAGATGCACTCCCTCGAGGAGGCGGAGCCCCTGCGGAGCCGAACGTTTCCGCCCAGCGCGATGGCCACGGGCGGCAACCACGTGTTCTGCACGACCCGGATGCATGGCGATGCACGTCACGGCGTGGTCGACGAGTTCGGGCGGTGCCACGATCTCGACAACCTCTACATCGCCGACACCGGGATCTTCCCGCAGTGCACCTCGGTCAACCCGATGTTTACGGGGATGGCGCTGGCCCGCCGACAAGCCCACCAGGTCGCCGAACGCCTGTAACTCCCCGTGGGGCAGCGACTTTACCGCGAAGCCGGTTCTGCCGATGAGAACAAGGAACCGGCGAGTCGCTTCGGTGGGGAGAACATCCATGCGCGTCATCTTCCTGGCTTCCATCCTGGGGATGCTGTTTGCGTCCACCGGGGCCAATTCCGCGGCGGCGGAATCCTGGAACCAGTGCCAGAAGATGAGCCGGCAGATCGACCAGTTCTACGACGTACTCCAGCGCGCGCAGAATCGGGAGAACCCGATGTGGGAACGCTCGACGCGCCAGCACCTCGACCGTCTCGAGAGGCGTCGCCTGGACCTCTGTCCGCGCTTTCTGACGCGGCAGCAACAGATCGCCGCACAGATCCAGCACGAGAAGAACGTCGAAGAGATGAAGAAGCTGATGAAGCTCGCGGCCGAAATGGCGATGAAGTACTACACCGGCGGCCTTTACTGAAGGCCCCGTGCCACGAGGCACGGGTTGACTGTTCTTTCTTGCTCGCGCGACCGTGCGCGGTGCCTCGCTGTCCCGGGGAACCGGCGCGCCCCGTCGGATGTCCCATATGCGCTAGTCTGCCGGAGAGGGACTTGCGCGGGTTCCGGAGGCACCGATCCATGATTCACGACCGGTTTCCGAACGGCTTCTCGAGACTCGAGCAGCGGATCGAATGGCGCCTGGTGGATGGGAGTCCGAAGTGAATCGCCGCCGCCTGGGTCGGAGCGCTCTCGTGGTCTCCGAGATCGGTATGGGAACGATGACCTTCGGCTCGATGGCCGACGAAGCCACGAGCGTGAAGATGCTCGACCGGGCCTTCGACGCCGGCGTGAACTTCATCGATGCGGCCGAAATCTACCCGGTGCCTCCGCGCGAGGAGTATTGCGGACGCACCGAGGAGATCTGCGGTCGCTGGCTCAAGGGTCGCGCGCGCGACAGCGTCGTGGTGGCGACGAAGGTGGCCGGGCCGGGCGGCGGGTGGTTCCTGGGGCCCCTGCGATCGGGAAACTCGGCCCTCGACCGGTTTAATATCGAGCGAGCGGTGGAAGGCAGCTTGCGCCGTCTCGGTACCGACTATATCGACCTCTACCAGACCCATTGGCCCGACGCCGACTTTCCCCTGGACGAGACGATGGAGGCGTTGGACCGTGTCGTCGAGCAGGGAAAGGTCCGCTACGTCGGTTGCAGCAACCAGTCGAGCTATGGCCTGACCAAGAGCTTGTGGATGTCCGACCGCGACGGAAGTTGTCGCTACGAAACCATCCAGAACAATTTCAGCCTGCTGAACCGGCGATTCGAATCCGAGTTGGCCGAAGTCTGCCGCCGGGAGCAGGTCAGCCTGCTCCCCTACAGTCCGCTGGCGGGAGGCGTTCTTTCTGGAAAGTACGCCGATGGGCAGTGGCCGGACGGCGCCCGGTTCAGCGGCTACCGCCAGGATCCGGCACGCGGGGCCATGATGGCGCGGCGCTTCGTCAACGAACGCAGCCTCGAGAGTACGGGGCGTTTCGAATCGATTGCCCGCGAGGCGGGAATGTCGGTCGCGACACTCGCCATCGCCTGGACCTTGAGCCGCGATTTCGTGGCGTCCACCTTGATTGGTGCGACTCGCCCCGAGCAACTCGAAGAGACCCTGGCTGCGGCGCAGGTCGTTCTGGGCGAAGACGTGCTCGAGGCGTGCAGCGAGGTGACGCGGGAGATCCCGTACCCGCTGGGCTGAAGGCTGAACGGGAATCGGAAGGTCGCATGCATCGACGTGGAATCCTCCGGGCCCTACTTGGGCTGATCGCGGTCGCCGCTTTGGCGAGCCCTGGTCCCGTTCGGGCGCTCGAACGGGGGGCGGACGGGGAGTTCGAGAAGCGAACCTCCTCTCATTTTGTTCTCTACCAGGACGTCGACATCGACCGCACCTCCGGTTTCCGGGGTTCCCGGCGCTTCGAGAACAGCATTCTCGAAGTACTGGAATCGGCCTACCGCCGGTTGGACGAGCTACTGGGAATGCGCCCGGATCGTCCCATCACCGTCGTAATCTATGACCCGGATGTATTTGATGCCCGCTTTGCGGGGTTGTTTCGTTTTCCGGCAGCGGGCTTTTACGGCGATTCGATTCATATCCGCGGCGATACGCAGGTGACGACGAAGCTGGTTGCGGTCCTGCACCACGAACTGGTCCACGCGGCGTTCGGCCAGGCGGCTCCCTCCCTGGTGGTTCCCGCGTGGCTCAACGAGGGAATCGCCGAGTGGTTTGAGGCCAGGGCGCTGGGCAAACGCCAGCTGTCTCGACGCGAGCGCGCGTCCCTGGGAGCGCGGTCCCAGGGAGGATCCCTGTACGCGCTCTCGGAACTCTCCACCCCCAGCCTCGGCCATCTTCCTCCCGGAGCCGCCAGCGCGGCCTACCTGCAGTCCTACGCGTTCATCGACTTCCTGGTCCGTCGTCACGGAGAACGGCGCCTGCGCGACCTCATCGAGTCCTACCTGCGGACCCGGACTCTCGACCGCGCCATCCGGCGGAACTACCGCGCCGACCTACCGCGCCTCGAAGAGCGGTTTCGGGAAGATCTATGAGACGGACGGGTTCTCCCGGGGACGTTTGTCGGCGGGTCGCCGCGGGGGGGCTGGCCGCCGCGTGGATTTTGGGAATGTTTCTCGCGGGTGGCGTGAGCCGAACAGCGAAGTCCGAAGACGCGGTCCCGGAGGAGGTCGCGTCGGAGGGCGTGGCTTCGGAAGTTCCGACCGAATTCGGGGAGACGGCTGGCGGCGAGCCGCCCATCGGGGTGTTGAACGCAAGAGCGCTGGAGAAGGGAACGATCCGCCTGGGATACCGCTACACCCGGGTCTGGATGCGAGGCAACTGGAACGGCGCGGATGAGATCGATGCGCCGCGCGTCTACGGGTACCAGTCGCCCGCCTTCGTTTCGGCACCGAGGAGAAGAACGGTACAGGAGCACCTGGTGAGTGCAGCCTGGGCTCCGTTTTCGCGGCTGACGCTGGTGGCGCGTCTTCCGGTCTATCTCCAGGAGCAAACCACGGACCGGGCGGCGGGCGGGGCTCGCTTTCGAACGCGCACGGAAGGGGTGGGGGATCTTCGGGTGATCGGACTGGTGCCCTTCATGAGAAAGGGCAACGAGACCCTGCTGATCAGTTTCGGATTTCGGGCTCCCACGGGATCGACCCGGGAAAGCGGACTGGTGGCCGACTCCAGTGGGCTCCGAAACGGTCGCCTGGCGTACTCCCTCCAGCCGGGTGAGGGATCCTGGGCGCTCACGCCCGGGGTGACCTACCGGGGTCACTGGAGGCAGTTGTCCTGGGGGCTTCAGTACGAGGGGGTCTTCTACGTGGAAGAGAACTCCCAGGGGTACCGGCCGGGTACGGAGCAGGCGGTCTCCACGTGGATGGCGTGGAACTGGGCGAACTGGGTCAGCACCTCCGCCCGTTTTGCCTGGCATCGGCAGAGCAACACCCACGGCGGGGATCCGCAGATGGGGGTCTATCCGTACGCCGATCCCAACGACGACCCCATGCGGCAGGGGAAGCAGGTGTTGGCCGTGGGCCCCGGTCTCAATCTTCGGGTGCCTTTTTTGCAGGGCCCGATGCTGGGGGTCGAAGCGCTCTTTCCAATCTGGCGAGACCTGGACGGGCCGCAGCCGGGAAGCCGTTGGCGTCTCCATGCCGGTATGAAGTTCGATTTCTAAGGGAGGAACGGGTCGCGTGGGTGTCATCCGAAAAGCTTCTGGGATCGCCGTCGTGGTGGGTCTCGCCCTGGGGGTCCTGGCCTGTGGGTCCGAGGTCCGTCGTTACCCCGCGCGCGGACTGGTCGAGGACGTTCTTGCAGAACGCTACGAAGTTCTTGTTGCGCACGAGGAGATCCCCGGCGTCATGCCCGCGATGACGATGAGTTTTGGGGTTCGCAACCCCGAATTGATCCGCCGCCTGAAACCGGGGCAGATCATCGATTTCAGGTTGGAGGTCGATAGCGGCCGGTATGCCATCATCGCGGCGACCGTTGTCGGAAACGTGGACGAAGAAGGGGCGGGGTGGTCTCGTTTTGGTGACGTTCTCGTCCGCAGCGACCCTGCGCCCGATTTCGTCCTCGAAAACCAGGAGGGAGAGTCCCTGGCCCTGGCCGATCTCCAGGGAAAAATGGTTCTCCTGGACTTCATATTCACGCGCTGTCCCGGGCCGTGCCCGATCCTGACGAGCACCCACGTCTCCGTTCAGCGCGGGCTATCCCGGCGGGTTCGAGACCGAGCGGCCTTTGTTTCGATCACCCTCGACCCGGAGTTTGATTCGCCGTCCGAGCTGGCACGCTACGCCCGATCCCGGGGAATCGATACGACCGATTGGTCGCTGTTGACCGGAGACCCGGAGGAAGTGGACCGCGTGATCCGCGCGTTCGGTGTGGGCCGTACGAGGCAGCCGGACGGCAACATCGAACATATCGTGGTGACCTTCTTGATCGACGAGAACGGGCAGATCGTGAAACGTTACATCGGGCAGGACCACGGACCGGACGAATTGATCGCCGATCTCGAGCGATTGGCTTCCTAGGGAAGGTTCTTCGAAGCTACCCGGTTCCTGGTTCGCTACGTTCGCTCGCGAACCACCAACAGGATGGGTCGGCGGAAACCGTGTGCGGTATCTGTGGCATTGTGGCGCCCCCCGAACGGTTCGTGTCGGGTTCGATCCGGGACATGAATCGCGCCCTCGGCCACCGGGGTCCGGACGACCAGGGGCTCTTCGAAACCCGGTTCACGGCTTCCGGCGAGCCCTATGCCCTGGCCCTGGGGCATACGCGGTTGTCGATCCTCGACCTCAGCGATGCCGGTCACCAGCCGATGTCCAATTCGAGCGGCGAATTGACGGTGAGCTACAACGGCGAGATCTACAACTACCGTGAACTCCGCCGCGAGCTCGAGGACCAAGGCCACGTGTTTCGTTCTCGGACCGACACCGAGGTTCTGCTCGAAGGCTACCGGGCATGGGGAAGCGGCGTCATCGATCGCCTGGTGGGAATGTTTGCCTTCGCGCTTTTTGACGCGCGCGCGGGAACGCTCCTGCTCGCCCGGGATCGGCTGGGAATCAAGCCCCTCTACTACTCGTTCAGGGAAGGGGCGCTCCTCTTTGCGTCGGAGTTGACGGCTCTGCGCGCCCATCCCGCGTATCACGCCGAGGTGGACCGGCGTTCCCTGGGACTCTTCTTGCAATACGGCTACGTGCCGGGTCCCGGGTCCATCGATCGCCATACGCACCGACTGATGCCCGGGCACACGCTCCTCTGGGAGCGCGGGCAGGTCCAGGTGCGCCGCTACTGGAACCTGCAGGACGAGGACGATACGGAAAGGCCCGCGGATTTTGACGCCGCGGTGGACGGATTTGGCCAACGCCTCGGAGAGGCCGTCGAGCAGCGGATGATCTCGGACGTCCCGTTGGGAGCCTTTCTTTCCGGCGGGATCGATTCGTCCGCGGTGGTTTCGCTGATGCAGGAGCGATCGAGTCAAACCGTCCAGACCTTTACCATCGGAATTGACGAGTCCGGCTGGGACGAAGCGCAGCATGCCCGCGCCGTGGCCCAGCACCTCGGGACCGAACACCACGAACTCCGCATCGAGTCCGAATCGGCGGCGCAGGTCGCCCGGGATCTCCCGTTGCTCTATGACGAGCCCTTTGGAGATACGTCGGCCATTCCGATGGTCCTTCTCTCGCGCTTTGCCCGGCAGCACGTCACCGTGGCGCTCTCGGGTGACGGAGGGGACGAACTCCTGGGCGGGTATTGGCATCACGATCGCCTGGCCCGCTTGGCCCCGTGGCAAAAGCTTCCGGGGCTGTTTCGACGAGCCGTGGCCCGAATTCCGTCGTGGCCGGTCCTGCGTCGACTGGGTGACCTTTCTCCCCTGGCCGCGGAAGGCGAGACGGCCCTGGCCCACGCCCTGGTTCACCGGTCCGACGCGGCCGCTCTCCCCGCGATTGCGGGGAGTGAGAACGTCCACCCCAGCGAGGCCTGGCTTGCAGCATTCGAAGGCCTGGACCGGGGCGATGCGATTCACCGCGCGATGTTCGCCGATGCGGCGGTGTATCTCCCCGATGACATCCTGACCAAGGTCGATCGCGCGAGCATGTCGGTTGGACTCGAGGCACGCGTGCCCGTTCTGGACCACCGGGTCGTGCGTTACGCCTTGCGGTTGCCACTTCGGTGGATCTGGCGCGAGGGTTTGTCGAAAGCTCCGCTGAGGGAGGTATTGTACCGCCGGGTTCCCAGGGAACTCGTCGATCGGCCCAAGCGGGGGTTCGGGCTGCCCATTGACGCACTCTTGAAGGACGATCTCGCGCGTTGGACGAGACACTATCTCTCGCGGGATCGGATCGGCGAAGAGGGCCTCCTGGATCCCGACGGCGTCCAAGCGTGGTTGGGTCGACGGTCGCCCCGGTCTTCGCGAGATCTGCGGACGCTCTGGTTCCTGATCTGTTTCGAGCGCTGGTTCGCGTCGACCCATCGAGGCGAGGAGGCGGCGTGACGGAGTCCTTTTCTTCGAGCCGGGAAGCGGGTGATCCGGAAGTGGTCTTCGTTTCACGCCATGCCCAGGACTGGCAGGAGATCGCGGCCACCCTGCCCGAACCGGGCGACGTGGCGCCGCAGATCGCCGCGCTCGGTGGGGCGGCGGGCTGGATCCTCCAGACCTTTCTCTTTCTGAAGAGAAGGGGCAACGACGTTCGCCTCAGTGATTCGATGCCGAGTCGCGGTATCGCGATCGTGCACTTCGATGACGTGGGCCTGCGCTCCTACGGCATCAATTCTTTCATGGTCGTCATTCGCGCCGATCGGCCCGTCGCGGATCTCTGCGACATCCAGATCGTGCAGAACCCGCGCGCCGTGAACTCGCCCAGGGACTTCTTCATTCCCTATTGGCCCCAACCCGGCCTGATCCCCAGGGACCCGGCGCGCGGGGACCGCGTCGAGCGGGTTGGGTTCGTGGGGCGCAGTCAGAACCTGGCGGAGGCCTACAAGGACGGGGCCTTTGAACGGGGGCTGCGGGAATTGGGCGTCGAATTCGTGTTCCGGTCGAAGGAGTGGTGGGACTACAGCGACCTCGACGTGGTGCTGGGGGTGCGCGATGGGCAGGAAAGCTTCATGGATTCCAAGCCCGCGAGTAAACTTGTGAATTCGTGGATGGCCGGATGTCCCGCCGTGTTGGGCCGGGAATCGGCCTTCGAGGTGCTGCGGCAGTCGGACCTCGATTTCTACCGGGTGTCCAGTGTGCCCGAAGCCCTGGAGGCGATTCGCGAACTGAAGGAAGACCCCACTCGGTATCGCGCCATGGTGAACAACGGGAACGTCCGGAAGCGCGATTTCATGGCCGACCGGATCTCCGAAGACTGGGAAGAGTTGCTGGCGGGTCCGGTGAGGGAGGAATACGCCAAATGGAGCCGGCAGGGCTGGGTGCGGCGGAGTTTTCGTTTTGCAATGCGGGCGGTTCGCGCTCGCGTGATCGGGCGAAGCTACGACCGGTGAGCCCCGGCTCTCGGCGGTGACGATTCTTCGCCGCGGGGAATGCTAGAGTGGGGTCCATGACGGCGTCCCAGTTCGTGAAGCTGATCACCGCGCCGCTCCTGGCGCGGACCCGGTCCGACCGGAGGGCGGCGAACCACCGACTCCTCAGCTGGTTGAATCGGCGCGCGGGATTTCGGATCTACAACCGGGATCTCTACTGGATCGACGAAGATCCCACTCCCGGACTCATTGACGCACTCGAGCGCCCCGTCGAGTTCAACGATCGAAAGCGGATTCTCCAGGGCTTGGCCCGTTCGGTCGCGCTTCTCCCGGGCGATACCGCGGAGTGCGGCACCTTCGAAGGGGCGAGCAGCTGGATCATCGCGGAGGCGATGGAGCCTGCCGACGACTACCGACACCACATCTTCGATTCCTTCGAGGGATTGTCGGAACCGGGGTCGGACGATCGTGTTGCGGATGAGAAGACGCGCGAATGGGTCCGTGGAGACCTGTGCGGACCGCTCGATCTCGTGAAGCGCAATCTTTCGGGTTTCGATTTCATCGACTACCACCGCGGTTGGATCCCCGAGGCGTTTCCCGGAGTCGAAGATCGACGCTTCAAGCTCGTGCATATCGACGTCGATCTCTACCAGCCGACCTGGGACTCGCTCGCGTTCTTCTATCCCCGCATGGTTCCGGGGGGGGTGATTCTCTGCGACGACTACGGCTCGACGCGATGTCCTGGCGCGCATCGGGCGATGGACGAGTTTTTCGAGGGGAAGCCCGAGGGGCCCGTAGTCGATCTGCTGAACGGGCAGGGCCTCTCGATCAAGCGCATGCCGGCTGCATGAGCG
>JAZAOF010000105.1:0-14035 GCA_036228265.1 Myxococcota bacterium | reverse complement strand
CGTCGAAGTCGCCGAGGACGGCCTCGAGCCATTCTGTGGAACTGGCAACCCGAAGTTTGGACACCCGCAGCCTCGTCCCGAGTGGAGGGAGTAGTCGGAAAGGGATCGTTGAGTCCCTCGGGAGCATAACGCGGGGCAGGGCTCCGCCGGATGACGCCCGATCCTGTTCCTGGCCCGCGCCTGTTTGGGCAACGCGGTCGCCGCCCTTCGCCGGCTCGGTGAAACGCGCATCCGGTAACGAGTGCGCAAGAGGAGAGCCATTTATGCTTGCGAACGAAACGCCTGGTGCGCGAAAGCTGCGGCTCGGTTGCGCCGGACCGCGCGCGGCGGGGCAGGAGGGCTTCTCCGACTTGCGACGCGGATCGTCGGTTCTCTAGGAGTACGACTTAAATTTTTTACCCTAGGGGTAATTACGGACTAATTTTTTCTAAAACGGGCCTGAGGTCGACTAGACAGGATTTTGCCGTTCATTTTGGGTGATCGGTCCTTTTATCTTTGATTTTTTCCACCTATCCGTGAGAGAATCACCGCGGTTGGACGGCTGTTTTGTTCTGGGAAGGGAGCCCGATGCTGCTGCAACGCTGTGCTTTGAGTTTGGTCCTGGTACTTGGACTCGCGGGTCCGGCGGCCTCTTCGCCGATCAACGTTTCGGCGAATTTCTCCGGCGCGGACTACGGGACAGCGGACATGTCCCTCGTGACCGGCTCCGGGAGCGGCGCCTTCTGGATCTCCGACACCGGGATCAACCCGCCCTTCGGTCAGAACGATCGACTTCGGCTGACGGGCAACGGGGGCGGCCAGCGGGGCAATGCCTGGTACAACCCCACCACGGTATTCGCCAACCACGACTGGGCCCTCTCCTTCACCATGCAGATCACCTACCCGTCCGGGGGGGGCGCGGATGGCATGGCGTTCCACATGCAGGAGGTGGGGACGGCCGCAGATACGTTTATCGAGGGCCAGGGGCTCGGCGCGAATTATCTTTCGGTGGTGTTCGATTCGTGGAACAACGCGGATCACTGCAACACGGACTGGGGGATGGCGGTTTACAACAACGGTTCCTCGGTCGGTGCCTGCGTCGACCTGTCAGCGATCGGAAGCCCCGACCCTTGGGCCTACAACGTGGAGATGACGCACGACGACGTGTCGAATTTCCTGACCGTGAAGGTCACGGAAACCAACTCCGGAAACTGGGCCTACGATAGCTACACCGTCGATCTTTCGGAGTTGGATGAAGCGACCTTTGGGTGGTCCGGGCAGACGGGCGGAGCCGGCGAGAACCACGATGTCGTCAGTTTCAACGGCACGTTCGTTCCCGAGCCCGGAACGGCGCTTCTGCTCGGTCTCGGACTGGTCGGTCTCGGCGCTCACCGGCAGCGGCGCAACTAGAGCGACGCGGCACGCGAAGCAGCTGCTCCGCGGTTCGGATGGTCTTTTCGAGCGTTTCGACGCGGCGGCGTGCGGTCGTTCGATGGGCCACTGCAGTGGCGGTGGCTCTCTTCGCATTCGAGGCGAACGCTTCGCAGCCCCATGTTGCGAAGGGCGTACAGCCGACGCGTCTCTACGCGATCCGCGTCTCCGACATGACCGGCGCCGAACGGTCCATGATCGGCACGCTCCAGGGATTGCTGGCTGCGTCCAGCAGCGAGCAGATCTACATCCGCCCTCTCGCGGGTGGGTACGACACCTGGCTGCAGGACCTCGTCGACCACTACGGCGTGGAGCGAGTGGACGTGACCGACGCCATGTGGCTCATGGATCACTTCAAGGCCGAGGTCGATGGATACCTTCTCTACCAGGTCGGAGACAGTTCGATCAACGCCGCCACCTCCCTGGCGAGTCTCGAGCGCGCGGTGGTGGTCGAGCACTCGATCGAAAGCCAGGTGAGCGCCCTGGGCCTGGGTCGGGTTCTGGATCTCCGGGGCCAGGACGAAGCGTGGGTTCTCGCCAACTACGGCGGACTCCTCAACCCCGACGTTGTCGTTGAGCAGAAAGAAGGTTTCGAGCACTCGTTACGCGACTACGCGGTTCTGTCGAATGCCTTCACCTTCTACGACGGCAACTCGGCTTTTCGGGAACAGGTTCTGGACGGGTTGAACCCGAACTCGGCGGTGTACGGTTGGGGCGATGCTCTGCTGGGCGAAGACGTGTTTATCCGTGCGGGTTCGGAGCGCGGAAGTTTTACGATCCCCGCCGATCACGCGCACAATCTGTCCGCCCTGAGCGGGTTTCCGAGCATTCAGCAAGATCAACCCGCAGACCCCGATTTCACGGCCGATCCGGGCACCCACTACGTGGCCTTCCTCTTTACGGACGGCGACAACCTGCAGTGGACGCTGGGAAACCTTCAGTCCGACTTGAAATGGTTCAACAGTCCGTTTCGAGGGAATTTCGATATGGGTTGGGGGCTGCCGCCGTCGGCCGTTCACAGCGCGCCCACGGTCATGAAGTGGTACTACGACAACGCGGCGTCGGGCGTGGGCCGCGATGGGTTTGTCGCAGGACCTTCGGGCGGCGGCTATCTCTACCCCAGCCTATTTCCCGAAGCCGAACTGAACGAGCATGTCAGTGAACTGGCGCAATGGATGGCGTTGGCGGATTTGGGCGTCGTCGAGATTCTCGATTTTGGATCCCAGATGGACACTCGCCTCTGGGACGTCTATACGGCGCAGGAACAGATCGAGGGACTTCTCTACCTCGAGTACGGAGATCATGCCGAGCCCCAGGGTCGGGTCGTCTGGTCCAACGGGAAGCCGGTGGTGGCTCCGCGTGTCAAGCTCTGGAATGGGCTTCCAGATTCCGACGCCGCCACGATTCTCAGTCGAATCAACCAGGCGCCTCGCGATCCTACGAACTGGGAAGGCTATAGCCTCGTGATCGTCGGAGTCTGGGAGCATTCGCTCGAAGAAATCCAGTCGATCATCGACGGCTTTTCCCCCGACACCCGGGTTGTGACTCCGAACGCCCTCGTCCGCTTGATGACGGACAATATTCCCCACGACGTGAGCTTTGATTACGATTTTACCGGGGACGATTTCGAGACGGATGCGCTGGAGTTGGTTGGAGACGCCTTCTGGACGACCGACAACGACGCTCTTTTTCTCCCGCATCCGCGGCGCCTGCGTCTCACCTACAACGCGGGGGGGCTGGTCGGGTCGGCGTGGTCCGGCACGCCATTCGATGCTTCGAAGAGCTGGTCGACGACCTTCTGGTTCCAGGTCACCTACCCCGCTGCTGGGGGTGCCGACGGCCTGGGTTTTCACATCCAGGGAGATGGCGTTGGGGCGAACCCCGGTCACGAGGGCGGGGCACTGGCGAATCCCCGTCTTTCGATCGTGGTCGATACCTGGAACAACGGGCCCGAGGGAACCGACGAATCGCTCCGCCTGATTCTGGATGGAAACCAGATCTATCTCAATGACCTGCTGGATGCGCCGGGCGACCCCAACCCTGGCTCGTCCCCCACGGTTTTTCGGATGGAACTCAACTATGCCGCCGGCCCCCAGGAACTCGGGATTCGGTTCATCGACGAGGGGAGTTCCGACGCGCTCTACGAGACGGTGAGCGGCGTCGACTTGAGCGGATTCGGCTCTTCGTGGGCGGGCTTTTCCGCGGTGACCGGGGCCTCGACGCAGAATCACGACATTCGGCGTTGGACATTCAACGCGGCGCATGCTCACGCCGATCGCATCGCGCAGATCCCCAATGGATCGGTCCACAACTGCGAGACGTGCCATGCGTCGTCCACGTCGGGAACCTTGAACCCCTTCGGCCAGCAGATCGAAGCCGCCTATCTCGTCCCCCCCGGGCCCTCGGGCGTGGTGCAGTGGGGTCCTGCGCTGGCCAACCTCGATGCCGATGGGGATGGCTTGAGCAATGGCTTCGAGTTGAACGACCCGGCCGGCGGATGGATTGCTGGGGACCCGCCTCCGGGAACACTGGCCGGCGTCACCAATCCAGGCAACCCGGAATCCGGTCCCATCGAGGGCTTGCCGGGACTTTCGTATCCAGCGATGGCATGGCTCGGGTTGCTCGTGGCGGGGATCGGGCTCTGGAGAATTCGGGACCGAGCCGACGGGGCGTGAAAATGGATCTAGGGCCTCCTTGGAGTCCGATTCGAGGGATTTCCGAGGTTTGAAAGCGTGCATCTGGTAAACTGGAAGGCGGGTTCGAGAAGGGCCGATTGGCTTTCGGCAATAGATCGTTTCGGGCTTGACGGAGAAGATGCTGTGTTGGGTGGGGCCGTCGTCAGTACCAGGGGTCGGGCTTTGGGAGTGCGTCCTGGAGCGTTCGCCTGCATTCTCGCTCTCCTCCTTCTCGGGGCGCCGCTTGCTCATTCTCAGGGTGCCGACCCGCTGGATCTCGTAGTCACTTCGCCCACGCTGGGGCAGTTCGTTGGCAGCACCGCGGTGACCGTCACCGGGCAGGTGACGGGTCCCCAGGCGTCCATCGCTTCGCTCGAGGTGAATGGACAGTCGGCGCTTCCGGTTGCCGCCGATGGAAGCTGGAGCCTGGGAGTGACCCTGGATCCGAGCGAAATTTTTCACGAAATCCGCGTGGACCTGACCGACCTCGGCGGTGCTCTCGATCGAGAACTCGTCACGATCATCCTGGGGGATTCCATCGTCGACGGCGAACTCGCTGAGAGCGGCTCCGCCATGCGTCTGAACGATCCCGGGCTTCAAGCTCTTGCGGGAACGGTCACCGGTGATCTCGATATCGACATCGGGACATTGCTTCCGCCTGGAACCATGCTCACCGAGGACTACTGCTATTTCGAGCTGCTCTTCTGCTTCGGCTCCATCAGCGCCCAGGTTTCCGCGACACCCCCTCCTAGCATTGGGGGCTTGGGTACGTCTCTCGACTCGCGGACCGGGTCGGCTCATGCGGACATCGCGCTCAATGACCTCTTTGTCAACGTCGATGTCTACTCGACATCGGGGATCAGCATCACGTGCGAGCTCACCATCACGGCACCGCTCTTGCGCCTGGGAGCCGATTTCACCATCCAGCCCCAGGCGAGCGACCCGAGCTATGTCGATGTGATCCAGACCGGCGGGGTCGCGAGTGCTTTTGTCAAGTTGCAGAACGATGCGGGCTGTTCGGGTTTTCTTTCCGGCTTGGTCGAGTCCTTCGTGGAGGATGCTGCAACGGACATGATCGAGACCGAGGTCACCACCCTGATGGACACCGTGGATGCCGAAGGGAACACGCCGATCGCCGCAGCCTTCGAGACCGCCCTCGATGGGCTCGAACTCGCCAACGAAATCGGAAGCGGCCTCGAACTCGACGTCAATGCTCTCTTCAATGCCGCGGTGATCGACGACGACGGTACGACTCTCGATCTGGACGTGGCTTTCCTTGCAATTACACCCGATCCCAACGCGGTCGACCTGACCGAGTCGTTGGACCTCCCTTCGACGCTTCCGACCTTCGGCGCTTCGACGCCTGCGGGGGCACTTTATGACCTGGCTCTCGGGGTTGGACCGGCGGCCTTCAACAACCTGCTGAAGGCGGAGACGGAGAAGGGGCTGCTGATCACGTCGATTTCGGAGCTCACGGTCCTGGGGCAGGTTCTCCCTTTGACGGGCGGGCTGGTTTCACTGCTGGCCCCTGAACTCGGGGTGCTTCCGGGAGCCCTCCCCCTCCGGCTCGACATCCAGCCGCGCCTGGCGCCCGTGGTGTCGGGGGAGGCGGGTCCCAATGGAGAACTCGCCGAACTCCAGGTCGCCCACATGTTGGTTTCGCTGCGTTCGAACGACGGTTCCGAGGATCTCCACCTCTCCTTTGTCGTCGACCTGGCGGTCGGCCTGAACGCCGGGCTCAACGAAGCGGGGCAGATGAGCTTTTCCCTGGGAACACTCGACCCGGCGGTCGTGGGTGTCGGAATCATCGCGAACCCCTACGGAGTCAACGAGACCGACTTCGTCGGGGTGATCCAGACCTTCCTTCCGACGCTGTTTCCGGAGCTGGCGGCTGCGCTTGCTGCTTTTCCCCTTCCGGATCTCGCGGGCCTGACCGTCTCCCTTGTCGAGGCGTCGCGCAATGGGGATTTCCTTACGATCTTCCTTTCGGTGCCCAAGAACGTCGATCAGCACGCCGTTCTCTTCGATGGCAGCGGGGTGGTCGTTTATGACACCGGATCCGGAAATTTCAGTGGCGGACACTACGTCCAGGACCTTCCCACTTCTTTCGAGACGGGCACTGCCGCCGAAGACAATCAACTGGGCTTCTTCGGAAACCGGAAGGCTGTTCTGAACAACGGCACTACGGTGAGTACCTACGACTTCAGTGCCGTCGTAGGCTTCGCGGATCGTGGAGTCACGCAGCAGTTCTCCGAACTCCCCGCCGGTTTTGAAAACGGAACGACGGCCGAAGACAACGTGATGGACTTTCCCATTTCGAACCTGGCCGTCTTGTACAACGGCACGGGCGTCACGCTTCACGATTTCAACGGGGCTACATTTTCGGGCTCCCGATCCATCCAGGGGGTCCCCACAGGTTTCGAAGTGGGCTCAACCGGAAAAGACAACAACTTGATGTTCGTCGACCCGTCGACCGCCTGGCTCTGGGATGGGATCAACGTCAAGGAGTACAATTTCGATCCCACGACGGGTTTCGAATTTGTTTCGGATGTTGTGCCCCAGCCTTCGGGTTTTGAAACCGGGGACGCCGCCGGCGACAACCAGCTCGGTTTCACGCTGTCGGCTCCTTCGGATCCATCGACTGGCGACACGTGTACGGCTGTACTTTACGACGGAACGGTCGTTCGGGTCTACGACTTCGACCACACGACGGGCTTCAGCAACATGCGGTACGTGCAGGGGAGCCCACCGGTTTTCGAATGGGAGGGAGCTACGAGCCAGGACAACCACCTGGCGTTCCTCTTCGAAACCCGGGCGATCTACGTCGACTCGAATGCTGTTCACCTTTATGACTTCAATGTTCAGTCGGGATTCACCTACCTGGGCGAGAGCCAGTCGGCGGGCGAGATGCCCGCGGGCTTCGACACGGGCGAAGACGGCGCCGACGACATGCTCGACCTCATCAATCCGTACCAGGCCATCTTGTTCAACGGGTTGAACGTTATCCAGTATGACTTTCTCTTTGGGAAATTTTCGAATCCGCAGGTCATCCAGGGAGTTCCGGAAGGATTCGAGGTGGGCGTCGATGCCGAAGACAACCAACGCGCTTTCGCAAACGCCAACCAGGCGGTGGTCTTCGATGGCGTCAATGTCAAGCTGTATGACTTCGACACCACCAACGGGTTCACCAACCCACAGATTCTCCAGGGAGTTCCCGAACAATTCGAGACCGGGGCCGGTGGACAGGAAAATGTGCTTTCGATCCTTCCTGGGTGCGTTCAGCCGGAACCGCCGCTGTGTAGTGGCGACGAATCGACCGGCGATACCGATGGCGACGGGATTTGCGACGACATCGATCCTTGCCCGGCAGACGCCACAGATGATTCCGACGGCGACGGCAGTTGCGACTCTGTCGATCTCTGTACGGGCGACGACACCAGCGGCGACACCGACAGCGACGGGGTTTGCGACGACACCGACGCCTGCCCGGCGGATGCCAACGACGATTCCGACGGCGACGGCAGCTGCGACTCCAATGATCTCTGCACGGGCAACGACACCAGCGGCGATACCGACAGCGACGGGGTTTGCGACGACACCGACGCCTGCCCGCTAGATGCCAACGACGATTCCGACGGCGACGGCAGTTGTGACTCTGTTGATCTCTGCACGGGCGACGATACCAGCGGCGACACCGACAGCGATGGCGCTTGCGATGACGTGGATGCTTTTGCGAACGATCCTACCGAAACGACCGATACGGATTCGGATGGGGTCGGGAACAACGCCGAGGCGTTCCTGGGAACGGATCCAGCGGATCCCGATTCGGACGATGACGGCTATACGGACCAGGAGGAACTCATCGCGTGGAGTGATCCCCTGGATTCGGAAAGCACACCCGCTACCGGGTCGGTTCCCTCGCTGGGTCCGCTGGGCACGGGCCTGCTGGGCCTCTTCCTGGCTTCCCTGGGGAGTCGGCGCATTTTGCGACGCCAACGAAGGGCCGCGTCTTCCTGAGGCCCCGAGCTTTGCGGGAGACCGAGGATCGGGCAGGGAGCGAATCGCATGACCCCGGGGCCGGTAGAATGAAAGCGTTGCTGAGCGGTGGAATCGTCATCGTCCTGGCGCTCGTTTTCTTCATGGCATTGTGGAGCGCCGACGAAGAGGCCCCGCCGGCGCCGGTGGCCCGGGTCGGGGAGAAATCGGCTTCCGCTCTCCCTGGGACACGGACGATCGCTTCCGGGTCGTCGTCATCGAAGGATTTTGTTCGGCCGGCTCTTCCGAAGACGCCCGAGCCCGAGCGCCGCGCGCTCCAGGAACAGATGGCGCGAGATCCAGAGCGGATCGAGGCGGCCGAACAAGCTCTGGGCCGTTTTGAAAGTCTCTTCCTGGACTCGGCGGCTCTCGAAAGCGTCGAACCCGGTGATATCCGCGGTGGAATGTTGCCACAGCCGCTTTCCCATCGAAAAATCGCGCTCGCGGCCATCGACACCGTGATCTCGCACCCTGAAAATTCGGGCGAGATTCGTGCTCACTCGCTTCGCGTGCTGGAGTCGTTGGTGCAGCAACCGTGGCCCGCGGTCGCGACAGCCGAGGCCGATCAATTCGTGCTGCAGGAGCGGGGGCATGCGCTGGCGACGCTCGTGAAGGCCGATCCCGACGTGGCGTCAGCGGCCTACCGGGGAATTCCCGAAAGTGTCGCCCGCGACCGCATCGCCCGCCGCGCCGTTCACCTGCTCGCAAAGGGTGGAATGGCGAAAGAGGAAGCGCGAGCCAGGGTCGACCGCCTCGCGACGCCGTAGAAGCGGTTAGTCTCCCCGGAGTACGTGGCCGGGCAATGCGCCGGTGTGGTTTCCATTTTCGTAGAGAAGTTCGCCGTTGACCACGCTCGCCCTGTATCCTTCGGCGTCGATCACGTAGCGTTCGGTGTTCGACGGAAAGTCTCGAGCGAGGTAGGCGTCGCCAGCGCGGAGGCACTCCGGGTCGATGACGAGCACGTCCGCCCAGGCGCCTTCCTGGAGAACTCCCCGGTCCCGAATTCCGTGCACGTTGGCCGGCATCTGCGTGTTGCGCCAAACGGCCTGTTCGATGGTGATAGCCTCGGGAACCCAATCCGTGATCATTCGTGTCGTGTAGTCGGCACCGGTAAACGAGGCCAGGTGGGCCCCGCCATCGCTCGATCCCGGCATGACCAGTGGGTTCTCGATTCCCGTTCGAACGACGTGTTCGATGAACTGGCGAGATACCTCATCGGAACGCGTTCTCCACTGGGTTTCGAGGTCTTCTTCGAGACACAGGTCGAGAAAGGTGTCGAGCGTGTCGGCGCCGCCGCGCTCTTCGGCCAGTTCGGTCACCGTTTTCCCCACCCAGTTGGAATTCGAAGCGTCTCGCACGGCTTCCACTTCGAGCCCATCCCACTGGAAGGCGGCCGAGCGGGATTCGGGGCTGTCGAATTCGGCGCGAAGACGTTTTCGAATCGCCGGGTCAGCGAGGCTCGTGTTTCGTTGTGCGTCGGGTTGGGTGAGGACGGCGCGCCACTCAGGCATTTCGTCGAAAACGAACGTATCGGAAAGCTTGAGATGAAGTTCGAGTTGGTTCGTCGTGAACTGCGGGTGGATGCGCACGCCCCGGGCCGAGGCTTCTTCGCAGAAATGAAGCGTCTCTTGCCATCCCATGGGGTGTTCCCGGCTGGGCAGAAGGATGTTGAGTTCGATGGGGCGCCCGGATACGCGGTACATCTCGTAGAGAAGTTCGCGGTCTTTTGCGTCGTAGCCCTCGGCAAAGCTGGCGGGGATGATTTCGATGGCACCCCGGTCGAACTCGGCGAGAACCGAAACGAGAGCGAGCAGTTCCTCCGGGCTGGCGAGATTGGAGGGGACGGGTCGCCCGTCTTCGCCGACGTGGATTTCGATCTGCGAAGTAGAAAACCCCAGGGCGCCCTCGCGCATCGCCTGGCGTACGAGATCCTGCATCGCGGAAATTTCATCGGCGGTTGCCTCCCGGGTGGACGCATCTTCGCCCATGACCCAGCGTCGGATGGCACAGTGCCCGACGTAGGATCCCACGTTGATCCCGATTTTTCCGTCGAAGCGCGACCAATACTCTCCAAAACTGCCACCGGAAAATCGCAGCCCTTCGGCCAGGGCGGCTCGAGACATGCCCTCGACGCGCGAGAGCATTCCGGCCAACCAATCGACGTCCTTCGGTTTTGCAGGAGCCAGCGTGAAGCCGCAGTTTCCAGCGAGCGCCGTGGTGACGCCATGCCAGGAAGAGGGTGTCGCGAGGGGGTCCCAGTCGAGTTGTACGTCGTAGTGGGTGTGAACATCGATGAACCCGGGTGTCACCCAGCATCCATCGGCGTCCAGGGTGCGGTCGGCATTTTCCCGGATGCGGCCGATGCGTGCGATTCGTCCGTCCTTCACGGCCACGTCCGCCGTGAAGGCACCAATTCCCGTACCGTCCACGACGCTTCCACCTCGAATGACCAGGTCCCAACTCATGAATTCTCTCCTCTTCGAATCTTCCGTGGCCAGTGTACCATCGACGGAGCGGCCTCCGGGGAGATCCTTGGGGGTCCGTGTCGGTCGACGGGCGGGAGGAGTCTCCCGATCCGGGGCACCCGGAGTGCTCTCCGGGCGATGTCGCCACCGATGCGATTTTCCGGATACGAAACCTCTGCCCTCTCGAGTCGTGTTCGACACGGGGCATGGAATACTGCACGATGGTTATTGAACCCACGGAGGGATCCGCGATGAGCCAGCCCTTTTTTGATCCGGCGCGCTACCGATGGCGCGAAGTGACCGGGGAAACCGACCTCTCCTACAAGGTTCGCCACGACTACACGATCCTCGGTTCGGACGTAGAGGCGGGAACTCTCGACATGGTGGTGCGTTGGGAGGGTGACGGGGGGCACTGCCCCGTCCATCGCCACGTGTCCACGACCACGGTGCTCGTTCTCGCCGGTGAGCAGCATTTGTGGGACATCCATCCGGATGGAAGCCAGGGCGAATACAAGGTGAGGCGTCCCGGCGACTACGCCCTCACCGTCGGTGATGGCCTTCCGCACCTGGAGCGAGGAGGGGATGCCGGCGGCATCGCGTTCTTCGGCAACCACTGCTCCAATGGTGTTCTCTACGAGATCTACGATGAAGACATGAAGGTTGCGCTCGAGGTCACCATCGAGAGCCTGCTGGCGGACTGGCAGGAAAACAGCTGAAACAGCGGCATCGGTCGTCTGGAGGAATGGAAGTGGCCGACGAATCGTCTCCGGCGGATCTATCGGCGGAACTCGGTTTCGATCCGGATTTCCT
Source organism: Myxococcota bacterium (assembly GCA_036228265.1). GTDB lineage: Bacteria > Myxococcota_A > UBA9160 > UBA9160 > UBA4427 > CAJXIC01. The sequence goes on along the minus strand of JAZAOF010000105.1, from coordinate 2,640 downwards.
TCGCGAAAAATACAAGCGCGAGCGGGACAAGCGGGTCCGGAAAGACGGCAACGAGCAGTACAGGGAAGCCGCCGGGGAGTTGGCTTCCTACCTGGACGATCCGGGCGGAGACCCCGGCTTCCGGCGGGAGCTGTTGGACGAAGAAACCGATGTCGTCATCGTCGGCGGCGGGTTCAGTGGAATGTTGGCCGGGGTGCGGCTGCGCGAGGCGGGTGTTGAAGACCTTCGGATCGTCGAGACGGGGGCCGATTATGGGGGCACCTGGTATTGGAACCGCTACCCCGGAGCGCAGTGTGACATTGAGTCCTACATCTACCTTCCGCTGCTCGAAGAGCTGAAATACATCCCCAAGGAAAAGTACTCCTACCGCGAGGAGATCTATTCCCACGCCCAGGCGATTGCGAGGCACTACGATCTCTATCGCGCGGGCTTGTTCCAAACGCGTGCCACGGAGATTCGTTGGGACGAGGGCGCGGCCCGTTGGACCGTTTCGACTCATCGCGGCGATACCCTTCGCGCTCGCTTCGTGTGCATGGCCATCGGCCCTCTCAGTCGCCCAAAACTCCCCGGGATCCCCGGGATCGAGAGCTTCGAGGGGCACTCGTTCCACACGAGCCGGTGGGACTACGCGTACACCGGCGGAGATTCGAAGGGGGATCTCAGCGGCCTACGGGACAAGCGCGTGGGAATCATCGGAACAGGCGCGACGGCAGTGCAGTGTATCCCTCACCTGGGAGCGTCGGCCGAACATCTCTACGTCTTCCAACGGACGCCTTCGTCCATTGATGTTCGCGGAAATCGCCCGACCGATCCGGATTGGGTGAAAACCCTCGAACCGGGCTGGCAACAGGATCGGGTGGACAACTTCAGTGTTCTCGTTTCGGGGGGGTTCCAGGAAGTCGACCTGGTTTCCGACGGCTGGACCGACATCATCCGAAATCTTTCCGGGTTGGTCGAAATGACGGGAGGGTTGGGGAACTCGGCGGAAGAGATTTCGGAGAAGGTGGAACTTGCGGACTTCCAGAAAATGGAACAGATCCGGGCGCGGGTGGATACGTTCGTGAAGGACCCCCAGACCGCCGAAGCCTTGAAGCCCTACTACCGGCAGTTCTGCAAGCGCCCGTGCTTTCACGACGACTACCTGGCGACCTTTGATCGGTCCAACGTGACCCTGGTCGATACGCAGGGCAAGGGCGTCGAGCGAATCACGAAGAACGGCGTCGTCGTCGACGGTCTCGAGGTCGATCTCGACTGTCTTGTTTTGGCTACGGGCTTCGAGGTGGGCACCGAGTACGCCCGCCGAGCGGGCTGCGAGATCTGGGGCCGCGATGGCGTGAGCCTTGGCGCGAAGTGGTCCGAGGGCGTATCGACCTTCCACGGGATCGCGAGTCGGGGGTTCCCAAACCTGTTTCTCATGGGGGGCATGCAGTCCGCCATTACTCCGAACTTCATGGAGTTGTACACCGAGCAAAGCCGCCACATCGCCTACATCGTCGAAAAGGCCATGGCGAGCGGCATTCGAACCCTGGATGCATCGCAAGAGGCCGAGGCGGCTTGGGTGGGAATGATCCAGGACTTTGCCGATGCCAACCAGGATTTCGGTCGAAACTGTACGCCGGGGTACTACAACAACGAAGGTCGTCCGGGAGAGGGGCCGGGGTGGTTCGGAGGAAACTTCGGAGGTACGTCCCAGCAATTCTTCGAACTCCTGAGAGAGTGGCGCGCCCAGGGAGACCTCGAGGGTTTCGAGGTCGAGCAATGACCCGGGGGCGGCGTGGATTGGCCGCACAGGTGCGGGGCGCGACTTTTGGCCCGGCTTCGACGGTGCGCTGAGTGTCCATCGCAGGCTTCGATCACGTGGCTATTCCGACCGAGCGCCCCGAGGCGATGAACGCGTTCTATAAGGCGCTGGGTTTCTCGGTTCCGGATCTCCAACAATGGCGCGCGTCGGGGGTCCCGTTCTTTTCCATCCATTTTGGCGACCAGAAGATCAACTTCCATTGTCCTGCAATGTGGACGAACCCGGATTTCGATCTTCGGGGCCCCACTGCCGCTCCAGGGTGCGGTGACTTCTGCTTCGTCTGGGACGGCAGCGCGGACGCTCTCCGCGAGACACTGGATCGCGCTGGTGCAGAAATCGTGGGGGGGCCCGTGGAGCTACCCGGAGCCCGTGGGCCGGGGACCAGCGTCTACATTCGCGATCCCGACGCGAACCTTCTCGAGTTCATCATCTACGACCGATAGTCGGGCGACTACCACGTGTCGACGAAAGGGCGTTTCTTTCCCTCGCGCGGGGGCGTGGGCGGAGCCGAACGCAGGGCGCGAACAATCCAGGTGCGGGACTCGGCGGGATCGATGACGCCGTCGATCTCGAAGTACGAAGCGGCGTTCACCGCTTTTCCATGCTCGTACATGCGGGCGACCATTTCTTCGTAGAGTTCAACGCGCTTGGCGGGGTCTTCGACGGCTTCCAACTCCTTGCGGTAGCCCAGCTTGACGGCTCCCTCGAGACCCATGCCTCCGAATTCCCCGGTGGGCCAGGCGACGGTGAAAAAGGGAGCCCAGAAGCTGCCCCCCGCCATCGCCTGGGCGCCGAGTCCATAGCCCTTCCGCAGCACGATCGTGAAGAAGGGCACGCTC
>JAZAOF010000104.1:0-12215 GCA_036228265.1 Myxococcota bacterium | reverse complement strand
CGATTGTGAAGACGGGAAAGCGCGCCGAACCGGAGGTCGATGACCTCGAACGGCCATCCCAATGCCTCGGCCAATCCCAACGATTGCGTGGAATTCCCGGGACGGTCGTCCAAAAGACCCCAGACGCGGGGCGTCTCGCGAGATTCCGCCCCCACTCCGCTTTCGCTGCGTGTCTCGGAGTCCGGCACCCTGCCCCCTCGGTCCCCATCCACGAGACACCGAAATTATCGCGTCGTCGAGGCTGCTGCCGGTCCGAAGATTCCACGGACGTGCCCAACTCTCCTTCTATCCCCCAGGGGGGACGCCTCCTGGGCACGTGACACCCATCACCGAGCGTTGGCTTCGGCTGGGCGTAGTGCATCCGGTCCGGGGCTGCTATTTAAGCCCCGTCGCGTGATGCGGCTGCGGAGGAAATGAATGCGGATTGGCGACGTTCCGGTTGGAAGCGGAGCCCCCCTCGCACTCATCGCCGGCATCAACGTCATCGAGACCGAGCAGGACACGCTCGACTGCGCTCGCGCGGTCCAGTCGCTCGCCGATCGACATGACCTGCCGCTGGTCTTCAAGGCGTCCTTCGACAAGGCGAACCGATCTCAGGTCGGCGCCTACCGGGGGCCGGGCTTGGACGAGGGACTCCATGTCCTGGCCGAAGTAAAGAAGGAGACGGGACTCCCCCTGATTAGCGACGTGCACGAACCCGACCAGGCCAAGCGCCTGGCGGAGATCGTGGACTGCCTCCAGGTCCCCGCCTACCTCTGCCGCCAAACCGACCTGATCGTCGCTTGCGCGAGGACGGGTCTGCCCGTGAATATCAAGAAGGGCCAGTTCCTGGCGCCCAACGACGCGCGGCATGCCGTGGAAAAGGTCCGTGCCAATGGGACGGGCGGGGTCATGATGACCGAGCGCGGCTCGGCCTTCGGCTACAACAACCTCGTGGTCGACATGCGGGCCCTGATCCAGATGCGGGACTTCGCTCCCGTATGCTTCGACGCCACCCACGCCGTCCAGTACCCCGGCGCAGCCGATGGGGCCTCAGGCGGCGATCGCCGCTTTGTCTCTTCGTTGGCGCGGGCCGCCGTCGCTGTCGGCATCGACGCTCTCTTCCTCGAGGCCCATCCGAGCCCCGAGACAGCCCCGGTGGACGGACCCAGCCAGATCGACTTCGCCACGCTCGACGCACTGCTGCTCCAGGTACGCGCGATCGACACGTCCCTTCAGCAAAAGGTTGGCACTCTTTCGGAGCCCCGCGACCGCTAGCGCAACCGAAGGTTCCGGAGCCGAAAACCCAACGCGGCTCCCATCCCGGCGAACAGGGCGTCCGGCGCAAAGGCCGACACCGCGGGGCCCAGAATCCCGCCATTCCCGAGACTGGTGAAAACACCGGTGAGCAGGACGAAACCGACCGCCGCAACCACGCTCATCACGATGGTCAGCGGTGCGCTTGGAAAGGGAGGCCCGCCCACGGCGAAGAGAAGGGCAACCGCCGGGAGAATCAGGCACCCCAGCGGCGCGGCCCAACGAGTGAAGTACGCAACTCGAAAGGCGGTCGCGTCGTAGCCATTGCTTTCCACTTCCTCGATCTCTCGAGCCAGTTCCCCGGCGGAGAGGTGCCGGGTATCGACTCGAACCTCCAGTCCTTCACCCAGCGAAGCAAAGGGAGCGACAGGGACTTCGAGGATCGAGTCGCTGGAAAAGTCCACCCGCATGGGATCCTCCAGGCGCCAGATCCCGGATCCGATGTGACGGGCATCGCGCGCATCGACACGGCTCGTCGGCTGACCGGTCTCATCGAGCCGATACACGATGACATTGCGCGCGGTTCCCTCCCGGGAATCGAGGTCGTCGGCCTCGTATACCTGTTGGCCCAGCCGATACCAGGCGCCGTCCGGGCTCGCTCCCCGGCTCTTGCCCCGGTTGACCTCGTTCTTGATCTGCCGGTTGTAGGCGTTGGCCTCTGGAACAACGATGTCGTTGAATAAAAAATAGAGGGGAACGATGAGGGCGCACACAGCCAACACGGGAGCCAGGGCCACGGGGGCCGGAATGCCGCTGGCCCGCATCCCAACGAGTTCTCCCCGGGCCACCAGGAGGCTGACCGTCAGCGCCGTGGCGAGGAGCAACGCCATGGGAACGACACGCGAGGCCAACAGCGGCAAGCGCGAACCGTAAAAGACCGCGAACTGGACGATATCGGGTCGATAGTCCGAAAGAAAATCGACCCGCTCAATCAGGTCGACGATGAAATAGAGAGCCAACAGGCCGGCGAAACACGCGCCAACCAGTTCCAAGAACCGAACCAGGACGTACCGAGGCAAGGCTCGCGACCGCGTTCGGATGACCGCGTTTTGAAACGGCTGGGAGTGACGGTCCGGGGGGGCGCCCCCCGGACGGATCGCCTCCTCCGGGACGCCAGCGCTCCCCTCCCGCGCCGCAGAAACCACCTGGGGAGAATCCGAGTGCCGGCCCATCGAAGACAGCCGGGTGAGGCGGAACGCGGAAACCAACCCCAGGACACCCATCACGATATTGGGGAGCCACACCCCGAGCCCCGGAGAGATCCACCCCCTCGAACTCAGCCCATCGCCGAGTTGAAGCAGAGCGTAGTAGGCGACCGTAGCCACGATGGCCATCACCCCTCCGCCCGCCCGGGAAAAATGGGCTCGGCCAAAAAAGAGCGGAACCGCCAGCAACGCGAGGACAAGCGTCGCAAAGGGGAGTGCAAAGCGGCGATTGAGTTCGACCTCCGCGTTTCGACTGCGCCCGGCATCAGCCGAAGGGTCCCTGGCCATCTGCCCGAGAGCCGCCAGGGAAAACCCGGCGACGTCTTGACCCGGCTGGATGGCGACCGCGCTGGCTTCGCGAGGGAGACGCATGGTCGTGCTGTCGAAACGGATCTGTCGCGGCCGCTTGCGCGGATCGAGAACGACCGACCCCTCGAAAAGCTCGATGTAGGCCCCACCGGGGTCGGGTCTCAGCTTTCCCCGATTCGCGAAGACCGTTTCGCCCAGGTTCGGCATCCAAACGAGGACGCCCCGGAGGTCTTCGCCATCGGCCGAAACCTCCCGGGCGGTGAGCTTCCACTCTCCGTATTCCTTCACGACGCCGGCCTGCAAAGAGGCCCCCGGGCGGGTCCGGGAAATCTCGGCGAGCGAAGCTTCGAGCGAACGCGCCGACCAGGGAGCCGCCGCCAACGCCAACACCAACCCGACGACAGAAACCCCGGTGGCGTAGAGCAAAACCGGTCCCAACAAGCGCGGCGAAGAGACGCCGCTGGCCTCCAGGGCCAGGAGCTCGCGGTCGGATCCCATTCGACCAAGTCCCACCAGGCAGCCCACGAGCGTTGCAAAGGGCAGCGCAATTGCGACCAGCGGGACGACCCGAAAGAAAATGAACGCCGCAGCGCCGGGAAAGCCAAGACCGCGGTTGATCATCAGTTCCGAGAACGCGATCAGGTCCTGGGTCAGCAGGAGGGCGATGAAGACGGCCAGCGACAAAAGGCCGGGAACGGCGACCTCCTTGATCAAGGCGAGGTAAAGAGTCCCCCCGGGGCGTCGATGTTTGGGTGCGGAATAGAGCACCGGCTTTGCTGGCTCCTCTCAAGGGTGGTTGCGATCGCTCCAGGTGGACCCTGGCGGCCGTCGCCGCGACCGGCTTGGACCGGATTTGGACTTGGCGTAAATTAGCGCCCCATCCCCCTGGACACCGTCATTCCCCAGAAGGCTGCCCTGCACCGATCCGGAGACCGATCGAGTGCCGATCCCGCGATCGGCCAGGAAGCGAGCCTTCGAAGCTCCAGGAAAGAGACTCCATGAAAGCGATCATATTGAGTGCTGGCCAGGGACGGCGCCTGCTGCCCCTGACGCAAGAGGTCCCGAAGTGCCTGATTCCGGTTCAGCACGAAATCTCGGCCCTCGAGTACCAGCTCCGGCGCCTCGCCGAGTGCGGCGTCACTCGAGCCTCGGTCATGGTGGGCTTCGGAGCCGACCGCGTGGAGCAGGCGATCTACTCCATGTCGTTTCCTGGCCTCTCGGTCGACACCATCTACAACCCGTTCTACGGCGTATCCGACAACCTAGTCACCTGTTGGCTGGCTCGGCACGCGATGACTGAAGACTTCGTCCTGCTCAACGGCGACACCCTGTTTCTCCCTCCGGTTCTCGAAGGGCTACTGACGACCCCTCTCGCGCCGGTCACGATGGCCATCAACCACAAACCCGAGTACGACGACGACGACATGAAGGTCTCCCTGGAAGCGGACGGGCGCTTGCGCGCCGTGGGCAAGACTCTCGATCTCTCTTCGGTAGACGGCGAATCCATCGGCCTCATGGTCTTCCGAGGCCGCGGTGTGGACACGTTCCGACAGGCTCTGGATGCCGCTGTCCGAAGCCCGGAGGCCCTCGGGGCCTGGTACCTATCCGTCCTGAACGCCCTCGCAGACAACCTCCAGATTCAAACGTTCGCCATTGGCGACCATTGGTGGGGAGAAGTCGACTCGCAGGAAGACCTGATCGCCGTTCGCTCTGCCTTGGAGCGATTCGCCAGCGCGCCCCCCCATCTCCCCCGCAACCCAGCTCGGGGCGAACGAGCGGCGCGCTGACCACCGCCCCCTCGCACAATGCGCTCATCCTCGCAGGCCGACGGCGGGGAGCCGGCGACGAACTCGCCCAGGCAACCGGCGCACGCCATCGCGCACTACTCGATTTCCACGGAACACCGATGCTCGAGCGTGTCGTCCAGGCACTCGAAGCGTCCCGACCCATTTCGAAGATCTGGACGAGCATTGACGCGCCCGAACTTCTCCCCCACGCGGGTACCCTCGGAGGGCGAATCGACCGCGGCGAGTTGCAGGTACTCCCCAGCGCGGACTCCCCCAGCCTGAGCGTCCTGGAAGCCCTGGATGCCATCCCGTCGACACTCCCACTCCTGGTCACCACCGCGGATCACGCCCTGCTCGACCCCCCGATGGTCGAGTACTTCCTCGAAGCCGCCGAACGAGAAGCCGCCGACATCAGCCTCGCTCTCGTCCCCGAAGGCGTGATTCAGCGGCGGTTTCCCGATACGAAACGAACCTTCATTCCGCTGCGGGGAAGTCGCTTCAGCGGCGCCAACCTATTCGTGTTTCGAACGCCGGCAGCACGACGTGGCATCGAATTCTGGAGCCGTGTCGAAGAGCACCGCAAGCAACCCTGGCGCCTGGTGAGAAGCTTTGGACCGCTTTCCCTCCTGCTTTTCCTGCTCCGGCGCCTGGACCTGAAGCAAGCGAGCGCCCGGGTCTCTCGAATTCTCGGAGCGCGCGTCGCCATCATCGAGATGCCCCAAGCCGAGGCCGCGATCGACGTCGACCGCTTGAGCGACTACCACCAGGTTCGCGCGATCCTGGAGGACCGACTGCGGTCACAGCCCCGCTAGAGAACCCGCTCCCCCTCGGCATCAAAGCGGTCGGCCCCGGGCACCCACTCGCGCACGGACATCGTCACGGCTCTCGGCCGCCCGGCGGCTGTATCCGCTCGGCTTTCAATCCGGTAGAGATGGTATTGCGCCAACTTGTCCTCTTCTTCGCCCACATCCGTGGAGGAACGGGCGCCGACCACCGGAATGGGTCCCCGCGGCCCGGGCAGAGCCTGGATCCGGGTCCGGTGACGATGACCGTGAAGCACCAACTCGGCCCCGGCGCGCGCAAGAATCTCCCTCAAGCGCGGAGCGTCGAGCAGTCGGCGACGTGAAGACCGGTCGTGGTCGAGTGGAGGGTGGTGAATAAGAACCACGCGAAACAGATCGCGTTCGCCCAGTTCGAAGAGAAGGGCCTCGAGGCGGTCCAGTTGTGCGTCCCCCAGCCTTCCCGAAGCCTGGAACCACGGGGTCGCCACCGCGCTGCACGTCCCGACCAGGGCAACCTCCCCCCGAACCCGCACTGTCGGCCACTCGCCTGACCGCGGTGCCTGGGAGTCCGAAGCCCCATCGGACACCATGAAAGGGGCCCAGCGATCCCAGGACTCGGACGGAGAGACACGCACGTAGCAGTCGTGATTTCCGGGAACGAGAGCAACTCGGCTGGGCTCGGCGAGGTTCCGGAGTTGCTGAGCGGACTCGGCGAATTCCTGGGGGAGCGCGATGTGCGTCAGGTCGCCGGTCACGGCGATATGATCCGGGGCCTGCCCATCGAGGTCCCGCATCAACGCAGCGAGCACTTCGGGCCGATGAGTCCGACCCCGGCGCAGCTTCCAGGAAAGCCAGCCAAAAGCCCGCTTGCCGAGAAGCGGCTTCCACCCCGCACCTCGGGGGTCCGTCGCGTGCCAGTCGGTAACGTGTGCCAGGGTGAACAAATCGGCCGTCCCTCAGGGAAGACAGAAACTATCTCACCCCCGGTCCGTGTGATAGCTTGAGCCGCTCCCTGTCCTCTCTTCTCGGCGGATCTCCCCTCCGCCCGGTGGCCCATGTCGAACCCGACGCCCGTCGAGCCCGCCTCCGCCTGGATCGTCACGCCGCGAGGCGGCGAGGTAAAAACGCCGCCTACGCGGGTTTTCGGCCTCAGCGCGGCAGAGCGACTCGAGCGAACCCTGGCGCGCCAGGGAGCCGGACCTCTGCGTTCGTGGCCACCCGCTCGAGCAGAGTCCACGCCCGGCCCCTCGGTCGTGTTCCGCTCCGACACATTTTACGATGAAAGGCTGGTTCAGGCGCTCCTCGAAACCGACAACGCTCTCGTTTTCCGAGGCGAAAGCGGCGGGGAGGCGCTCGCCGCCTCCACCCGCGGTGATCTCGATGCCGCTGCCCAGTCCGTGCGTGAGAACGCTCCAAGCGAGCTTCCCCGGATCACGCCCGAGGAGTTGGTCCCCTCCTACAACTCCCAGCTCCGCAAATTCGACCCGGCGTTCGTATTTGCCGCCCGGCCGGACCAGGTCGCGGAAGCCGAAAAGAGAATATTTTCTGCTTCCTACAAGGGCATCACGGACTTCATCACGAAGCACGTTTTCCCCGCTCCAGCCCTGGCAGTCGTACGCGTTCTCGCCCGCTGGGGCGTCCGCCCCAATACCATCACCGCGATCAGCTACGCACTCGCCGCCGCCGTGATCTGGCTTTTTGCCCGGGGCGACTTCGGGCTCGGACTGCTCTGTGCCTGGACCATGACATTCCTGGACACCGTCGACGGAAAGTTGGCGCGAGTCACCCTGACATCGAGCCGATTGGGTGGCTTTCTCGATCACGCCCTGGACCTCGTCCACCCTCCGTTCTGGTGGTGGTCCTTCGCCGTGGGGCTGGGAATCGGACAGCCGGGCGTCGAGTTGCAGATGATCGTCATCGTCGGCGGCTACGTCGTGGGCCGGAGTCTGGAGGGCATCTTCCTGGCGGCCTTCGGCATGGAGATGTTTACATGGCGCCCCTTCGACGCGTTCTTTCGGGGAATCGTGGCCCGCCGTAACCCGAACCTGCTGCTTCTCACCCTGGGCTGCATCGCGCTGGCGCCGGGGCTCGGCTACCTCGCCGTGGCCGCGTGGACGGTCGCCTGCCTCGGGGTCGCCACGGTGCGCGTCCTCCAGGCCTCCGCGACCCGGCTCACAGGGCGGACGATTCGTCCGTGGCACGAAGAGGGCCTCGAGCGTTGACCTGGAAGCGAGCCGCGTCTCGCTTCGCGAGCGCATCCGGGAGCCTTGGCCTCGCGCTCGCGATGGCACTGGCTCCTTCGACCGCGGCAGAACCCGCCGAGCCGACGGCCCTGGCGGACCCGTCTGCGCGACTGCCTGGCGGCAGTGCCGCGTCCGAGCACTGGGAAATCACCGTGCGACTCGATTCGGGCCACTGGATCATGGTGCGGTTTATCGTGACCGATTTCGGGCCCGGCGATCGGAACGCCGTAGTCTTGGGCCACGTGGTGGAACCCGACGGCCAGGACGTGCTGTTCTCCAATGGTCGATTCCGTCCGTACTGGAAACTCTCGGACGACCGTCGACGCCTCGATATCGGTACCAGTCACCTCGATCTTCACGAACCCCTGTATCGGCTCTTCATCGACAAAGACAAGGCACGGATCGACCTCCGCTTCGCGCCCCAGTCCCTGCCCTCTCCTCCCGCCGGTACGCTGCCCGAGGGTTACAACCTCGAGGTCCTGGCCCTGGGTGCCCGCGTCACCGGCACCCTCCAAATGCCCGGCATGACCGAGGCGCAGTCCGCCACCGGGCACATCTCGATGATCCACACGTGGATGAGCGACGACGAGAGCGAACTGGCGCCCCACCGAATCGAATTCCACGCCCTGGCCGACGACGCGCTCTACGTGCTGGACCTCGCCAACGGCGAAGGCCGCCGCTGGAACTGGCTGCTGGCCCGGAACTCCGACTCGAACCCCCGGTCGCTGGCGGGATTCGAGACCAGCCTCGCCGGGTCGCTCAGCGGCCTTTCGAGGCCTGAATATTTTGTCCCCGCGGGAATTCATTGGTTCGGAACATGTCTAGACGCGTTTGCGGCACTTTCACGCCCGTTGCTACAGAATGACCCCCTAGAGGCTTTACCCCAGCCAATGCGCTGGCTGGTGGGCCTCAGGATCAAGCCGCACCGGGTGTGGGCGACCTCGGGATTTGAGGTTACGCTTCGCGCCTGTTCGAACCGACCCCCTATTCAGATGCTGGGAACCGGGATCACCACGCTGACATTCATGCGTCCTTAGTCAGCCCCCGACGCAATCGCTGAGAAAACGTCTCTGCCCCGTTCGAACCTCGAGGAGAACTCGTGAAAATTGGCCTGCTTAGCAATCTACGCGCAGGGCGAAATGCCCAGCGCACTGCCCGATTGCTGGATTTCCTGAAGGGCTTTCCGGAGGTCGCTTCTGTCGAGACGACCGCCGCAGCCGCTGTGCCCGAAGCGCTGGGTGAACTCGCCCGGCAGGACATCGAGATTCTCGTCGTCAACGGCGGCGACGGCACGCTGACCCACACCCTGACGGAGATCCTCGGAAACCGGGCGTTCGGCGACCGTGTACCGACGATCGCTCCGCTCCGGGGGGGACGGACCAACATGAGCGCCTGCGACCTCGGTGCCCACAAGGATCCGGTCCGAGGTCTGGAGGAGATCATCCGGGCCGTGAAAACGGGCCGCATCGAAGAGCGCCTCTCGACCCGGCGGGTTTTGCGAGTCGAGCATGGCCCCCTAGGACAGGCCGATTACGGCATGTTCTTCGGCGTCGGGATGATCTACCGGGCCGTCTGCCTGGCGCACAAGCACTTCCCCGCCCGAAGGGGACAGGGGGTGATGGGATCCACGGCACTGACCGCTGGCCTGATCTTCCGAGCCGCCCTGGGCGACCACGGGGGCGTGCTGAGGCCCGACAAGGTCGACCTCCTGCTCGACGGAAAACCGGCCCCCCATGCCGAGTACACCCTTCTCATCGCGAGCACGCTGGACCGGCTCTTCGCGGGAATGAATCCCTTCTGGGGGGAAGGTCCCGGCGGCATTCGAGCCACGGGGATCGCCACTGGAGCGCGCCGACTGGCTCTCGCCGCACCCCGGGGCCTGCGCGGTCGCCCGGCCTCCTGGGTTGGACCGGAAACCGGTTACATGAGCCAGAACGCGGCGCGCGCCGACTTCCACATGGACTGTGGCTTCACGATCGATGGTGAACTCTTCGACCCCCAGCCCGAGCAAATCGTCTCACTGACGGCTCACGACCGCGTCCGCTTCGCCCGCGCCTGATTCCTTGGACGGCAATCCCGAGGCGCAACTCCTGGAGTCGATCGCCCGGGAGCACGAGGAGGGGACTCCCTCCCAATCGGCCACCGTCCTCGTCGACGCCATTCGTGCAAAGCACGCGGGGGCCGTCGTCGGCATCCTCTTCTACGGGTCTTGCTTGCGTCGGGGTGTCGAGGAAGGCGTCCACGATTTCTACGTACTCGTCGATTCCTACCGCGCCGCGTACCCGGGGCTCCGTCTCCGCTTTCTGAACTGGGTCCTCCCGCCCAACGTCTTCTATCTCGAAGCCCACGACGCGGAACGCGTCTACCGGGCCAAGTACGCCGTGATCTCGGTCGAGGACTTCGCCCGAACCACCGCTCCGCGAAGCCTTCACCCCTATGTCTGGGCGCGTTTTGCGCAACCCTCCCTGCTCGTCTGGGCGCGAGAGCCACAGTCCCGGTCGCAGATCTACGCCTGGCTCGGCCAGGCGTGCATCACGATGGTCCAGCGCCTCTCCGTGTTCATGCCCGCCCACGGACCTCGCCAACGCTACTCCCTCGCAGCCCTGTGGCACGAAGCCCTGCGGCGTACGTATTCGGCCGAGTTGCGCGGGGAACAGCCGGAAACCATCCGCCAACTCTACGAAGTCGACGCACGGCGCTACGACGAGATCGCTCGGCTCGCCCTGAGGGTCCTCGCCTCCGAGGGGGTGCTGGACTCGGTGGAGGAACGCGGCGGGGCGGTAGAAACCCATCGGCGACAATTCGCGATTTCCTGGGGTCGATGGCGGTGGCACCTGGCGCGCCCCATCGCGAAAGGTCTCGCCTTTGTTCGGCTTCTCAAGTCCGCCACGACCTTTGGCGATTGGCTGCCCTACATCCTATGGAAGGTAGAACGCCACAGTGGACAAAAGGTCGAGGTGACCGACCGGCAGCGAAAGCACCCGATTCTCCTGGGCCTCCCGGTGCTCGTGCGCCTCGTTCGCCAGGGCGTCCTCCGCTGAAACGCGTGTGATACCCTGCGCCGCCCCTGGAACCCAACGGAGAAGACCCATGGAACTCGAAGGAAGAGCAGCCATCGTTACCGGAGCCGGAACCGGTGTCGGAGCAGCCACCGCCCTCCGCCTGGCGCGGCTCGGATGCTCCGTTCTGGCCAACTACAGCCGTTCCAAGGACGGGGCAGAAGCCGTGGCGGCCGAAGCGAAAGCTCTCGGAGTGCGCGCGTTCGCCCACCGGGCAGACGTCGCCGACGACCCCCAATGCCGCGACATGGTCGAAACCGCCGTGCGGGAATTTGGTCGCCTCGACGTGCTGGTCAACAACGCGGGGACCACGAAATTCGTAAACCACGCCGACCTCGATGGCCTGTCGGGGGACGACTGGGACGGGATTCTTGCGGTCAACGTGAAGGGAGCCTTTTTCTGCTCGCGCGCAGCACGCGGAGCCCTGGAAGAGGGCGACGGCGGCGAAATCGTGATGACCTCGAGCGTCGCCGGCCTGGCCGGAACCGGAAGTTCGATTGCCTACTGCGCGTCGAAGGCCGCGCTCAACAATTTGACCGTGACCCTCGCCCGGGCGCTGGCCCCGCGCATTCGGGTCAACGCCGTGGCCCCGGGTTTCATCGACGGATCCTGGCTGGCCGAAGGGTTCGGAGCGGCCTACGAAGGCATCAAGAATGCCGTCCAGGAGAGGACTCCCCTGAAGCAGGTCTGCCAGCCCGACGACGTGGCGCATTCCATCGTCGGCTTGATCCACGGACCGGACCTCGTCACGGGACACGTCCTGCCCATCGAGGGCGGCGCACTCATCGCCGGCTGAATCAGTCCGCCGTCTCCGGGTGGCCATGTCGCCGCAAGGCGCCCCGCAAGCGTCGCGCCGCATCGTCGAGATCTTCGCCTCGGGCGGCGTGATCGGCGTTGCCGAAGTCGAGATCGTGCGGTTCCCAAATCGGCACGACGTGGATGTGCACGTGGGGCACCTCGAGGCCGAGAATCGTCGTCCCGACCTTCACGGGTTGCCATTCGTCCTGGATGGCGCGACCCACGCAGTGGGACACGTGGGCCAGGTGCTGCATCTCGGGGCTGGGGAGATCGAGCCAGTGATCCACTTCCGCCCGGGGTACCACCAGCGTATGGCCGGGCTTGAGGGGAGCGACGGAGAGGAAGGCCACGCAGCGCTCGTCGCTCCAGACGAATCGCGCGGGAAGTTCTCCGTGAATGATGCGGCTGAAAACGGTTGCCACGCGGGCCCTCCTGGCGGCGGAAAGCGCCTCCACTCCGGGAGCCCAGTCTACCCCAAGCCAACCCGGCTCCGCGGCACCGTCGGCGCGAAAAACGAACGGCGTGCTAACGTTCGGCCTCTCCCCCAGAAAAAACGCGCCCGTCAAACCCTCCCCGAAACGGCACTCGCCGATTTTGCATCAGCACGGAAGGAACATCCCCCATGAGCCGAAAGGTCTACGTCGTCGGCGTTGGCATGACGAAGTTTGAAAAACCCGGGTCCAAGGATTGGGACTACCCGGACATGGCACGAGAGGCCGGAACCCGGGCCCTTGAA
>JAZAOF010000103.1:0-5239 GCA_036228265.1 Myxococcota bacterium | reverse complement strand
GCAGTCGAGCGTGTCCTGCTCGGTCTCGATGACGTTGATGCCGGCGATGAGTGCGAGGGGGGCTCCGCTTCCGACCGGAACGTCGCCAATCCGCATTCATTTCCTCCGCAGCCGCATCACGCGACGGGGCTTAAATAGCAGCCCCGGACCGGATGCACTACGCCCAGCCGAAGCGAACGCTCGGTGATGGGTGTCACGCGCTTAGAAAGCCCTCCCCCTGGGGGCATTATGGAGATTGGCCACGCACCTGGAGTCTTCGGACCGGCAGCGGTCCCGACGACGCGATAATTTCGGTGTTTCGTGGATGGGGACCGAGGGGGCAGGGTGTCGGACTCCGAGACACGCAGCGAAAGCGGAGCGGGGACGGAATCTCGCGAGAGGCCCCGAGTCTGGGTTCTCCTGGACGACCGTCCGGGAAATTCCACGCAATCGTTGGGATTGGCCGAGGCACTGGGATGGCCTTTCGAGGTTGTCGACCTCCGGTTCGGCGCGCTTTCCCGTCTTCACAATCGCTGGCTGGGGGCTTCCGTGCTTGGGCTCGATGCCGGCTCGCGCGCGAGCCTGGAACCTCCGTGGCCCGACCTTGTCATCGCAGCGGGTCGTCGAAACGCTCCGGTTGCGCTCTGGATCCGCCACCAGAGCCAGGGGAGATCCAAGCTCGTCCACCTGGGTCGCAAGGGGGCCGACCGGGCTGAACTCTTTGACCTGGCGGTAACGCCCGCGTACACCCGCCAGCGGCCCCACTCTCACCGGGTAGAGATCACGGGTCCGCTTCACCGGGTCCGCGCCTCGAAACTCGAAGCCGAGGCAGAGCGCTGGCGTGAAACGCTCTGCGGTAGATCACCGGGTCCGCTACTGGCCCTCCTGGTGGGGGGGAACTCCGGCCAATACCGACTCGATGAAAATACGGCCCGTCGCCTGGGCGCATCGGTTTCCGAGATGGCTCGCGAGACCGGCGCTTCGCTGCTTGTTTCGGTGAGTCGCCGAACGTCTCCCGCGGTGGGGGACATCCTGGAGCAGGCCCTCTCGCCGGTAACGCGGTTTCATCGGTGGTCGCCCAACGACGAGGCGAATCCGTACCTCGGGTACCTGGCCCTGGCCGATGCCTTCGTGATCACCGGTGATAGCGAGTCGATGCTCATGGAAGCCTGCTCCACGGGAAAGCCCGTGTGGATCTTCTCGCTGCCGGTTCGCTCCAGTTTTCGCGCGCTTCACTACGGTCGAGAGTGGGTGGTCCGCCAGGCCGTGGCCTATCGCGACAAAGGCCGCCAACGTTTTCCGGGCGTTGGGGCGCTGTGCGACCATTGGATCGAACAGGGGTACGTACGACCCGCCCGAAATCTCGACCGGATGCATTTCGACCTGGTAGAGAGAGGGCTGGCGGGTCGATTTGAGAGCCACGAGCCCCAGGGTGCGAAAGCCGATCGCGAGGACGACCGCGAACTCGTCGCCCGCGCCGTCAAGGAGCTCTGGGCTTCCGGGTGAGGGGCATCGCGGGGCGGCTCGATATAGTGTTTTCGACTTTGGGGAGAGATTTGCGTGGCGCAGTTCAGTCTTTATCGGACATCCTGGTGCGGGTTCTGTGCGCGCGTGGAACGTCGGATCGCTGACCTCGGGATCGAGGTGGAACTGCGAGACATCGACACCGACGCGGACGCTCGCCGCGACCTCCAGGCGGCGACCGGTCGGGAGACCGTTCCGTGCCTGCGAATCGATGATTCGACAGGTGCCCCCCGTTGGCTGCACGAGTCGGCTGCCATCATCGAGTTTCTGGAAGAATCCGCCTAGAGAAAACCCAGCTGCTGATCGAGGGAGTCGGTGTCGACGTCCTCGAACTGGATGATTCCGAGTTCGGTGAAGGCCTTTCGGACCCGGGGGGTGAGCACACCCAGTTTTTTCAGGTTGGGCACGACGCGCATGAAGAGCATGGCGCGGAAGGCTCGGCCGTTCTCCGAATTGAGGGTGTGCTCGGTGACGGCCTTCCGGTCCCATCCCATGGCATCGGCGATATCGGTTCCGACGAGGCGGTTTCGCATCAGTTCGGACGCGTAGATGACAAAGTCCTCGCGGTCGGCGAGTTCGCTGGCGGGCATGTCTTCGTAGTAGTCCTTGAGAGACAGGACGCCGAAGGCGACGTGCCGGGATTCGTCCTTCATCACGTACTTGAGAAGGTCCTTCAGCAGGGGCTCTTGCACCAGTTGGTACATGTTTCCAAAAGCGGCCATGGCCAGCCCTTCGATCAGGATTTGCATGCCGAGGTACTTGATGTCCCAACGCGAGTCCATGATGGTCGCGTCGAGCAGTTCCTTCAGCGCGTCGTTGATCGGCCACTCCCATTCGAGTTTCTCGTGGACGTAGCGACTGAAAACCTCGACGTGGCGGGCTTCATCCATTGTCTGGGTGCCGGCGTAGTACTTGGCGTCCATCCACGGCGTGGCGGCGACGAGCTGCGATGCAACGATCAACGCCCCTTGCTCGCCGTGCAGGAATTGGGAGAGCTGAAGTGCGATCCCCGCGTGGTCCAGGCGCGCGCGCTCCTTGGCGTCCAGTCGATCGAAGGGAGCAAATCCGTTTAGGGGGTTGAGCGGGGCGGGCATGATTCCGCCTTCGGGTTCGACGGGGGTATCCCAGGCAAGCTGGGTGGTGGAGTTCCACTGGTCGCGCTTGGCCTTTTCGTAGAGATCCCGCAGCCCGTCTTTCACGCTCGCGTAGTTCCAGACGTAATTCGAATCGAACGAGGTCAGGATGCTTTCGAGTTCGTCGTCAAGGTTCTGGGCGGCGCTGGGAGTGGGGACGGGCAGGCTCTGGGACATGAGGGTTCTCCTGGGAGGGAATTCTTGGGCTTCCACGACCCAAGGACTTCAGAATACCGACCGACCGGTCGGTTGTCAACTTCTCCTGGCCAACCGGGGGCGGGCCGCTTCAGCCTCTTGGGAGGCGGGAAACCATTACAGTGTCGCGGCCCTCGGGACGATAACGAGCATCCGTCCGTCGGCGAACAATCCTTCCGATTGAGATCTCCGACAGCAAGGAGTTTTCGATGCGTCGAGTGCACCGCTTCTCGCCCTTGGCGGCTGTCGTGGCCGTGAGCCTCTTTCTGACCCCGGCGGCGATGGCCGAGCCGGGACCCCTCGGTCCGAACTACGACGCCCAGGGGCAGGTCGAGCCTGCGTTGGACGCGCTCATTTTGCGCCCACTGGGTCTGCTGATGACCGTCACGGGTTTCGTGACGTTCGTCGCCTACGCGCCCATTGTCGTCATCACGCGGCCCACGGATATTGCGGAGCCGTTCAAGAGTCTCGTCCTGGGACCGGCGCGCTACACCTGGGTGGACCCTCTTGGGTACCACCCCGAACCACTGCTTTAGGCGACCTACAGGCCGCCTTCGTCTTCGCTGGCTCCGAAGAGGTATTGCACGCCGAGTTGCACGGACACGTAGGCGAGCGCCGGGTCGTTCGAAACCGTCGAGACCCACGAAGCCGACGGTCCGACGGACCAGTGCTCGTTGATGTAGTAGTCGACCCCGACTCCCGCGCGCCAGCCACCGGTAACGTGGTTGTCGCCGTTTACGTTGGGCACGCTGACCCCGATTCCACCGATCGCGTACGGTTGGATCCGATCTTGGGGGCCCATGGGGTAGTAGAAGCGAAGATTGCAGGTGATGTTGTACGGGTTCTTCAGTCCCGATCCGAGTTCGTAGACCCACTCGCCTTCGACTTCGATCGACGCGTAACGGAACATCCGGTACCCAGCGCGGACGCTCAAGCCCCCGCCGTCGCTCGGGTTGACCTCTCTCTCCAGGCTTTTGCCAATCTGCTCGAATGCACCTACGCCCGAGATTGCCAGGTAGCCGGCCTCCCGCACGAAGCTGTCCTCGTCGTCGGCTAGCGCGCCTGGCGCGATGAATGCGATCAGTCCCGCAATTGCGAGCGTTCGTGCGAGCATCGGAAGTCCACCCCTCATCCTTTGTGTCCTTGGCTTCGTGGTCCGGTGGCCGATTCCCCGGGGCCCCGGCCTGCGCCCATGAATCCACGGGCGGTACTCAGCCTACCACCAACCCGCGCCGGGCGTCGCCCTCTTTTTTGGGCGGTTCCAACTGGGGGGAATCGCCATCATTGCCGGGAAAACCCCGGTCGGGCTCAGGCCAACCAGTGGGGGACCGGCAGGCCCTTCTCCCGGAGAAAATCGACGTTGAACAGCTTGGACTGGTACCGGGTTCCGAGGTCGCAGAGCACGGTGACCACGGTGTGACCGGGGCCGAGGTCTTTCGCCATGCGGATGGCTCCCGCGATGTTGATGCCGCTGGATCCGCCAAGACAGAGGCCTTCCTCCTCGAGCAGGTCGAATACGATGGGAAGGGCTTCCTCGTCGGAGATTCGATAAGCGTCGTCGACGGGAGCATCCTCGAGATTCCCGGTGATTCGTCCCTGTCCGATCCCCTCCGTGATCGACGACCCCTCACCCTTCAGTTCGTCGTGCTTGAAGTAGCTGTACATCGCCGCTCCATGGGGATCGGCTGCGGCAATTCGGATGTTCTTGTTCCTTTCCTTCAAGCCGATTCCGACTCCAGCAAGCGTGCCGCCGGTACCAATCGCACAGGTAAAGCCGTCGACCTGGCCCTCGGTCTGTTCCCATATTTCCGGGGCCGTGGTTCGAACGTGAGCGTTGCGGTTCGAGAGGTTGTCCCACTGGTTGGCGTAGAGAACTCCATGGGGTTCCGATGCGGCGAGTTCCTCCGCGAGTCGTTCCGCGACGTGGACGTAATTGTCGGGGTTCTTGAAGGGAACCGCGGGCACCTCGCGAAGTTCGGCGCCGCACAGACGAAGCATGTCCTTCTTCTCCTGGCTCTGGGTTTCGGGAATCACGATCACGGTGCGGTATCCGCGGGCATTGTCCACGAGAGCGAGGCCGATCCCGGTGTTTCCTGCGGTGCCTTCGACGACGACGCCCCCGGGCTGGAGATCGCCCCGCTCTTCGGCATCGAGCACGATGTGGAGCGCGGCTCGGTCCTTTACCGAACCGCCGGGATTCAGGAACTCGGCCTTTCCGAGGATGTTGCAGCCCGTCTCTTCGGATGCTTTGCGCAGCCGGATGAGAGGCGTGTGGCCCACGGCTTCGCAAAACCCGTCTCGAATGTCCATGTTGGTTGCGCTCTCCACGGCAGATCTGGATGGGGCTAGCAGTGTAGAACCCGGCCGTGGGTCAGCAAGCCAGGGCCGGGGTCAGGCGGGCAGGACGC
>JAZAOF010000102.1:0-10292 GCA_036228265.1 Myxococcota bacterium | reverse complement strand
CTCGTCGCGCGTTCGCGTTCGTTCGATGCCGCCTTCAAAGGTCGAGACGGTGTCGAAGTGTCCGTCGGCATTGGTGTCGCTTTCGCGCGCCTGGATGCTCTCGCCCGCGTAGCGGGTGATCGCATCGATCTTTTTGTCGGCCCGGGTGTCTTCTTCCACGCGGTCGCGTTTTCCGTCGACGAAATAGATGTGGAGGTTGAGAAGTCCGTCGTTGGTGGTGTCCTGGGATTCTTCGAGGAGGACGTTCTGCGCGTCGAAGAGCGCCTTCAGGTCTATCCGTTCATCGAAGTCGCGGTCTTGTTCGACGTGCTGCGGTTTCCCGTCCTGGTAGGTGGTCCAGCGATCCGTTTTCGAATCGAAGTTGGTGTCTTCTTGAAGCGAATCCGGGTGGCCGTCGCGAAAGGTTGCGGTGGCGTCCACCTGGCCGTCGGAGTTTCGATCGTCGCGCTGGGTCCGGGGCTCTCCGTTTGCGAATTCGATCCATCGATCGACTACGCCGTCGCCGGTGGAGTCTTCTTCGCGTTGGTGCGGTCGGCCGTCGGCCTGGAACTGGGTCCAGGCATCCATGCGCCCATTGAGGTCGCTGTCCTCTTCGGCGCGTACCGCGGAGCCGGACTCGTAGTAGACGATGCGGTCGGAGCGGCAGTCGCGATCGGTGTCCTTGTGCCCCTCGGCGAGTTCTTCGTTCTCGTCGTAGTGGTAGACCTGGATCGGGCATTCGTCGCGCGCGGTGGCAACGGTGGAGAACGAGAGGCTCAGGGCGAGTACCCCAACGGCAGTGACGAAGGTTCTCTCCACGGGTTCACGCCTCCGGAACCGTGAAGATCGCCCGGAGTTCGTTTTCGCTGATACAGCGCGTGTTGGAGTCGAGAGGAGGGAACGGCGAGGCCTCCCGGAGTGCGGCCACCGCACTGGTTCCCAGTTCGGTGTTCGCGGCTTCGACGAACGCCACGTCGCTGGCCGACCCGGAGTCGTCGAGTCGGAATCGCAAAACGACCTTGGCGCGGTCCGGCGTTCCGTCGGGAACTTCCC
This sequence comes from Myxococcota bacterium, assembly GCA_036228265.1. Taxonomy (GTDB): domain Bacteria; phylum Myxococcota_A; class UBA9160; order UBA9160; family UBA4427; genus CAJXIC01. Next base: position 9,260 of record JAZAOF010000102.1, on the reverse strand, counting down.
AGCGCGTCATGGTGCGGTCTCGAATCATCGCGTAGTAGCGCTGAACGAATGCGCTTTCGTCGCAGCGCACGACGCCCACGGCCTTGCCGCTTCCGCCGGTCCCCCCGCCCGAGAGAAAGCGATCGGAAACCTCGGTGGCGACCCCGATGCCGCTGGGGGCGTCCGCCGCGAATTGGGCGTTGGAAAGCGACGCGGCGCTGCGCGCCTGGGGCACGACCGGAGCCGAGGTCGCATTGAAGGCCGGAGCCGGCGCACTGGGGGCCGAGGTATCGATCCGGGCCGGTCCCACCGCAGCGGCCACCGGTGCGCGGATGGCCCCCGAGCGGACGGCCACCGGCGAGGCAATGGCGAGATTGCTGACATTGGCCTGGACCCCCTCGACGGCTCGCCCCACGGTCACGCGTTGGGCGGTTACGGCGCGGCGGTCGAGTTGGGTTGGGGCGGCCTGGAGGTCGACCTGGGCCATCTGCAGGGTTTCGGCGGAGACCGTGGTCACCGCGGGACGGACCGCCTGGGTGACCTGGCGCGGCGCGATGTTCTGGGCCACGGCGGCGCGTCGCGGTGCGAGGGTCTTCGGAGCCGGTTCTTCGTTCGATCCGGGCAGTTCTCGGACGATCTGCACGGGAATCACCTTTTCGAGGACTTCGGGGTTCAACCAGGCAAAGATCGCGAGGGCCCCGATCAGGAGGGCGTGAACCGCGAGCGAGAGAGAACCGGAGATCCACGCGCTCCGGGTATCGGAGGGGTCCGGCATCCCCAACTGCGGCGCGTGCCCGGCGCCCGCCGTGGCGAGGCCCGGGGGTGTCCCCATTACCCGCGAGACGTTCTCCAGGTGGAGCATCGTTCGACGCCGGTGTCTTCGATGGCGGATGCGACTCGTCGGCTCGCTCATCCGTGGCCCGTTGATCCTGTCCTTCTCGCGGCCCGTCGGGATAGCGCTCGGAGTCGGGTAGACGCGGCCCGAACGCCAACGGTTCCGATTTCGGCCCCAGGCCGCCCAGTGTACGAGTGCCGGGGGCGCGAAAATCGAGGGTCGTGGGCTTTCTCACCGCAGACGACTGGGCGGTTCGATGCTAAGAGAGGGGCCCGGGAGTGTCAACGAGCCCCCGGGTCCGGCGATCCGAAGCGATCGTGCAGGAGAGCGGCAACCCCGGGTGCTGTCGGATACTCTACGCCGCCCGAGGCGCAGGGCCCGGAGTGTCTAGGAGCGACGACGGAGCCCCCGGGCTTCTCTTGAAAGAAAGAGCGCGGCCGCGATGTATACAGCCGAGTACCTATATGAACTCATCAAGATGGGATGGCTTTCGAACGTCCCGTTGGCGATCGGATCGGTCATCAGTATCGCCGTTTTTTTCGAACGGCTGTGGGTGTTCCGGGGCATGGAAAGCCAGACCCGCGAAGTCGCGACGAGCGTGATCGATGCCCTCGCGGCGGGAAACCTCTCCGCGGCCCGCAAGTCCTGCGAAGATTCGACGACGCCCGTCGCGGCCGTATTTCTAGAGGGACTCAACTGGACCCACGTGGCCGTCGAGGATCTCGAACGGGTGCTTGCGACCTTGCGGGCGGAAAAAGTCGCCGCCCTGCGGCGCGGGGTCTGGATGATCGGAACCACGGGTTCGCTGGCCCCCTTCGTGGGGTTGTTCGGCACCGTCATCGGCATCATCCGGTCCTTCAGCGACATGGCGACCCACGGCGCCAGTGGGTTTGCCGTGGTGTCCCAGGGGATCTCCGAGGCCCTGGTTGCGACGGCGGCAGGGCTGGGGGTGGCCATCGTGGCGCTCCTGCTCTTCAACTATCTCCAGGTGCGAATCGGGGCGATCGCCGCGACCTACGCCCGGGCTTGCGAGCGTTTGGTTCAAGCCTTGCTCTTCGTCGAGTCGTCGCAGGAGTCCGCGGGAGGCGCGAATGGCGATCTCGTCTCTTCCTAGCGACGGCGGGGGTGACGATGGCGCCGAAGGCATCGTTGCCGAGATCAATGTAACCCCGTTGACCGATATCTTCCTGGTTCTGCTCATCATCTTCATGGTGACCACGACCGTGATGCAGGACGAGGGGAAGAACATCGATCTTCCCACGGCCGCCGAGAGCGAAGAGACCCCGGACGGGGTGACGGTTGCCGTGAATCTCGAGGGCCAGATCCAGGTCAACGACCGGGTGGTGTCCGAGGAGGATCTGCTGCCGGCGCTCGAGCGCTCGTTGGAGATCGCGACGCAGAAGGTCGTCATCTTGCGCGGAGATCGCCGGGTTCTGCTGGGGCAGGCCGTCAACATCCTCGATCTCGCTCAGCAGGCGGGAGCCAAGGGCATCGCCCTGGCGACCCAGGCTCCCGACGGCTCCGACTAGGGAAGAAGAGTGGTGCGGTCGGGGTTCACGCGCTCCGCCGCCGGAGCCAGACGCACCCGCCCACGAGCAGGATGATCTCGGGCACCAGCAGGCCGACGCTGTAGAACGCCTGCATCGAGTTCTGGAGCGGCACCGGAAACTGCACCAGGCCGCCGGTCTTTGGGCGGAGGGTGATCGACGGTTCGCGTTGCACGGCCCAGTGGACGGTGTTCATGACCAGGTCGAGGTTGTAGAGCGACCGGAGATAGCGGTTGGACGCCAGGTCAACGTTGCCGAACGCGGCGATTCGGGTCTCTCCTCCGGCGCGTTCGTATTCGCCGGTGACGACGAGCGGGTGGTAGTCGCTGCGCACGTCGGCCGGCTTCTCGGGAGCGGTCCGTCCGCCGATGGAGCAGGCGTCGTCGTAGAGCCAGGAGCGGGCACTCGCGTAGACCGGGGAGGTCAGCTTGTCCTCGACCCGGGGCTTGGTCAGCTTGAAGGATCGACTGTGCCGGAAAAAGGTCATTCGATTGGAGTTGAGCCCACGGGTGGAGGGGTGCTGCTCGTAGCTGTAGGCCAGGGGGTTGAGTCCCGGCGCGTCTCCTTCCACCGGTCCCGAGGCCGGATCCACCACGAGAGCATCGGGAGAAGCGATGCCAAACTCGGCGAGCAGTGTTTCCACGCCGCTGTTTCGGCACGGGGCGAGAAACGCCACCAGGCTGCCGCGGCCCTCCTCGAGGTAGCGCCGCAGGGCGTCGACGGCCTCCGGGCGCAGCCTCCGCTCGGGGGCGAGTAAAATCACCGCGGCTGCGTCCGGGGGCACTTCTTGGATGGAAGCCGTGACCAGCGTTCCCAGCTGGTAGCCCTCGGTTTCAAGCGCCGCGGCGAGTCCCGAGTAGCCCAGGTCGTCGCTTCGCGTCGGGTTGCCCTCGCCCGATCCCACCGTGAAGTAGATCTTTCCCCGGTCGGTTTCATTCATCAAGGCGAGAGCCTCGTAGAGGGTCCCCTCGGTGGGATAGGACACGGTTTCCCAGAGCGTCCCCGAGCGAAGCACGACGCTGTTGGAGGAGGGTACTTCGAAGCGGTCGGCCTCGTCCGGGTGGCTGTCGAGGTCTTTCTGGGACACTTCGATTCCGGGCTGGCAGCGGGCGATCTCGTCGAGGAGTTGCCGGGTGCGGCGCGTGCGCGGATCGCCTTGTTCCTCGAAGAGCGTGAGGCTTGGCGGCGCGGGGAGTGCCGCGGCGGCCTCGCAGGTCGCCGGCGCCAGGGTTGCGTGCCCCTCGAAGGTCCAGTCGAAGCGCCAGTCGGCCGACACCAGGAAGCCCTGCACGAGAATCGCGCCCCAGGAGATCGCCAGGATCCCGAGGACGGAGTCGTGCAGCGGCTCGAAGGAAGCCTGGCCCCGGCTGCGCCGCCGCATTCGCTTGAGCCCGAGAAAGGCGGCGCCAGCGAGGCAGACGCCGCCCAGCGAGATCTGCACGATGGCAAACGGTCCCACTGTGCCCTGGAGGCGAATCGACGCCAGTCCGAAAACGAGCGTGAGCAGTCCGATCCAGAGCAACTCGCGCATCAGCCGGCCACCCGTCGAAGGTTCAGGGCGAACCGGCACAGCACGAACGCCATCACCGCCATCACCCCGAAAAAGGCGATGTCCGAAACGAAGACGAGTCCCTCGGCGAAACGCCGGAAGTGCGGTCGAAGCGAGATCGCGTCCAGGAAGGCGGCGAAATCTTCGCTGACGAAAGCGTGCGTCCAGCCGAAGTCGTAGAACAGGAAGGCCAGTGCGACGGCGGCGGCGGCGGCCACGATCTGGCTGGTGGTGAAGGCCGAGCACGCCAGGCCGATCGACGCGATGCCGATGGCCAGCAGGGTCAGGCCCAGGAAGACCGCGAAGAGGTGTTGCGCGCCGAGGCCGCCCTGGGCGATGGCCGTCACGGGATAGACGAACGAGACCATCATCATCAGGACCGCGAAGCCAAAGGTCACCGCGAACTTTGCGGCCACGATCTGCGTGATCGAGAGCCCGGTCGTGACCAGCGTCTCTTCGGTGCCCCGGGCGCGCTCCTCGGCGAAGACCCGCATGGTGACCAACGGGATCGGAATCACCAGCAAAAGGGACAGTTGATCCATGACCGGGTTGAAGACGCTGTCGCGCAGGTTGATGTGGTTGGGAATGGTGTCGGATTCGAACCCGCCCATCGTCGTCGTCTGAAAGAGAAACAGGATCTTGTTGTAGAGGCTCAGGTGTTCGAAGAAGACGAGAGCCGTGACGAGCGCCACCATCGTCAAGACGCCGTAGGCGATGGGCGAAAGGAAGAGGGCGGCGAGTTCCTTTCGCAGGAGAGCGAGAAAGCGGGTCATGCGCGGTCCCCGTGCAAGGCGTCTTCGGATACCGCGCGGCGGAAGAGATCCAGGGGGTCGCCCTCCCCGAGAATCTCCTCGGTGGGGCCGGTCCGCAGCAGTCGCCCGTGGGAGAGCACGGCCACCCGGGAGGTGAGGGCGCGGGCCTCGGCCAGGTCGTGGGTGCAAAGGATGACGGTTCGCTGGCCCTGGAGTTCGGCGAGGATTTCGCGGACGTCGCCTTGCTGCAGGGGGTCGAGGCCGCTGGTCGGTTCGTCCACGATCACCAGTGCCGGGTCGTGGAGGAAAGCCTGGGCCAGGGAGACGCGTTGCTGGTAGCCCTTCGACAGGTTGCCCACCAGGCGCCGGGCCACGGCGGTGAGATCGAAGCGGTCGAGGGCGCTCTCGACGGCTTCATCCAGGGCGCTCCCCCGAAGCCCCCGGGCGCCGCCCGCGAACCGAAGAAAACCCTGGACGCGCAATTCCGGGTAGAGGCGCGAGGTTTCGGTGACATAGCCCAGCCGCTCCTGGACACCGCGCGGGTGTTCGGCTGGAGAGATGCCGTCCACGCGGAGCGAGCCGGACGTGGGGACGAGGTAACCCGTGCAGATCCGGATGAAGGTGGTCTTCCCCGCCCCGTTGGCGCCCAGCAGGCCAAAGGTTTCCCCGCGCTGAACCTCGAGAGACACCCGGTCGAGCGCGGCGTGGTCGCCGAAGCGACGGCCGAGTTCTCTCGCTTGGACGTGGGCCCCGGTTGCTGCGAGGCTTTCGCTCGTCGTCAATGCTTCGACCTCTTTTCGGCGCTCACTTCGACGCGGCGCCGGCGGCGATGGCGACGTCGTCAGGATAACGCGTCGGGACGTCCATCGCGGTTTCCTAGAGCGATTCGAGGGCGCTGAAGAAATCCGGCCAGGTCTTTGATACGCAGGCGGGGTCCTGGATCACGACGCCCGGGAGTTTTAAGCCGGCGAGCGCAAACGACATGGCCATGCGGTGATCGTCGTAGGTTTCGATGGCGGCCCCCGAAAGGGTCGGCCCGGGGACGATTTCGAGAGAGTCGGCCCCGGCGTGGGCCTCGGCCCCGAGCCGTCGCAGTTCGTTCTCGAGGGCCTGAAGCCGGTCCGTCTCCTTGATCCGCAGGTTGGCGATGTTGGTCAGCCGGGTCGGCCCGTCGGCGAAGAGCGCCACCACCGCCAACGCCATGGCGGCGTCGGGAAGCGCGTTCATGTCGATCGTGCCCGGGCTGTTGAGCGGTCGTTCGCCTCGCTCGACGACGACGCCCGAGTCGTCCCACCCCACGGTGCAGCCCATGGTCTCCAGGATCGGCAGGAGCGCGAGGTCGGCCTGGATCGAGTTGCGTGGCAAGCCTTCGACCCGCACGCGGCCTCCGGCGATCGCCGCCGCGCAGAAAGCGTAGACCGCGGCCGAGGCATCGGGTTCGACCTGGAAATCCGAGGCGCGGTAGGGGATGCCCGCTACGACGGCGATTTCATCGGGATGGGTTTCGAGCCAGTGCGCGCGCGCCCCGAAGGCCGCCATGACCTGGAGGGTGAGGTCGACGTAGGGTCGAGAAACCACGATGCCCTCGGCGAAGTGCAGGGTGATGTCGCGCTGGGCATAGGGCGCCGCCAGGAGCACGGCCGAGACGTACTGGCTCGACTTCCGGGCGTCCATCTCGATGTGCCCGCCGGCCAGGCCGCCGCCGCGGACGGTGAGCGGGGGGCACTCGCCGGAGCCCTCGAACTCGAGATCGGCCCCGAGAGCCCGCAACGCGTCGGCGAGGTCTCCAATGGGTCGCTCGCGCATCCGCGGGTCGCCGTCGAGGGAAACGGGCCCCTCGGCCAAGGTGGCTGCGGCGCACAGGAAGCGCGCCGCGGTTCCGGAGCCGCCCACGTAGAGCCCCGAGGAGGGCGCGCGAAAACGTCCATCGCAACCGCGCACACCCCACGAGTCGGGGAGGCTCTCGTCGATGTCGGCCCCGAGCGCTTCCAGGGCGCGTCGCATCACCTGGGTGTCATCGCTGTCGAGACCGCCGCGGATCCGGCTTTCGCCCGGGGCGAGGGCGGCGGCGAGAAGAGCGCGGTTGGTCACGCTTTTGGAACCCGGAACCCTCACGGTCGCGTCGAGGGGGCTCCGAGTCCGGATCGGCAGGGCGTCGGGAAGCGTCGGCACGGGAGCGCAAGCTAGCACGCGGAGCGCGTGGGGCGTGTCCTGGGCCGCAACCGTTGACACTCCAGAAGGGCTTCGGCAAACTTTGAGACCGCCTGTAAAATTTCTTTGTTTTTTCAGGACTTAGCCGGGTTTTGCCGGCCAGGACCGGGTGCGACCGCGGCCGTGGGGGTGGGAGTCGAGTGCCCGGTGCCAAAGTAGAAGGAGTCTGACCCGGTGAGCAGGGTACTGGTATCCGATTCCCTGGCCTCCCAGGGGCTGGACGTGCTGCGCCACGCCCAGGGGGTCGAGGTATTGGATCGCCCGGGGCTGAGCCCGGGAGACCTGCTGGAGGCGATTGCCGACGTCGACGGACTGGTGATCCGCAGCGGGACCAAGGTGACGTCGGACGTGATCGCGGCCGCCACGAAGCTGCGGGTGATCGGTCGGGCGGGCATCGGGGTCGACAACGTCGATGTCGGTGCGGCAACGGCCCGGGGCATCGCGGTACTCAACACGCCCGAGGGCAACAACGTCACCACCGCGGAGCACGCGATTTCGCTGCTGCTTTCGCTGGCGCGGCACATCCCCGCGGCGACGGCTTCGATGAAGGCCGGCCGCTGGGAAAAGAAGAAGTACACCGGTACCGAGATCTTCAACCGGACCCTCGGCGTGCTGGGTCTCGGTAATATCGGCCGCATCGTGGCGCTTCGAGCGCTTGGCCTGGGGATGAAGGTCGTCGCCTACGACCCGCACATTTCCCGCGAAGCGGCCACGAAACTCGGCGTCGAACTGGTGGAGTTCGACGAGTTGCTGTCCCGGGTCGACGCCGTGACGGTGCACGTTCCGCGCACCAAGGACACCACCGGATTGCTCGGCGCGGACGCCTTTGCCCGGGCCAAGCCGGGCCTGCTGGTCGTCAACGCGGCTCGCGGCGGGATCGTCGACGAGGAGGCGCTTCTCGAGGCCCTGAATTCGGGCCAGGTCGGCGGCGCCGGCCTCGACGTGTTCGCCGAAGAACCGCCTTCGCCGGATTCTCCGCTGATCGCCCACGAGCGCGTGGTTTGCACTCCGCATCTCGGCGCTTCCACCGAGCAGGCCCAGGTCAACGTCGCCGTCGCCGTGGCCGAGCAGGTTCGCGACTACCTCGCCCAGGGGCTCGTGCGCAATGCCGTCAACGTTCCGTCGATGCCGGCGGAAATCCTCGAGGAGATGCGTCCCTACCTGCTCCTCGCGGAGAAACTCGGTCGCTTCCAGGGGCAACTCGCCACGGGTCGCGTCGAGCAGATCGAGGTCGAGTTTGCCGGAGAGGTCGCGGAGCGCGACGTGGCCCCCCTCACGATTGCCGCCCTCAAGGGCTTGCTCGAATCGGTCAGCGACCGCGTCAACATGGTGAACGCCCCGGTGATCGCCCAGGAGCGCGGAATCAAGGTGATCGAGTCGAAGGTCAGCCGACCGCAAGACTTTGCCAGCGGGATCTCGCTGCGACTGCGCGGCACCGAGAATCGCCTGATTGCCGGGGCGATCTTCCACGGCGGACAGCCGCGTATCGTGCGCATCGACGGCTTCATGCTCGAGGCGATTCCCGAGGGCCCGACGCTGTTTCTCCAGAACGCGGACGAGCCGGGGGTCGTGGGCACCGTGGGAACGCTGCTGGGCGAGGGCGGCATCAACATTTCGCGGATGCAGTTGGCCCTCGTGCGCGAAGAGCGCCAAGCCGCCATGCTGATCAATATCGACGCCCCCCCCAGCACTGCGCTGCTCGACAAGCTGCGCGCCATTCCCCACATGATCACGGCCCAACTGGTGGAGCTCTAGAGCATGGGAACCGTCGTTGCCGTTGGAGCCCAGTGGGGGGACGAAGGGAAGGGAAAGGTCGTCGACTGGCTGGCCCCGCACGCCGACCTGGTGGCTCGCTTCCAGGGCGGCAACAACGCCGGGCACACCCTCGTCGTCGACGGCGAGACCACGGTGCTCCACGTCATTCCGTCGGGCATCCTGCACCCCGCCAGCACCAACCTGATCGGCCCGGGCGTGGTGGTGGACCCGATCGTGCTGCTCGGCGAGATGGACGCCCTGACCGAGCGCGGCATCCTCCGGGACCCGTCGCGCCTGCGCATCTCCGGGCGCGCCCACGTGATCCTTCCCTGGCACACGGCGCTCGACAAGGCCCGGGAAGAGATGGCCAAGGGCAAGGCCATCGGCACCACCGGCCGGGGCATTGGACCCGCTTACGAGGACAAGGTGTCGCGCCGCGGCATCCGGGTGGCCGACCTGTTGAATGCCGAGGGCCTGCGCGACCTGCTCGAGCGCGTGTCCGAGGCCAAGAACTTCGAACTCGAGAAGTACTACGGCTGGGACCCCGTCGACGTGGCCGAGCTTCACGCCCAGGCCGTCGAGTGGGGGCGCCGCCTCGAGCCCTACGTCGATCACACGGGCCGACTCCTCGA
>JAZAOF010000101.1:0-45516 GCA_036228265.1 Myxococcota bacterium | reverse complement strand
AGGCCTCCCGGCTGGCCTGGATGACCAGGGAATTGGTCGCCGCGTCGGCGGTGATCGAAATGCCTTCTGCGAGCTGCGTGACGGCCGAGCGCAAGGCCTGGGGGGCAGCCGCTCCAGCGGCCCCGGTTCGTCCGGGAGAGGGGGCTCCGGATTGACCACTCAGGAGCGCGTTCATGGTTTGCGTCAGTTCTTCCGCATCGGCATGTCGTAGGTAGTAGACGTGGATGCGCCCTCCGCCGACGATGGGGACGTCCAGTTGACGGACCAGGGCGCGGATGTCGGAGAGTTGGCTGCGCGAGGCGAGGACCAGGAGCGAGTTGGTTCGTTCGTCCGTAATGATACGGATCGGCGACCGCGTGGCGGTGGGGGTCGCGGAGGTCGCTGGCTTTGCAGCCGTGGTGCGGCGAGTTGTTCGCGCCGGGCGTCGCGCCGTGGTCGTCGAAGAGACGTCCGCCTGGTAGATCTCGGCCACCTGGTTGCCCAGGGTCTGTGCGTCGGCATGACGGATCTTGATCACGGCGAGTTCTTCTCGGTAGGTTTCGATGTCGATCGCTTCCAGGATCGTGAGGATTCGCCGGATGTTCGAGGCCGTATCCGTGATGATGATGGTGTTGGTGGGCGGGTAGGGCACCATCGAGGCGTCCTTGGAAACCAGGGGCTTGATCGTGTTGGTGATCGATTCCGCGTCGATGTAGGAGAGCGGAACCAGGCGGGTTACGAAGAGGTCGCGATTCGGGCTGGGACGAGAGCCTTGGACGGTTTCGAGATTGGATTCCTTGGCATCGCGAACGGGGATGACCTTCATCACCCCGCCCGGTCCGGGGATCGCGGTGAAGCCCTTGACCTTCAGGACGGACTCGAAAACCGCGTAGGCCTGGTCAATCGTTACCGGGGAGGGGGAAACGATTGTCACCCGACCTCGGACCCGGTCGTCGTAGATGAAATTCTTCTCCGTCAGTCGGGCGATGGTGTCGATCAGTGCGGACAGTTCGACATCCGCGAAGTCGAGCTGCACTGTGGCTTCGCCCGCATCGTTCTGCGTGACGGGGAGCCCGGAGTTCTGGGCGTGGGCCGATGTGCCGAGTACCCCGAACAGGAGCAACACGACCGGAGTGAGCGAGCAAAGTCTCCTAAGCGGGCCTCGGGGTTTCGTTAATTCGCGAAGTCGCATCCGTCGTGTTCCGTCTTGTAGGGGGCTAGGGTTGAGAATCCGCAATCCGACTGGTATCGACCACGCGGGGTTCGCCGTTGACGGTGATCGAGATGCGATCTGCACTGGAGATCGCCGCGGCGATTCTTTGCAGAGCGCTCGGAGTGTTGAGTTGAAGCCCATTGATCTGGCTCACCCGGTCTCCGTCCTCGAGACCGAGTTGGTCGAGGGGGCTCCCGGGTTCGATCGACGACAACGAAATCCCCACCATCTGTGTTCCCTCGTATTCGGGCTGCACGACGGCTTTCAAGAGGATGTCCGCGGCCGGCGGCGCGGTCGGTTCCACCTGCCTGGCCAGCCGTTCGAGATTTTCGGCGATGGCATTGCGCCTCGGAGGGGCGTCGCCGGGAGCCTTCAAGGAGCCCCGAGCGATTTGGGCCCGACGGGATCGCGAAGCACTCCGCGACGGAGGCGGAGCCGCGGCCTTGGGGGGAGCAACGACTGGCTGGATCTTCTTGACCGCGAGGTCGCGTTTTTCGAGCGTGAGTTCTTCTCGCTTGGGTCCGTTCTTCAGGACGACCCGGCGGGGCTCGATCACGAGGACCTCCACCCGGGGATGGCTCTTGAGTCGGTCCCCGATCCGGACCACCTCGTATCGGTTCCGACTCTTGTTTGAGATCGCCGCTCGCGCGGTCGTGGGGTCTTCGGTGGAGGCGGTGCCCAGCAAAAGTAGAGGCAGCGCGGTTTCCTCGAGTTCTTCGACGGGCTCAACGACTTCCACGACCACCTCGGCGTCTCCGCGCGAGCCAAAAAGATTTCGGTCGATGATGATGGAGCGGGCCTCCCAGCTCGGTCTCGGGGGGGCGGTGTGGGTTGCCGGAGGCGCTGCGGGCAGGGGGGCCGCTCCGAGCCCAGCGGCGGCGAACTGGTTCGCGATGGAGGCCAGCAGGAAGCACGCAAGCACGAAGAGCCCGGCGTTGGCCAATCGAATTCCGGCTGTACGCATGGCGCTCTACTCATCCTCCCTTCGCGGCCGTCTTCAGTACTGCCCGAGAGGTCCGGGCCGGACCGAAGTTCGATTCCCAGCGTGACAAGCGATGTGTTGCCTCCCCGGCGCGCCACACCCACCGCGAGGCAGCGAAAAAGCCCCCCCCGGGCTCTCGCGAGACAAACCGACCGGAATATAGCCGCGAGGTCACGGGGCAGCCATCATTCCGTCAGGATTACGAGGGGTTAGTGACATCGGCGTGGACTTCGGCGAGAACTCGATTTGCGCGGCGGGGGCCTTTGGTTGGGAAACCGGAAAAGCCCGAGGGGTTCGAGACCCGGAATGGACTTTCCCCGAGGGGAAAATCAAAAATCCGAACGAACCGCTTTGGGAACTTTCCTCGGTTCTTGACAAACCCCCCGCCGTGTCGAGGGTTTCGGATCGAAATCGCCGGTGTCGAAACCGCTGGTCGGCGCGACTGGACGCGTGGGCGGCACCCTCGGCACCGAATCAGAACGCAGGAGAGAAATTCGATGAGCAAGCAAGGAAGAGTGATCGGGATCGACCTGGGAACGACGAATTCTGTCGTGGCCGTCATGGAGGGGGGCCAGGCGGAGGTCGTTGCCAACGAGGAAGGGGGCCGCACGACCCCGTCGGTCGTCGCCTTTACCGACGACGGCGAGCGACTGGTGGGCGCCGTGGCCAAGCGCCAGGCGGTGACCAACCCCACCCGCACGGTCTATTCCGTGAAGCGGTTCATGGGCCGGCGTGTTTCCGAAGTCCCCGAGGAGACCAGCCTCGTTCCCTACACCGTCGAAGAGGGCTCCGACGGCATGGCCGTCGTGATGGTGGACGGCAAACCCTTCACCCCGCCCGAGATTTCCGCGATGACGCTGGGCAAGCTGAAGGCGGCTGCGGAAGCACACCTGGGCAGCGAGGTGAGCGGCGCGGTGGTCACCGTCCCGGCGTACTTCAATGATGCCCAGCGGCAAGCCACCAAGGATGCGGGGAAGATCGCGGGACTGGAGGTTCAGCGGATCATCAACGAGCCCACCGCGGCTGCACTGGCCTACGGACTGGACAAGAAATCGGACGAAAAAATCGCCGTCTATGATTTTGGCGGGGGGACGTTCGATATCTCGATTCTCGAGGTGGGCGAAAACGTCGTCGAGGTCAAATCGACCAACGGGGACACGCATCTCGGTGGAGACAATCTCGACCACAAGGTAATCCGGTACCTGTCCGATGAGTTCAAGAAGGACCAGGGAATCGACCTGACCCAGGATCCGATGGCGGTCCAGCGTCTTCGCGAGGCGGCGGAAAAGGCGAAGGTCGAGCTTTCGTCGGCGGCGTCGACGGATATCAACCTGCCGTACATCACGGCGGACCAGAGCGGTCCCAAGCACCTCGTTTTGAAGTTGACGCGAGCGAAGTTCGAGCAACTCGTGATGGACGAGATTGAACGAACCCTGGAACCGTGTCGCCGGGCCCTTGCCGATGCGGGGCTCGCGGCGTCGGAGATCGACGAGGTGGTCCTGGTGGGCGGTTCGACTCGAATTCCCCTCGTGCAGGAAAAGGTGAAGGAGCTTTTCGGAAAGGAACCAAACCAGACGGTCAATCCCGACGAAGTGGTGGCTGTTGGGGCCGCCATCCAGGCGGGTGTCCTGGCCGGGGATGTCAAGGACGTTTTGCTCCTCGACGTGACCCCGCTGTCTCTTGGGATCGAAACCCTGGGCGGCGTGCTGACGAAACTCATTGAGCGCAATACGACGATTCCGACGAAGGCCCAGAACGTATTTTCTACGGCGGCGGACAATCAGCCCCAGGTGGAAATCCGGGTGCTCCAGGGGGAGCGCGAAATGGCCAACGACAACCGCGAACTCGGTCGGTTCTTCCTCGACGGGATTCCTCCCGCTCCCCGCGGAGTTCCCCAGGTCGAGGTGATCTTCGATATCGACGCCGATGGGATTCTTTCCGTGGACGCCAAGGACAAGGCGACGGGGAAGGAGCAGTCGATTCGAATTGAGGGGTCGGGAGGGCTGGACGAATCCGAGATCGACCGCATGGTCAAGGAGGCCGAATCCCATTCCACCGAGGATCGAGAGCGGAGAGAAGTAATCGAGAAGAAAAATAGCCTCGACAGTCTCATCTACCAGGCCGAGAAGACCATGGCGGAGAACGAGGAAAACCTTTCGGACGAAGACAGGAAGTCGCTGGAAGGCCTGCTGGAGGAGGCGAAGAAGGACCTGGAAGGAGACGATCCGGCGCGTTATGACGCGGCGCACCAGCGCATCGAAGCCGAACTGCATCGTGTTGCCGAGCAGCTCTACAAGAGCCAGGCTCCGCCGGACGCCCCGGGCCCCGAGGCCCCGGGGAGCGAGGCGCCGGCCGACGAGGATGTCATCGACGCCGAGTACTCCGAGGGCAAGTCCGATTCGTAACCGGGCGGGAGACGATCCGACCGAGGGGCTGCTGGGCGAGTTCCGGGAGCGCCTCCAGGGCGATCGCTGGCAGCCCGCGGCGGATATCTTCGAGACCGAGGACGCCGTCGTGGTGCGACTCGAATTGCCCGGGGTCGCGAAGGACCAGGTGCGCGTCAACGTGGATGCGACGAGCGTACGAATTTCAGGGCAGCGCCAGCCGCCTACGGGTCACGCGGCGCGCCGGTTGCACCGGATGGAGATCGCGTTTGGCCCTTTTGAACGCGTCGTTCCGATCTCGGTCCCCTTTGACCGGGAAGGGGTTCGGGCTCATCTTGACGAGGGCTTTCTCGACGTGATCGTTCCCAAGCGTTCGCCTTCCGGACGAAAGGTGGAAGTGGACTCAGAATGAGCGACCAATCGGAAACACCCGATCTGGATTCGTCCGACGACGTGGAACTCCAGTCGGAGTCGTCGCAAGGCCGACTCGATGTCGAGGTACATAGCGGCCACGACGAGGAGGCGGATTCGTTTACGGAAATTCCGCCGGTCCTTCCGGTCCTGCCCCTGAAGAACACGGTCCTTTTCCCCTTCCTGCTGTCTCCGCTCCTCGTGAACACGCCGCGCTCCCAGAAGCTGATCGACGATGTGCTTCTGCGATCGGATCGGCTCATGGTCTGCACGGCGGTCACCGGGGAGATCGACGGCAGCCCCGGTGCTGGAGACGTCTATCGGTACGGCACCGTGCTTCGCGTCGTTCGGATGCTCAAGTTTCGTGACGGCTCTTATCGCTTGCTGGTCCAGGGAATCGCGCGCGTTCATATCGATGAGTTCGAATCGGAGGAGCCCTTCCTGAGTGCGCGTGTGCACCCCCTGGAGGATCACCTGGAGCTGGAATCGGTGGAGGCGACGGCTCTCGTTCGGACGGTCTCGCAGCAGTTCGCGGCGCTGGTCTCCGAGAGCGCGCGCCTGTCGGACGAATTGCAGGTTCTGGCGGTCAACATGGAAGACCCTTCGCACCTAGCGGATCTCGTGGCTTCCAACCTCGACCTGACTGTCGAGGGGAAGCAGGCGGTTCTCGAGGAAACCGACGTGGTCGAGCGCCTCAAGATCGTGTTGGCCCAATTGAGCAAGGAAGGGGAGGTCCTCCAGATCGAGGCCGAGATCAAGGAGAAAGTCCAGAGCGAGATGGGCCGGACCCAGCGCGACTACATGCTTCGCCAGCAGTTGGAGGCGATTCGACGGGAGTTGGGGGAGTCGGAAGAGGGCGATGAGGGAGTACAGGTACTTCGCGAGAAGATCGAAGAGGCGGGCCTGCCCGAGGAGGCTTCTCGCCAGGCGACACGGGAACTCGAACGACTGGGCCAGACGCCTTCGGCCGCCGCGGAGCACAGCGTCATCCGGGGCTACCTGGAATGGTTGGCCGATCTGCCGTGGTCCCGAGAATCAGAAGATCGATTGGATGTGAGCCGTGCCCGGGAGATCCTGGATGAGGACCATTTCGGGTTGGAGAAGGTGAAGGACCGCATCGTCGAGTACATCGCCGTGCTTTCGTTGAAGCGGGACCTCAAGGGTCCGATCCTCTGCTTCGTTGGACCGCCGGGCACGGGTAAAACCTCCCTGGGTCGTTCCATTGCTCGTGCGCTGGGGCGCGAGTTCTCGCGCCTTTCCCTGGGCGGGGTCCGCGACGAGGCCGAGATCCGCGGTCACCGTCGGACGTACGTCGGTGCGCTACCGGGCCGGGTGATCCAGGGGCTACGGAAATCCGGCACGCGAAATCCCGTGATGATGCTCGACGAGATCGACAAGGTTGGATCCGATTTTCGAGGGGATCCGTCTTCGGCGCTGTTGGAAGTGCTGGACCCCGAGCAGAATGTCGATTTCGTGGATCATTATCTCGAGGTTTCCTTCGACCTCTCCCAGGTGCTCTTCGTGGCGACGGCAAACACGATGGGTCCAGTCCCCGCGGCGCTTCGAGATCGCATGGAGGTGATCGAACTTCCCGGGTACACGCTGGAGGAAAAGATCGAAATTGCGACCCGTTTTCTCGTGCCGCGCCAGATCGAGCAAAACGGGATCTCGGACATTGGATTCGAGATTGAAGAGGCCGCCCTTCGGGCGGTCTGCGAACATTACACGCGCGAAGCAGGAGTCCGGAATCTCGAACGGCAGCTCGCCGCCTTGTGTCGAAAGGTCGCGAGGCGGGTGGCCGAGGGGGAGGTCCTGGGTCCCGTTCGGGTCGCCCCCGAGGACCTGAAGGAAATGCTCGGGCCGGTTCAGTACGAACCGGAGTTGGCGGACGGGGACGCGAGGCCGGGTGTCGCGCTCGGGTTGGCTTGGACCCCCGCGGGCGGGGATCTGCTCTTCGTGGAGTCGACGAAGATGCGCGGCAAGGGGGAGATGAAACTCACGGGGAGCCTGGGGGACGTGATGCGAGAGTCGGTGGAAGCCGCGCACTCCTGGTTGCGGGCCCACGCTTCGGACTTCGAAATCACCCAGGGGACCTTTGACGAGATTGATCTCCATGTTCACGTGCCATCGGGGGCGATTCCGAAGGACGGTCCGTCGGCCGGTGTGGCGATGGTGACCTCCCTGACGTCCCTCCTTACGGGGCGCTCGGCCTGTCCGCGTGTAGCGATGACCGGGGAAGTAACACTTCGGGGAAAGGTACTTCCCGTCGGCGGGATCAAGGAAAAAGTTCTGGCCGCGAAGCGAGCGGGTATCGAAAAGGTGGTTTTGCCCGCGAAGAATCGCCAGGATGTGGACGAGATCCCCTCGAAGTTGCTAAAAGGGCTCGATCTGGTTTACGTGGGGGAAATCCATGAGGCGCTTGGTCACACGCTGGGTTCGCCGGGCTGACGAGGTGCGCCGACGCTGCTGCAGTGCGGGGGCCGCGGTTCTCGCGATCGCCATGGGCTCCGGGGTCCTGGCGGCGGGCTGCGTCTCCCGGGAGGCGTACTTCGAAGTCGAGGAGCGGAACGAACAGCTCGAGGGACGGTTGCTGCGCGCCGAGCGATCGACCGAAAGCCTCAGCGCGGAACGGCTCGATCTCGTGGGTCAAACGGAAGACCTCACCCTTGAGGTAAAAAGGCTTTCGGGTGAGCTCGAGACGCTGCAAGCCGAGCGAGACCAAGTCGCGGCCGAATTGTCGGATCATCGCGACGAACTGGCTGCCCGAAGCCACGAGGTCGAGAGTCTCCGTTCCACGTACGACGGGTTGATCGGGGATCTCGAAGCCGAGGTTTCAGCGGGACAAGTGGAGATCGAAAGGCTCCGCGACGGGTTCGAGGTCAACGTTTCCGACCAGTTTCTCTTCGACAAGGGGCGGGCGGATCTCAAGCCTTCGGGGCGGGAAGTGCTCCAACGCCTGGCACAGGAATTCTCCCGGAGTTCGGGCCAGGTGGAAGTTGTTGGCCATACCGACAACACACCGATTCGAGGAACGTTGTCGCGGAAGTTTCCGACCAATTGGGAACTCGGTGCGGCGCGGGCGGCCGCCGTGGTTCGATTCTTCGAGGAGTACGGCGTTTCAGAGGCGCGCCTCTCGGTGGTTTCCCAGGGTTCCGGTCGGCCCCTCGTTCCCAATGACTCGGAAGAGAACCGTGGCCGCAATCGCCGCATCGAGATCCGCGTGATTCCCGACGGCGCCGAGAAGGGCGCCGAAGAATCGCCCGTGGCCCCGCCCGACGCCGAAGCCGGACTCTGAGGCCCGGATGATCGAGAACTCCGATGGGAGATCGGTGCGAAGCCGTCGGTCTTTCCTCGAAGAGGTCTACCGCGATGCCCTGGCCGCTGTCGATTCTTCCGTCGCGACGCGTCGAGCGCTTGCCGAGTACGGTGAGGATCTTTTCCCCACCGGCCCCGGCGATTCTGCCGATGTAGCCGTTCTCGCAATTGGGAAAGCGGCCGGCCCCATGGCGTGCGAGGCCGCGGCGTGGCTTGAGGGTCGCCTGGTATCGGGATTGGCCATTACGCGAGACGAAATGAACTCCCCGCCTTCCTCCGTGGAGCACCTGCGCGGAGATCACCCGATTCCAGGAGAGCGCAGCGCGGTTGCGGCCCGTCGAACACGGGAATGGCTAGCGGCGCGAGGGGCCGGGGAAACGGTTCTCGTGCTTCTCTCGGGCGGAGCTTCCGCTCTCCTCGCGGGTTCCCCGCCCGGCCTGCACATGTCCGACATCACCGAGATGAATCGTGTGCTGCTGGCCTCGGGGGCTGGAATCGACCAGGTCAACCGGGTGAGACGGCAAGTCTTACCGTGCGCCGGGGGTCGCTTGGCTCGCGCGACGTCCGCGAAGCGAATCGAGGTTCTCGCGATTTCCGATGTTCCGGGAGATCGACTGGAGGTCATCGGCTCGGGACCGTTCGTGGAAATCCAGGAGCCACCGTCGCGGACGATCGCGGCCTTGAAGTCCAGCGGGGTGTGGTCGGAGATGCCCGGGAGCGTGGCTCGATGGCTGGAAGCGGAGAGCCGGGAGGGCGGTGAAAGGCCCCGGGGCGCACACTCAAGCGAGCCGCAGGTTCGCCACCGGGTGATCGCATCCAACCGGGATGCCCTGGCCGCGGCCGTGACATCCTGTCGCCGGAGTGCGGTGAAACCGATTGTCGTGAGCGCCGATCTGCGCGGAGAGGCTCGAGTCGTGGGCCACCGTCTCGGTCGGCTCGGGTCCGCGCTGTCCGAGTCCGCGCGGCCGATATGCCTGATCGCGGGTGGAGAGACCACCGTAACCCTTCGCGGTGGGGGGCGCGGAGGGAGGAGCCAGGAGCTGGCCCTCGCGGCCGCACTGGCCCTCGAGGGTGCAGCGGAAGTCGCGCTACTTGCAGCCGGCACCGACGGTAGCGACGGTCCGACAGACGCCGCGGGGGCCGTCGTCGATGGCTGGACGATCGAGCGCGGGCTTCAGCGAGGAGTCCGTGCGCAGTCGTGTCTAGGCGACAACGATGCGTACTCTTTTTTTGACGCCGAGGGGGGATTGGTGCGAACCGGTCCCACCGGAACCAACGTGATGGATCTCGTTCTTGTCTACGCCGATCGAACGCGCAACGCCTAAAACGGTCAACCCCGCCGTCGGTCTCCGCACCCGGTACAGCGGTGTGCGCGGCGCGCTGATCCTGCTGGGTCGGGCGGTGGTGCTCTTCGGGCTCATCGTCTGGGCGGCGGGGCTTTACGCAAAGGCCGCGGCCATCGATCGAGGAATCTGGCCCGGAAATCCGGCCCGGTTTGCGCGGGGGTTGACTCGGTTTTCCAGGGCCTTCGTGAGAACCGCCACCCGCTATCGGGGAGGGTTGATCAAGATCGGGCAGGTCGCGAGTTTGCGGGTCGACGTGATGCCGGAAGAGATCACGGAAGAACTGGCGCGACTCCAGGACCGCGTGCCTCCGCACCCCTTCGAGGAGATCGCGGCCCAACTCTCTCACGAGTTGGGCCCCGCCTGGCGAGATCGCTTTGATCGGTTTTCCACCGAACCTGTGGCTTCTGCAAGCCTGGGCCAGGTTCACGCGGTGACGGCACACGATGGCCGCCGGCTCGCCGTTAAGATTCTCTATCCGGGTGTCGAACGGTCCGT
The DNA here is from genome assembly GCA_036228265.1 of Myxococcota bacterium. Classification (GTDB taxonomy): domain Bacteria; phylum Myxococcota_A; class UBA9160; order UBA9160; family UBA4427; genus CAJXIC01. Next base: position 35,391 of record JAZAOF010000101.1, on the reverse strand, counting down.
GGCGGTGGACCTGGCCATGGTCCGGTTCGGCCTCTGGCTATTTAACTTCGTGTCTCCGGCTGACTTGCGCCAGGTGTACCGCGAGGTTCGGGACTCTCTCCTCGGCGAGATGGACTATGTGCGCGAGGGGCAGGCGGCCGAAGAGATCGCAGGCAATCTCGCCCGGGTCGATGAACTGGAGCCGCATCTCCGCGTGCCGACCATCGACTGGTCTACGACGACCCGGCGCATCCTGACAATGGAATTCATCGACGGGGTGAAGATCAACGACCGCGACGCGGTGGAGAAACTGGGATTCGACATGGAGGCCTTGGTGAAGTGGTCGACCCGGGCCTTTCTCCACATGATGTTCCACGACGGGTTCTTTCACTGCGACCCCCACCCCGGAAATCTCCTTGTGGATCGACAAGGCCGAGTCGTGATCATCGACTTCGGGATGAACAAGCGAGTGGACCTCGAGGTTCTGGCGGCACTTCGCGATAACGTGATCGCGACGGTCACGCGCGACCCGGAGTTGTTTGCGGACTCCTTGGTCCAATCCGAAATGGTTCGTCCTCGGGACCGGGAAGCGGTGCGCGAACTGGCGCTGCTGTCTTTCGACGATCGCTACTACAATTTGACTCCAAGCGAGCTGGCACAACTCGACTTTGCTGAATACTTCCAGCGCATCCGAGGGCAGATGAAGCGCATCCCCGGATTCCAGCTGCCCGATGGGATCGTGATGTGGTCTCGCGCGCTGTCGCTCCTCTACGGGTTGGCCGTGGAACTCGCACCGGGGATTCGTCCGCTCGATATCGTCGGTCCGTTCGTGCTGGATTTTCTTCGCAGGGATCCGTGAATGAAACGGGCGAAAGGGCGTCCGAATACGAGCAAGGAATCTCGCTGGAAATCAATTCCCGCGGGGAAATCGTTGGCCTGGCCGGAACGGGGCGGGCCGACTCGATCCGAGGCGATGGTTTCGGTAGGGTCCGGACCCACGTCGAGGAGGGAGGCGGCGGTGCCCGGTTCTGGGGCCGTGGGCCTTCCACGTGCAAAGGAGTGAAGAGAGAATGTCGAACTGGATTGGCCGAACCCTGGTGGTGATCGCGAGTGCCGGGCTCCTGCTGAGCCTGGGAGCCGCGGCTCCCGCCCAGGCCGAGAAGAAGTCCAAGGTGATTCAGACCCAGGCGGTCTGGGTCGAGTTTAGTCCCGAAGCCAAGACCATTACCGTCAAGGTCAAGAAACCGGGGAAGAAGCCCAAGGACAAGTCCCTCAAGTTGAAGAAGGGCAAGGATGCCACCTTCAACGTGAAGCCGGAGGGTTCGGTACTGACGCGAACCACGGTCAAGATCAATGGTCTCGGTGGAGCGCTTACGGACATCCCTGTTGGGAAGTCGGTCAACGTCTACTGGATCCCCGACGCAAAAAACGAGGGGAAGCGTTTCGCGCGATCCATTGATGTCATCTTCAGCGAAGAAGAGCTGAAGGAGAAGTGGAAGGAAGAATAGTTCATTCTCGACGGGCCGGCCTCGGGTCGGCCCGTCGGTTGTTCTATCCCAACTGCTTCAGGATCCTCTCGTCGAGGGCCGCTTGGTCGGCCGCGAACGAGTGCAGTCCAGCGAGAGTGAAGAGAGCGTCGAGTCCGACCTCTCCGGAAGCCAGGGCGTCGACCCACTGGGACCGCTTCGGCATTTTTCCCGCTTCCACGATCATCTGGATCCGGCTGTCATCGAGTTTCGGCAAGACGGACCCATGCCCAGCGGCGGAGAGTGCCTCGAGAATCGCCGCCGGGGTCAGTTGCGCGACCGGCCACGATCCGATGTCGCGACAGGTTGCTTCGAAATCCGCGGGGACGTCCCAGAGCGTATCCAGGCCTTCGCTTGCGGGGTTCACTTCGGCGCTCCAGGTCGGTTCGTAGGCCTCGGACACCCGGTTGGCGATTGTTTCGAGCGCCGGTAGATCGTCGAGGAAGTTCTCCACCACGCCGGGGGGCATCGTGTAGATGTCGCTGCCGGCCAGCGTCGCGACCTGTTCTCCCGTTCGCATGCTGGCGCCGATCTGGCGCGTTCTCGAACCGAACTCCGAGCGAAGCCGGGCGATGGCGTTCTGGCTGGCCAGGCTCGCTTTCTCGCCTACCCAACGCCCATCGCCCAACTTTTCGTCGCTGCTATAGGCCTTCAGTCGCCCCATGAAGACGTTGCAGTAGTGCGGTTGGGCGACGCATGCGATCAGGACGTTTTGGCGAGCGGAAAAACCCAGGGTGAAGTTGACTCGAATCCCTTCTTCGACGAGGTGTCGCGCCGCGACGAGACCTTCGGCGGTGAGGGGGACCTTGACGATGAAGTTCTCCGGTGAAAGGGCGTGGTAACGCTGCCCGTAGGAGATGCTCCGCTCGACGTCGTGAGCCAGGTCCGTATGCAGTTCCACGCTGACATCGGCTCCGAATCGCTCAACGAGTCGCAGGGCATGGCGCGCATTCAGCGCGAAGGCGATCTCGAGAATGAGATTGTGTTGGTCAATTTCGGGTTGGTCCTGCCGGATGGCTTCGGCGACCTCGGGGATCCATCGGTCGTAGATTCCCTTCTGGATCTCCTTGTTGAGCAGCGTATTGTTGGTGGTGAGAGCGGTAAACTCGGAACTCCAGAGTCGCCCGGCGACTTCCATGTCGCCGGTGTCCAGCCACAATTCGGTGCCCACTTCCGAGAGTCGACTCCAGTGCGGGTGATGCGAAGAGGAGTGGCTCTCCTCCTGGATTCCCTCGCGGATGACTTCGGTGAGCCGGTTCGAAACGGAATTGCTCATGGGGAGGGCTCCTCGGTTGGGGTGCGAATGAGAGAAGATAGGGGGGCGGTCCGGTCTCCGGGGTCAGGCCAGGCCAATCGACGCGTCCAGGTAGACGTCCTGGATCGAATGGAGAAGTTCCACCCCCTCGTCCATGGGACGCTGGAATGCTTTGCGGCCCGAAATGAGCCCCGTTCCGCCCGCTCGCTTGTTGATCACCGCCGTCATGACGGCTTCCTGCAGGTCGTTGTCCCCGGAGGCTCCGCCGGAGTTGATGAGGCCCGATCGGCCCATGAAGCAGCCGGCGACCTGGTATCGCGTGAGATCGATCGGGTGATCGGTCGTTAGGGATTCGTAGACGAGCTTGTGGGTTTTTCCGAAGTTGATCGCGGTGAACCCCCCGTTGTTCTCGGGGAGTTTCTGCTTGATGATGTCGGCTTCAATCGTGACGCCGAGGTGATTGGCCTGGCTGGTGATGTCCGCGGCGGCGTGGTAGTCGACCCCATCCTTTTTAAAATCGCTGTTGCGCAGGTAACACCATAGAACGGTGGCCATGCCGAGTTCGTGGGCAAGATGGAAGGCCTGGCTGACTTCCTGGATCTGGCGCCCGGATTCTTCGGACCCGAAGTAGATCGTCGCCCCGACGGCGGCCGCGCCCATGTCCGCCGCTTGCTCGACCTGGGCGAACATGATCTGGTCGAACGTGTTGGGGTAGGTGAGCAGTTCGTTGTGGTTCAATTTTACGAGGAACGGGATCTTGTGAGCGTATCGGCGCGCGATGGAACCGAGTACGCCGAGTGTCGAAGCGACCGCGTTGCAGCCTCCCTCCATGGCGAGCCGAATGAGATTTTCCGGGTCGAAGTAGAGGGGGTTGGGTGCGAACGAGGCGCCTGCGCTGTGCTCGATTCCCTGGTCCACCGGGAGGATCGAGACATATCCCGTTCCCGCGAGACGTCCGTGATCAAAAATCGATTGCAGATTTCGCAAGACCGGAACGGGACGATCGGTCTGGGAGACGATGCGGTCGATGAAATCCGGACCGGGTGCGTGGATTGCCGAAGCGTCGATCGTCGAACACGTGTGCTGCAGCAGGGATTCGGCGTGATCGCCGAGAATTTCCAGAATTCGCTTGTTGGGGGAGGCGCTTGCGGCCATCGGTGGACTCCTCTTTGAGCGCAGCGTTATGCGCGCCGCAGGGTAACGCGTCCCGCCCTCGGTCGCGACCGATCCGGACCGCGCGCGAGGCCGTCGGTCAACGCTCTGGGGTAGAATCCGATTCTGCTTCAAGAAAGGACGAGAAATTGATCTCCAGCGAGGAATTCAAGGCGGGCATGAGCCGATGGGCAACGGGGGTCACCGTGGTGACCGCCCGGGACGGCGACCGCATTCATGGAATGACTGTTTCCGATTTTACGGGAGTCTCGCTCTCTCCACCGCTGGTTCTGATCTGTGCCGGTCGGGACACGATCACCCACGAGGTGATCAAGGCCGGCCGCTGTTTTGCGGTCCACGTCCTCAGTGCCGAGCAAGAGGCTCTCTCGAATCGGTTTGCCTCGAAGGAGTTTGAGCACGAACGATTCGAAGGAATCGAAATTCAAACCGGAGTGACCGGGGCGCCGCTGCTGCCCGGCGCGGTGGCGGTTTTCGACTGCCGGCTGGATTCCTCGTTCGAAGCCGGGGATCACGAGGTCTACGTGGGGCGGGTGGAGCAACTCGTCATCGATGAACGCGAGCCCCTCGTCTACCACGATGGGCGGTATGATCGACTGCGCTCGTTCCGAGCGCAGGGGGATGATCGTTGACGATTGGATTCGTCGTCTACTCCGACTATCTCTGCCCCTGGTGCTTCAACGCGTTTGTCCGCCTGTGTCGAATTGAAGAAGAGTACGGAGAGAAGGTGGCTTTTGATTGGCGCGGTTATCTTCTGCGCCCCAATCCACGTCGGCGATCCGGGGGGCGCTCGTCTCTCGACGAGTTCCGCCGCTACACGGAATCCTGGCGCCGTCCGGGGTCAGAGGCGGATGCCGGGGAGTTCGGAGCCTGGGAAGACGCATCGCCGCCTTCGCACAGTGTCCCCGCGCAGGTCGCGGCGCGTGCGGCGGCGAGCTACGGCCGAGAGAAATTTCGTCGATTTCAGCGAGAGCTGTTTTCGTCCTACTTTTCCCAGTGCCGGGATATTTCGTCCGGGTCCGTTCTCTCCGAGTGTTGGGAGCTCGCGAACCTGCCGCGAGAAGGCTTCCCGGAATTGGACGATCCGGACCGGGTTCAGTCCGTGCTGGAAGATCACCGCGAAGCCCTGGACTACGGAGCGACCGGAGTTCCTGGCGTTCGACTCCGCGATAACCCGGCCATCGTCGTGGGCGCCCAGCCCGTGGAAGTCTATCGGCGCTGGGTCGACCGGCAGCTTTCACGATCGACAGTCGCTGAGTCCTGACGCGAAGCGGCCCAGCGAGGTTCCGGTGGTGCGGCAGAGAGGATTCGAACCTCCACGGGGTTGCCCCCACCAGCCCCTCAAGCTGGCGCGTCTGCCAGTTCCGCCACTGCCGCGTTCGGTCCGGGGGTGGCGAACATACCGAAGCCCCCCCGGGTTGCCACCGGATTCAGGGTGTGGTCGAGCCCGCGTTTCCCTCCGCGGAATCCGCCGGTTCGGCGTTTTTCAAGTTGGATTGAGGGATCTCCTGAAGGGTGTCGGGGGAGGCGGCGGGAGTCGTTTCTCCGCCGGTTTCCGAGAGGCCCCCGGTCTCGCCGGCGGTCGGGTTGTCGCTTGCAGCCGGTTCGGCGTCGAAGAGTCGGTCGCCTTCGTCGTGGATGTTCATGTAGGCGAGAGAGATGCTCGTCACCATGAAGATCGCCGCACACAGGCTCGTGATCTTCGTAAGGAAGTTTCCGGCTCCACGGCTCCCGAAGACCGTGTTGGCCCCCCCGCCTCCGAATGCGGCTCCCATTTCGGCACCCTTGCCGCGTTGGAGGAGAACCACGCCGATTAGAACCAAGCACACCATGATGTGGAGGACGATCAAGAAAGTCGTCATGCGGAAGCCTCCTGTCGATCGAATTGGACGATTCGTGAGAAAATTTCGGGCTCGAGACTGGCCCCTCCGACCAAGGCGCCGTCGATATCGGGCTGGTCCATCAACTCGCGCACGTTTTCGGGTTTGACGGATCCGCCGTACTGGATGCGGATGGCGTCGGCGGCTTCGCCAAATGGGCCTCGGAGTTCGTCGCGAATGAAGGAATGAACTTCCTGGGCGGTTTGCGGCGTCGCGGTCTTCCCCGTCCCGATGGCCCACACGGGCTCATAGGCCACGACGATGTCGGTGGCTCGGTCTCGGGAGATTCCCGCCAGGCTGCCGCTCAATTGGCCACCGAGGACCTCGAACGTCCGGTTCTGTTCTCTCTCCTCGAGGCTCTCCCCCACGCACACGATGGGGCGGATGTCGTGACGCAATAGGGCCAGGGCCTTGGCCGAAATGAAGTCGTTTTGTTCCCCGTACAGGGCGCGTCGCTCGCTGTGTCCGACCACGGTGTACGTGCAGCCCAGGTCCGACAGCATGCCGGGAGCCGTTTCTCCCGTGAACGCTCCCTTTTCCTCGGGATTTACGTTTTGTGCGGCGAGAGCGACCCGGCTTCCGGCGAGGGCCTGTCCAAGTCGGTCGAGTGCCGTGAAGGGCGGAGCAATGACGATGTCCACGCCATCGTCTTGTTCAACGAGGGGAAGAAAATCCTGGGCGAAAGAGACCGCTTCTTGCGCGGTCTTCTGCATCTTCCAGTTGGCAGCGAGGATCGGCCGTCGGTTGGATTGAGAGCTGTTCATTTCACCGGTCCAATGCGTCGACCCCGGGAAGGGTCCGTCCTTGGATGTACTCCAGAGAAGCTCCGCCGCCGGTGGAGAGGTGCCCGATGCACTTGCCCAAATCCAGTTGATTGATTGCCGCCAGGGAGTCGCCGCCGCCGACGATAGATCGAGCCGTCGATTCGGCAACCCCGCGGGCGACTGTTTGCGTTCCGGCGGCGAACCGCTCCATCTCGAAGATTCCCATTGGCCCGTTCCAGAAGATCGTGGCGGCCTTTTGTGCTTCCTCGGCGTAAAGCTTGGCGGTGGCGGGCCCAATGTCTACGCCGATCCAGCCCTCTGGAATTTCTTGGGTCGTGCGGCATGGCGCGTCAGGGTGAATCTCTTCGACAACGAGGTGGTCCACGGGGAGAAGCAACCGACGCCCGGCGGCGTCGGCGGCTTCGAGCACACGACGGGCGTCGTCCAGGCGGTCGGGCTCGACTCGAGATTGGCCGGTGGGCTGGCCCTGGCTGGCCAGGAATGTGTAGGCCATGGCTCCCCCCACGGCGAGAACATCCGAGTGAGGCGCCAGTGCTTCGAGTACGGCCAGCTTGTCCGAAACCTTGGCCCCCCCGAGAAGACACAGCAGGGGGCGCTCCGGGGTTCCAACGACGTTCAGTTGTTCGAGTTCGGACAGGAGCAGCGATCCCGCAAAGGTATCCTTGAGGTACGTGGTCATTCCCTGGGTCGAGGCGTGCGCGCGGTGGGCGGTTCCAAATGCGTCGTTGACGTAGATGTCCGCCAGTTCGGCCAGGGACCGCGAGAACTCCGGATCGTTCTGCTCTTCGCCGTCGTGGAAGCGGAGGTTTTCAAGGAGCAGGACTCCGCCGTCCGGAATCGAGGAGACGGCTTCCTGGGCGGCGGGGCCAATGCACGTGTCGACGAAGGAGACCGGTCGCCCCAGGTGTTGCTCCAGGCAGTCGGCGAGGGGTCGCAGCGATGACTCGGGGTCGACTTTTCCCTTGGGTCGCCCGAGGTGGGAGGCCACGATGACCTTCGCACCGGCGTCGGAAAGGACCCGGAGGGTTTCGACCGACGCTCGAATCCTGGAATCGTCCGCAACGAGGCCGTTTCGAAGAGGGACGTTCAGGTCCGAGCGCACGAAGACGCGCTGACCCCGGACACCCCGTTTCAGGGCCGCATCGAGTCCCTGGATACCCACCCGGCTATTGCGCCATGCGCTCTGCGAGATCGACGACTCGAGTCGCGTAGCCCGTTTCGTTGTCATACCACGAGAGAACCTTGGCAAAATTTCCGTCCATGACCTTGGTGCTCGGCGCATCGAGTATCGAAGAGTGGGTGTTTCCGAGAAAGTCGACCGAGACCAGCGGTTCGTCGCAGTACTGCAGGATGCCCTGGAGCGGTCCTTGCGCCGCGGCCTTCATCGCGCCATTGATTCCTTCGACATCGGTAGACTTCTTCAACTTGACGCTGAGGTCGACGATCGAGACGTCCGCCGTGGGAACGCGCATGGCGTACCCATCGAGCTTCCCCTTGAGTTCGGGGAGGACGAGCCCGATGGCCTTGGCGGCACCCGTGCTCGTCGGAATCATGGAGAGGCCCGCGGCTCGGGCTCTGCGGAGGTCCGAGTGCGGACCGTCCTGGGTCACTTGATCGTTGGTGTAGGCGTGGATGGTGGTCATCCAGCCGGCCTCGATTCCCCACTCCTCGTGAAGAACCTTTGCGAACGGGGCGAGGCAGTTCGTGGTGCAGGACGCATTGGAAACGATTCGGTGTTGGCCAGGGTCGTAGTCGTCGTCGTTGACACCCAGCACGATGGTGACGTCGGGGTCGGGCGCCGGCGCGCTGATGATGACTCGCTCGGCGCCCGCTTCCAGGTGCTTCCCGGCTTTTTCTCGGGCCGTAAACAGGCCGGTCGATTCCACCGCGATCGTTGCGCCGAGTTTTTTCCAGGGGAGTCCTGCGGGGTCGCGTTCCGCGAGCACGGGAATCGTTGTGCCGTCAACGACAATGGCTCCGTCCGCCGCCTCCACCGAACCGGGATAGTGGCCGTGGATCGAGTCGTACTTGAGCAGGTGGGCGAGGGTCGCCGCGTCGGTGAGGTCGTTGACGCCGACGATCTCGACTCCGCGCTGTTTGGCCGCCCGGAACACCAGGCGTCCAATACGACCAAAGCCATTGATTCCAATCCGAACCGACATATCGTTTCCTTCGCTGAGTGGGGTATTCGTGAGGCCGGGCCCCGGGCGCTCGGACATTCCGGGATGAGCGCTTCAAGGCGCCGACTTTAAAGGCCTTTTCGATTCCCGAGATTCGGGTCGTGCGGCGGGCGCCGAGCGTAGCGAAACTGGGGCGGCAGGTCTTCCGCACCTGCCTGGAGGCAAACCATGGTGCTGGGAACGGGGATGGACGTCGTCCGCATCGACCGGGTCGCTGGCCTTCTGGAGCGGTCGTCACGCCGCTTTGAACAGAGAGTCTTCACGGCGGTAGAGGTGGCCCGGTGTCGCCAAAATGCGTGGCCGGCCCGCGGCTTCGCCCAGTGCTTCGCTCTCAAGGAAGCGGTCTTGAAGGCGGCCGGGACCGGGATGACCCAGGGGGCGAACTGGCACGATATCGAAGCGGAGTTTCCGGCCGAAGGAGAAGCGCCCGTCTTGAGGATTTCGGGTCGAGTCGGGGAAGTCGTCCGGGGTTGCGGGGCCGATCGATGGCTAGCGACTGTTGGCATCGATCGTCGCTTCGCGGTGGCGCTGGTTGTCCTGGAAGGCCAGCAGCCCTGATGACTGCCCCATGGTGCCCATGTGGTTTGCCGTGGTTCCCTCTTTCTACGCGGAGATCGAGCGACTCCGGGATCCCCGACTTCGTTCGCGAGCGGTCCTCGTGGGCGGAGATCCGCGGAAAAAGGGCAAGGTTCAATCGGTCAGCTTCGAGGCGGAAACGGCCGGGGTTCGGGTGGGCATGGAGGTTCGGCGGGCCCTGGAGCTTTGCCCGCAGGCCAGGGCGGTGCGAACCGATATGGCTCACTACCGGGAGATTTCGGGGAGCCTTCGAGCCTGCTTTCGCAGGGACGCCCAGGCCATCGAGCCCCTGGGGTTGGAATCGGCCTTCATTCAACCTTCGAGTAGAAAAGGCTCCGATCCGAACCGGCTTCTTGAGAAGGTTCGAGACACTCTCGGCCTACCGCTTAGAATTGGAGTGGCCGAGATCAAGTTTCTTGCGCGCCTTGCGGGAGAGAACCTCGGCCGCGAAGGGGTCTTTCGGATTCGCCCGGGCACGGAGTCGGACTTCCTCCGCCCGTTACCCGTTTCGAGGCTGCCCGGTGTCGGGCCCCGGACGGTTTCTACCCTGCTCGATATCGGCGTCCGGTCCGTGGGGGACCTCCTTGGGGTTGACGATTCCGAGATGGAGAGTCGCTTGGGCAACCACGGGCTCCGCATCCTGGAATTGGCCCGCGGCGAGGACGATTCGGTGGTGCAGGGGCGGCAAACGCGCCAGAGCCTGAGCCGGGAGATCACGTTCGAGCCGCCGGAATCCGACCTTGGGGTGATGGATGAACAGATCGAACGCCTTTCCCGTGAGATCGCCACGCGGCTCGATCGCGAGGGCTGGATCGGACACCGGGTGTCCTTGCGGCTTTCCTTCGAAGGCGGGGGAACGAGCACCCGGAGCCGTACGCTGGGCCGTCCGGTCGATGGCGCCCGGGATCTTGCCGCGCTTGCCCAGGGGTTCCTCGCTTTGACCCAGGCGGGGGCTCGCCCCGTGCGCCGGTTGGGAGTGGCCGTGGCTCAACTCGCTCCGTCAGCCGAGCGCGACCGGCAACTTGACCTTTTCGGAGACTCCTAGGAAGTGATGTTTTTTCACTACATCCTCTAAGGTCTTACGCGGTTTGGCCGATTTGGTAGGGCAGGGCCGGGATCGAATCCCCCGGGCCAGGCGATTGGGATGCCTACCGAAAACAGCGAAACTCGCCGAAAATACTATCGAATTCCAACAGACCAGGTGATTTCTTTCGCCGAGGTCGGGGCCAGCCAGCAACTGGGAACGGGAAGGGACCTCTCGCGGGGCGGGATCCGTTTCGACGCCGTGGGCTGTGAGATTGGCTACGGGGACGTTCTCGAGGTGACGTTCAACCTGCTCGAACGGACCTTCGTGGCCACCGGGCGAGTCGTCTGGGCCACAGAAGTGGACCCGATCGCGACGGAGGTGGGGCTGGAGTTTGTTGAAATCGACCCCGCTGCCCTCCGTGCCCTGGAGGAACTCGAGGCCGAACTGGAGTGGGTCGGGGCCGCGTAGAGCCCATTTCAGCGGATCGGGGATCCCAGGAGCCCGTTAGGCCCTTGGTTGACACCGCCGGGGGATCCGGGACCTTTCCCGCCCATGGCGGATTTTCACCAGAGCGGCGTAATCACGACTCTCCATCGGCTGGGCGCGACCGACCTCGGCCGGGTCGAGGACGCCCTGGTGTCCTACAGCGACAAGCGCCCGATTGCGCTGGTTCTGCCCTGCCTGTACTCGGAATTGGGAGGGCTGGCCCTGAAGGGCATTGTCGAGTCCCTTCACGAAGTTCCGTACCTGAGCCAGGTTGTCGTGAGCCTCTCGGGCGCGGCCCAGGCCAGCCACTATCGTGAAATGAGGGACTTCTTCTCCGAGGTCCGGTGCATCGATGGCGGGAACCCGACCATTCTCTGGAATTGCGGTCGTCGCGTGGAAACGCTCCTCGACCGGTTGAGAGAGGAGGGGCTCGACCCGGGTCCCGATGGCAAGGGCCGAGCCACCTGGCTGGCCTACGGCTACGTGCTGGCCATGGATCGCGCCCGCGTCGTCGCCCTTCACGACTGCGATATTCGTGACTATTCGCGCGAACTGCTGGCCCGGCTTTGTTACCCGACAGCCAATCCCAATCTCAACTACGAGTTCGCGAAGGGGTACTACAGCCGGGTCTCGGACCGCATGCATGGAAGAGTGACTCGCTTGTTCATGACCCCCCTGCTCCAGGCGCTCAAGTCGGTACTCGGCCCGATTCCTCTGCTCGAGTACATGGCTTCCTTCCGTTATCCCCTGGCGGGAGAGTGTTCGATGACGACCGACCTGGTTCGAGCCAATCGGATCCCCGCGGATTGGGGTCTCGAGGTGGGGGTGCTGGCCGAGGTGTTCCGGAACTCGTCGCTCAAGCGAGTCTGCCAGGTAGAGCTCGTGGACAACTACGATCACAAGCACCGCGAACTGTCCCCCGAAAGCGCGGATCGCGGTCTTCACCGGATGGTTGTTGATATCGCAGCCTCATTGATCCGAAACCTGGCGAGTTATGGCGTGGAATTCGACTCCGGCTTTCTCAACACTCTGATCGCGGCCTACGTGCGCACCGCCCAGGACGCCGTGGCTCGCTACAACGATGACGCAGCGCTGAACGGTTTGAAATTCGATCGACACGAAGAGGAACTCGCGGTGGAGACCTTTTCGAGCGCCCTGGGGATGGCCGGTCTCGATTTCGTACGGGATCCAATGGGTGCGCCCCAGATTCCCAACTGGAATCGGGTCATCTCGGCGCTGCCGGGATTTCTGGCCGAGTTCCAGGAGGCCGTCGAGGAAGACGCTGCCGAATTTGTCTGACCCTCCCGACGCGTTGGATCGGGCGGGGAACCCCAACCCGGGAGTGGGAGCGTGGGTCGTTGCGGCGCTGATGCTGTTTGCGGCAGGGGTGAGAGTCGTCGCCTGGTTTCAGAAGGCCGTGCTTTTCGATGATGGCCCACTCTTTCTCGCGATGGCGGACGCGATCCGCGATGGCGATTGGGCGGCGGTGCTAGGACACGACTACCACCCCCTCTACTAGGCGCTGATCGCGGCCGTTGCGGAACTGGGAGTGGGACCGGAAACCGCGGCCGTGGGCCTTTCCATCGTCGGCGGATCCCTCGCCGTGGGTCTGCTTTACGGCTTCGTTTGCGATTCGTTCGGCCCGATCCCTGCGGCGATCGCGGCCTTTCTGCTGGCCTTGCATCCCCGCGCCGTGGCGTATTCCTCCGATGTCCAGAGTGAAGGCGTCTACATGGCTCTTTTTCTGGGCGCGGTGTGGGTGACCTGGCGCGGCTTGCAACGCAAGCCGAGTCTGGCCATGGGAGCGGTCACGGGGGGGGTGGTGGGACTCGCGTACCTCGTTCGCCCCGAAGGTCTCGGACTCCTGGGGGTAGGGATGGTGGGAGCGGGGTTCGTCGCGATCTCACGCCGCGCTGACCTCGGGTCGCTCCTGGGTTGGTCGGTCGCCCTCATTGCGGTGGCGTTCCTGACCGTCGCCCCCTACCTGATCGGCCTTCGAAGCGAGCGGGGCGAGTGGTTGCTCACGCCGAAGAAATCCCTGTCGATAATCGTGCCCTTCATGGAAACAACCGCTCCGAAGCTTGGTGTGCAGTTCGCGGAGAGCCAACGCCGTGCCGTGGATCGAATCGGGAGGCCCACCCCGCCGCGACGGGCCCACGCGGACGCTGCAAGCGGGAAACCGGGGCCTCGATTGAGGGGTGAGGTCCTGTTGGACTGGGGGGCAACGAATTTGTCGGCCCTTCGGTATGACCTTCTGCTTCTCATCGTTTTTGGGGTGTCCGCCTGCTGGGGCCGACCGGGTCCGCGGGCGGGGTTCGTGTCGGCGATCGCCGTTCTCTACCTGGTCGCTCTTTACGGACTGGCCTCGAATGCTGGGTATGTCAGCCGACGTCACGCCTTGATCCCATTGCTTCCGCTCCTGGGCTACGCCGCGGCGGGAGTGCTTTATGCCGGTCGACTTTTGGGCGGTGTCCTGAAGCCCCTTGGGAGTGCGCAAACCCTGGCGCCGGGGCGTTGGAACCAGGTGGGGGTCGTGGCGGTTCTGTTTGCGTACGCGGCTTTGGCGCTTCCCGCCGACCTGGCCCCGCGGCGAACCGAAAGCGCCGCGGTTCGCCAGGCCGCCGAATGGCTCCGCGAGGAGGCTCCATCGCAGTCGCGGGTAGCTGCCGCCCGCCTGCGAACGGCCTACTACGCGGGGGCGTCGTTTGAGCCGCTGCCGAGCCCGGGGGACCCGCACGTGGACCGCTTTCTGCGCGAAAGCGGTGTGGACTATCTTGTTGTCGAAGAAGAAGAATTCGGCCATCTTTCCGGAATCGACGCGGCCCCGTTCGAGTTCGTCGAGATCTACCGGGTTCAATCCGAGGGGAGGGTGGGGATCGTCCTCGAAAAGACTCCAGCCCCCTGACGAACCAATGAGGACTATCCGTGCTTTATCGCCATAGCGAGGTATTTCGCTCGCTCCTCATGATCGGCGACATGGTGGTGGTCGGGCTTTCGTGGCTGGGCGCTTACCAGATTCGCTTTTCATCGGGCCTTGCGGTTCCCCATGGGGTCCCTGATTTTGAGGCCTATCTTTTCCCGTTGGCGGTGATTCTTCCGCTTTGGTTGCTGCTTTTTCGCTCCTTCGGGCTCTATTCCCCGCGTCGTTTCGGATCGCTCTACCGCGAAACCCAGCTGGTGTTGCAGGCGACGGGTTTGGGGATTCTGGTCTTGGTTTCGCTGACGTTCTTTTTTCGGGAATTCTCATACTCCCGCGGCGCGGTGCTGCTCTTTGCGGCGATCTCGGCCAGTACCGCCGTGGGTTTGCGCCTGGGTCTTCGGATCGCGCTGCGAAAACTCCGGCGGCGTGGATTCAACCTCCGTTTTGTTGTGGTCGTGGGGAGCGGTGGGTTGTCCGAACAGGTCATCGATCGGATTCACTCGCATCCCGAATCGGGAGTGAGAATTCTCGGTACGTTTTCCGAGTCCGTGGTGCGTTCGGGCCGAGTTCGCGGAATCCCGGTTCTTGGGAATTATTCCGCAGTTCAGCCCTATATCGCCGCGAATCGTGTCGACCAGGTCATCCTCGCCATGGGCAGAGACGAGGGAGGGCTCCTCGAGAAATTGGTGGGCGAACTCGACCAGGAAGCGACGAACGTCATGTTTGTTCCCGACCTGATGCACATCATGACTCTCAAGAGTTCGGTCGAGGAACTCGAGGGCCTTCCCGTCATCCACCTGAGTGCCACGCCCCTCGTGGGATGGGCCAGCGTGTGCAAACGGGCCCTTGACCTCGCGGTTGCACTGCCCGCGCTGACTCTCTTGCTTCCTTTTCTGGCCGTGGTCGCCGGGACGATCGCGATGACGTCGGGATTCCCGGTGTTCTACCGGCAGGAACGGATGGGTTTCGACGGCCGCCTTTTCAACATGATCAAGTTCAGAACCATGGAGCGCGACGCCGAGATCGAGTCCGGTCCGGTTTGGGCGACGGAGGGCGATCGCCGCCGGACTCCGATCGGGCGCTTTCTTCGTCGTTTGAGTCTCGATGAGCTACCGCAACTCTGGAATGTTGTGCGTGGCCAGATGAGCCTGGTGGGACCGAGACCCGAGCGCCCCGTTTTTATCGAGGTCTTCCGGAGGGAACTGCCGGGGTACATGCTTCGCCACCGGATCAAGGCTGGAATGACAGGCTGGGCCCAGGTTCACGGTTTTCGGGGAGACACGTCGGCTCGCGACCGCCTGGATCACGACCTCCACTACATTCGGAACTGGTCCATCGCCCTGGATGTGCGGATTCTTGCCAAGACCCTACGCCATGTCCTGGTGGACCGGTCCGGGGTCTAGGGGTTCAGGACGCCGCCCCAGCGTCCCTGGAACCCAACGTCATCGCTACCTCGCCCGCGTATTCTCTTCGAAACCGGTCGTGTCCAAAGGGCTCGGCCCAGGCGCGGATGGCCTGGCTGTCGAAGTGAGAGAGGTTTCTCTCGAAGTGACGCACGGCGTCCGCGAGTGCCTCGGGGACCTGCTCGTCGAACCAGACGCCGGTTGGGGGTTGTCCGCCGGTGCTGGCTTCGAGAGGGATGACCGTGTCCCGAACCCCTCCTCGCCCAAAGGCGATCACGGGGCGCCCCGCAGACTGGGCCTCCACGGCGACGATTCCGAAATCTTCTTCCTGTGGGTAGATGAGGGCGCGGCAGCGGGCGTAGAGGTCGGCGAGTTGCGCGTCGGATAGGCGTCCGAGAAAGGAAACGTTCGCGGGCGCGCGGGCTTCGAGGCGGCTTCGCTGCGGCCCGTCTCCAACGACGTAGAGCGGGAGGCCGAGTTGCCGGAAGGCTTCGATGGCGAGGTCCTCCCTCTTGTAGGGCACGAAGCCGCCCACCAGGAGGTAGAAATCCTCGGGATCGCGATCGTTGGGAACGATCCGGGCGACATCGACCGGCGGCGAGAGAACCGTGGAAGCGCGCCCATAGTGGTCCCGGATTCGCTGGGACACGGCTCGAGAAGTAGCGACAAAGCGGTCCACGTTTTTTCGACCGCTGGTCTTGCGGTCAAAGGAACGGAGCGCCGATACGAGAGGAAGGGAGAGCTGGCTTCGAACGCCCGTTCCCAGGTAGTGGTGCGACTGCGTCCAGATATAACGCATGGGTGTCAGGCAGTAGCAGAGGTGTGGAATCCCGGGATCGTGGGGAATGGCCTTGGCTACGGCGTGGCTCACCGAGACGATCAGGTCGTACTGCTCCAGGTGGAAGCGCTGGATGGCCCACGGGAAGAGGGGGAGGAGGGCCCGGTAGTGCCGACGAGATCCCCAGATTTTCGACAAGGGGCTCGCGCGGATGTTCAGGCGATCGATGCGGGGCGATGTCGAACCGGGCACGTGAAAGAGCGTGTAGAGGTCGGCTTCGGGGTGAATGCGAGCCAGTTCATCGAGCACGCGCTCTCCGCCCCGAAAGCCCGTAAGCCAATCATGCACGAGAGCAACACGCACCCGTTGGAGCGTAGCGGCACGGATGGCGAGATGCTGACGCCGCCCTGAAAAAGCCGGGCGTGCGTTAGGAGTCCAGGGTGAGTTCCAGGGCTTCTTCGATTCGATCCACGAGTTGGATGTCGACCTCGCTTCTCACGTCGGCGGGAATATCGACGAGGTCCTTCTCGTTTCGACGAGGCATTACGATCTGGGTGATGCCCGCCCGAGCCGCTGCAAAAACCTTTCCCTTGATTCCTCCCACCGGAAGAACGTGTCCGCGCAGTGAGATCTCGCCAGTCATGGCCACGTGACTTCGTGCGCAGCGACCGGTGAGGGCCGAGATCATGGCCGTCACCAACGCGATCCCGGCCGAGGGTCCGTCCTTGGGGACGGCGCCGGCTGGGATGTGCAGATGAAGGGTTTGGGGGCCCAGTGCCGACTCCGGGAGTCCGATGGCGTCGGCATTCGACCGGACCCAGGAGAGGGCGGCCTCAGCCGATTCCCGCATGACTTCTCCGAGTTGTCCCGTGAGGTGCAAGCGGATGCTCTTGCCGCCCGGGATGGTGGTGGCTTCGATGAAAAGGATGTCTCCCCCGTGAGCGGTCACAGCCAGGCCCACCGCGACTCCCGGCGTGGTGGTTCGCTCTGCGGTTTCCGGCATGTGCGGTGGGGCCCCCAGGGCCCTTCCGGCGAAGGATTCATCGATCCGAATCGTTCCCGTGGGTCGCTCTTCGGCGATCGTGCGGGCGGCCTTTCTCATCAAGGTGGCGACGTGCCTTTCGAGGTTGCGCACGCCGGCTTCCCGCGTGTATTCGAAAACGACTTTTTTTAGAGCTTCCTCTTTCAACTCGACGCGCGACGAGTCGAGACCGTGGGCTTCGAGTTGACGCGGAATGAGAAATCGGTGCGCGATGACTTCCTTTTCCTGCTCCGTGTAGCCCGGGAGCTCGATGACTTCCATCCGGTCGAGAAGTGCGGACGGAATGGTCGACAAGGTGTTTGCAGTCGCAATGAAGAGAATTCGAGATAGGTCGAAAGGGATTTCGAGGTAGTGGTCGCTGAACGCGTGATTCTGCTCGGGGTCGAGTACCTCGAGAAGCGCCGAGGAGGGGTCTCCCTGGTAGTCGGCGCCAACCTTGTCGATCTCGTCCAGGAGAAAAATGGGATTTCGCGATCCGGCGCGTTTCAGACTCTGCAGGATTCGACCCGGCATGGCTCCTACGTAGGTCCGGCGGTGTCCCCGGATTTCCGCTTCGTCTCGCACCCCGCCGAGGGAGGCTCGCGTGAACCGTCGACCGATTGCGCGCGCGATCGACCGGCCGAGGGAAGTCTTGCCGACGCCCGGAGGACCGACGAAACAAAGGATCGGTGCCTTGGCGTCCGCGGCGAGTTTTCGCACGGAGAGATATTCCAGGATTCGGTCCTTGACCTTCTCGAGGCCGTAGTGGTCGTCGTCGAGAACGGACCGCGCGTGGGCGAGGTCGAGCCGATCCTCGGTTTCTTCGTTCCACGGCAGGTCGAGGATCCAATCGAGGTAGTTTCGGATCAGGTGTCGATCCGGCGCGTGCTGAGGCAGGGACGAAAGTCTCTTCAATTCGCGCTCGGCCTGGTCGAAGGCTTCCTTGGGGAGGTTGGCGTGAGCGAGTTTCTCGCGAAGTTCATCGACTTCTCGCAGTCCGGGGTCGCCTTCGCCAAGCTCGGACTGAATTTCGCGCATTCGACTTCGGAGCATCCGTTCTCGTCGATGGGGATCGACTTCTTCCGAATCGGCTTCATCTCGGAGCGCACGCTGCGTTTCTGCAATGGTCACCTCGCGTCCCAGGTACTCCGATATCAGTTTGAGACGCGAGGCCGCATCGTTTTCTCCCAGCAACTCGACCTTTTCTTCCGGGGTCAGGGGAAGGTTCGATGCGACGAGATCCGCGAGAAGTCCCGGCTGGGGTATGCCGCCCAGGAACTCCTTCCAGTCGTCGGGCATGTCGTCTCGAAGATCGATGACGCGCTGCGAGAGTTCGACCGCGCGCTTCCACAGGTCCTCGGTTTCCGGCGAATCTTCACCGATCTCCGGAAGGGCCTCGTAGGTCATGCGCAAGGTGGGCTCGAACGCGGACGGCTCTCCGAGTCGGGCTCGGGCGAGGCCAACCACCAGCGCCTGCTTGCCGCCGCCCCGGGCATCGATGATTCGCATGACGCGAACCAACGCCGCGACGGGATACAGGTCTTCGAGTTCCGGCGTTTCCGTGGCCGGATCGCGTTGGGTGGCGACGAGCAGGTAGCCCTCGGACCCGGCCTGGTCGAGGGCTTCGAGTGATTGAGACCGGCCCACCGCCAGCGGTACCGTGACTCCCGGGAAGACGACCACGTCGCGGACCGGAAGAACGGGCAGAACGGCGTCGACCTCGAAGCTCTCGTCTCCGGGCCCCTCGACCCAGTGGAACTCGTTGTCGCTCATGCTGTCCATTCGGTTCCTCCGCTCCCGGAACTCGCTCGGCCCCCCACGGCGCGGCTCCAGTCGCGAAAGCCTAAGCACGGCTGGCGCGAGGTCAAGCGGTGGAGGCCCGGGGCGTGCCCCGGCGGGCATCTTCGGGCATTGAGAGGAGAAATGGTGCCCGGGACTGGAGTCGAACCAGCACGGCCTTGCGGCCACTAGATTCTGAGTCTAGCGCGTCTGCCAATTCCGCCACCCGGGCAGTCGCGCGGGAAGACTACGTTGAGCGGTGCGGTCCGTCAACGCAGGGATTTTCGAGTCGATCGGAAGTCGCCCCGGCGTGGATCGCGTCTACGCTTCCGCGTCTTCCCCCTCGGAAAATTGTTCGAGTTCGTCGGCCAGTCGTTCCCAGTCTGCGTAGAGTGACGCGATCTTTTCTTCGGTCGTCGTTCGTTCTTGTTCCAGCGAACGCAGTCGCTCGGGGTCGCGGTACGCGTCCGGGGCCCCCAACTTCCAGGTGAGGGATTCGCGGAGTTCCTCGTGCTCCAGGATGGTGGCCTCGAGTCGTTCAATCCGGCGGAGAGTCCTCTCCCGGTTTTTTCGGCGCAGTCGGTCTTCATGGTGTCGAACCTGCTTTCGGGGCGCCCCCGAGCCGGCTTCCGTGGGCGAGTCCGGGATTGCGGCTGCATTTCGGTTGGACTTCTGCCTGACGAAATCATCGTAGTTCCCGGTGAAGGCTTCGAGGATGCCCTCGTTGACATCAATGACGCGGGTCGCCAGGGCATTGATGAAGGTTCGATCGTGGGAGACGAAGAACAGGGTCCCGGCAAAACCGGAAAGCGCTTCTTCGAGCACTTCGCGGGACTCGATGTCGAGATGGTTCGTGGGTTCATCGAGGATCAGGAAGTTCCGTGGCCGCAGGAGCATCTTGGCCAGTGCCAGTCGAGCCTTCTCGCCGCCGGAAAGGACCGAGACCCGCTTCTCGATATCGTCCCCGGAGAAGAGAAAAGCGCCCAGGTGCGAGCGCAGGCGAGATCCGTCGTCCAGTTGCGCTCCCGCTTCCAGTTCTTCGAGCACAGTCCGGCGCGGGGCGAGTTCTTGCCACTGGTGCTGGCCAAAAAAGGCGACCTCCACGTTGTGTCCAAGCTCGCGGCTTCCGGAATCGATGTCCAGGAGTCCAGCGGCGACTCGGAGCAGGGTCGATTTTCCGGCTCCGTTTGGACCCGCGAGAGCGACGCGATCCCCTCGCTTCAATGAAAGAGACGCCCCGCGGTAGACCTTTTGTTCGCCGTAGCTCTTGTGAATCTCCTCCAGGGTCAGCACGCGGTCTCCGGATCGGACCGGTTCCGGGATGCGAATTTTCATGCGCCGCTTTTTTTCGGGCTCCACCGCGACCGGCTTCATTCGTTCCAGCGCTTTCTTCCGGCTCTGCGCCTGGCGCGCCTTCGTGGCCTTGGCCCCGAAACGCTCCACGAATTTTTCCATGTGGGCGATTTTGCGATCCTGGCGCTGTTGCTCCGCCTGCTGAAGGGTTCGCCGTTGTTCGCGGCTTTCGAGGTAGCGGTCGTAGTCGACGTCGTAGAACGTAAATCGACCGTGTCCGTCGAGTTCGGCAACCCGGTTGACATGACGACGCAGGAAGCTTCGATCGTGGGAAACGATGATGATGCCTCCGCGAAATTCCGCGAGAGTCTCTTCGAACCACTCGATGGCCGGAAGATCCAGGTGATTCGTTGGTTCATCGAGTAGCAGGACGTCCGGTCCGGAAAGAAGCAATTTCGCGAGCTCGATCCGCATCAGCCAGCCCCCGCTGAAGGACCGCACGGGCTGCTGGCGTGCTTCGTCGTCGAAGCCCAGACCGGCCAGGACTTCCGCAACGCGGGCGTCTCGTTCGAAGCCGCCGAGCGTTCGAAAATGGGCCTGGGCCTGGTCGTAGCGATCCGCGAGCTCGGCGGAAACCGTGCCTCGACGAGCAATCTCGCTCTCCACCTCTTGAACCTCGGCCTCCGCCTCGGCGATTTCTCGAAGGGCCGAAGAGACTTCGGCGTGTACGGGACGTTCGACGCCAGGATCCATTTCCTGGCGGAGCAGGGCGACGCGAACGCCCCGTGGTTTGGACACGTGGCCGCTGTCCTGGGGCTCGAGTTCAGCCAGCCCCCGGAGCAGGGTGGACTTGCCGGCTCCGTTCGGCCCGACCAGGCCGATCCGGTCTCTCGAGCGGACCTGGAACTGGACACCTTGGTAGAGGTTCCGACCGCCGATCTGGCGCCCGATGTCGTCGACCTGAAGCAGCACGGCTGCACCCTAGCCCGGTGACCGCGGGCGTCGACCTATCGCCGTCTCGGGGGTGGGGTTTCGAGGTTCGGGCCCCGCAGGGCCAGGATCAGGCCACCCAGGGCGAATCCCAGGCCGGTGTCCCGGGCTTCCCCGGCGGTCGCGGTTGCAAGAGCCGTGACTCCGATTCCCAGGGCGCACAAGAGGGTGAACGCGGCGAGAATGGGGCGAGCTGCGGTCGGGAGCGCCGGCGAGCGGGTCAGGGAGCGCGCGAAGATCAGTCCCAGGGCCAGTGCGAGCGCGGTCACCGTCAGGGAGGCTGGAGGCATTCCCGCCCCCACGGACGGTTGGGATGCGATCCACGCGCTTGCCAAGACAAGGAGCCCCAGAATCACCCGATGGGCGGTACGCAGGGGACTCGGTGAAGTCGCTTGAGGAGTAGAAGAAGTCATGAGGCCCCCAGTCTATCCCGAGCGGGCCTTTGAGTGCTGGCGATCGATGGGGGAGTCCTGCATTCTTGACCTCCGTATGCGTCTTTCTCTCCAAGTGCATTATGCCATCTGCGGGATCTTTGATCTCGCCTACAACGCCCAAGGGGGGGCGGTCCAGGTTCGGGTGATCGGGGAACGGCAGGGAATTCCGGGGCGCTACCTGGAACAGATTTTTCGGAGGCTTCGACAGGCCGAACTCGTACTCGGAAAGCGTGGGCCAGGGGGCGGCTATCGGCTGTCTCGTTCCCCGGCGACGATTACGCTGCTCCAGGTCGTGGAGGCGGTAGAAGGTCCTCTTCACCGGGAGTCGAGGATGGAGTTGTCCCCCGGGTCAGAGGCGGGGCGGTACCGTCCGGACTTTCTCTGGGAGGATCTCTCCTCGCGCTTTGCGCACGTTCTCTCGGATACGAGCCTGGAGTCGCGATGCCGAAAGGCGGCGGTGGAGGGAGTGGTTCGGTTCCGAACCGACTCTCTCGAGTATCAAATATGAGCGGCTCCGCGGTCCCGAACCACGAAGTGACGGGGTCGGAGAATGCGAAGCCCGGGACGCGTTGAAAATGAGTTCGACTAGGGAACTGGAGCCGATTCTGGTGGATTCGAGTGCCCCCGCGGTGCGAATCTGTTCTCGTCTGATGTCGGACATGTGTGCCCATGCGCTCGAGAGCCAACCGGAAGAGTGTTGCGGGCTCGTGGTGGGAACCGATCGGAATCGTTTCTCCCGGATCTACCGCTGCCGCAATGTCATGACCTTGAAGCACCAGGAACAGCCCGAACAATTTTCTCGGGACGGCCGACATGCGTACTACATGAATGAAGCCGATTACCTCCGAGCGCAGCAGGATGCCGAAGGACGAGGCGAGTGGGTCACCGCGGTCTACCACTCGCATGTGGGTGCGGGGCTTCATTTCTCGGTCGTCGACCAGTTGTACGCCCGCCAGGACCTTTTTCCTTTCCCCGAGGCGGCCCAGATCGTGATCAGTGTCTGGGATCGAGTCTTCACGGTCGGTATGTTCGAGCCCGAAATCGATTCCGACGGTTTCCTCGGTGTTCCTCTCGAGGCCGAAGAACCGTGAAGGGCAGGATCTTCTCATCGATTCGGCTCCTCGCCGGATTCCTCGGGTCCGCCGCGGTTCTGACCGGTTGTGTGACGGGCCAGTTGAACTTGTCGGATCTTCCCGAACAGCCCATCGCAGTCCAGTATTGGAGCGTTGAAGACGCGCGAAAGCGGACGGAGATCATCGAGGAAGCGTCCAAGAGAAAATCTCCGGGCCCGACCCGCGAGGGCGTGGCGCGACTCGAGGACCTGGGGGCCCTGGTTGGCCTCGGGGACCCCGGAACCCGCAACAGCCTTCGTCGTTTCCCCGGGTACCTGGGCCTGGTGGATCCCCGGACGGGCGAAGTCGAGCGGGTCGAGGCGGCTCCGCCCGGATCGCGCCCGCTGTCGTGGTCCGAGGATGGACTTCGCCTGATGTTCGTTCGGCAGGATGCTCCGGGGATGCTCCAACTGTTTGAATACGATCGTTCGTCGCGGGAAGTGCGTCGGCTGACGACCGGCCCGCGCATGCACCCGGTCGGGGCGTATGGGCCTGGCGACCGGATGGCTTACCTGGCGGTGTCCGCGAAGAAGAGAAACACCGTCCTCTCCCTCGAAGTGGCGGGGCGCCACGGGGAGGATGCACGGACCGTCCTCGAGGGAGTTGGCACCGATGCGGTCGCCTGGTCCGGTATCGGGGGCGGGACCCTGGTCTACGTGAAGTACGTGCGGCGCCCTGGAAAGCGCGATCCCGTGGGGTACCTGGTGGCCCAGGACACAGCGATGGGGTCCGAGGCGAGAGTCCTCGGACCCGGCAAGGATCCGGCATTTTCTCCGGATGGCGAGTGGATCGTCTATACGGGACCGGAGGGCGATTCGACCCGGATCCGTAGGATGCGGTGGAACGGGTCCGGGAGGAGCGCCGTGGGGCAGAAGGAGAGAACGGAGTCCGATCCGTCGTTTTCACCGGGGGGGCAATTCGTGGTCTACGTGGGATCCGAGACCGGCCGCACGGACCGGCTCTTCGTGAGGCGTTTTGACGGGACGGGGGATCGCGTGCTAATCGCAGACGGCGGCTTTGCGGAGCCGGTGTGGTAGAGGTGATGCCGGCTCCCCGGAACCTGAACGAAGCAACATGCGGCGACGAATTGAGCAAGCGAGGTAGCGATGTCCGAGTCTGAAGAAATGAGGAATGACCTGGTTCCCGTGCACGGAGGGCTCGAGCAGCCAATCGACCGGCGTGTTCCGCTGTCCGAGAGGCAGGCTTTTCTGAAAGAGGCGGCCGGGCTCCCCGAGATCCGTGTTTCGAATGCCGACCTCTCCACGGTCTATCGAATTGCGGACGGAGCGCTGTCCCCCCTGGAAGGTCCGATGAACGAGGGCCTCTGGCACGCGGTTCTCGAAGAGAAATCGATTGTTCGAGACGGGCGGCGCTATGCGTGGACGATTCCGCTCTCGCTCCCGGCGACCGACGAGGAGGTCGCGGCGCTCTCCCAAGGAGGCTTGGCCCGGGTGGTCGATGAGCGCGGCGATGTCGTGGCGTTGCTCGATGACGTATCGAGTTTTGCATGGGACAAGTCGGGGTATGTTCGCGCGGTCTACGGGACTGAACGCTTCGATCATCCGGGAGGGGAGTCGGTGCAGGCGGATCCCCGAAGCCAATTGGTGGGAGGGAACCTGCGAGTTCTTCCCCAGCCGCAAAATCGCGAGTACGGCGAGTTCATGTTGTCGCCGTCCCAGATGAGGAATTTTGTTCGCGACCGGAAGTGGGAACGGGCCCTTGCGTTTCAGACCCGGAACCCGCTTCACCGCGCTCACGAGTACGCCCTGGTCGCGGGGGCGGAGCGGCTTACGTCAGCAGGGCATTTTGCCGGCGTCGTACTCAATCCCCTGGTCGGCGAGCTCAAGGGCGATGATGTTCCGGCCGCAGTGCGCATGCGCTGTTACCGGGAACTTCATCGGCGGCGACTCCTGGGCGAGGGGGACAAGGATGAAGCGGTATGGACCGCCGCTGGGTACGACATTGCCGAGGTTTTCGAGTTGATCGGATTGGATATCAAGATGTTCTACGGCGGTCCGAGCGAGGCGGTGATGCACGCGATCTACCGACAAAATTATGGATTCACCGACATCGTGATCGGGCGCAAGCACGCGGACGCTCCCTACCGGGACGGGGAGCCGATCTGGGGAGATTTCGATGCCCACGAGATTTTTGAGAAACTCGAAGGAGAACTCGAAATTCAACCGTGCAAGATCGGATTTGCGGCCTTCTACGAATCCCTGGGCCGCGTCGACCTGACCGAGAGGCATCCCGATGAGAAGCCGGTGACTGTCAGCGGGACGGAAGTGCGATCCCAGTTGGTGGGCGGCGAGCGCCCCGATCCGAGGATCATGCGTCCCGAGATTGCGGATCTCCTGATCGAGGCCTATCAGATCTGAGATGCGACGCGTCTTTGCGCGAGCCTAGAGTTGGCCTTTGCGTTGAAGGACCCGCCGGGCATGGGCCGAAATGGCCGCGGAGACGTCGCGGCTTTTTGCGATCGATCGCAGGTCACGTTCATGCAGGTGGCTCAGGAACTTGATCGCACTGATCTGGGGAGTCTTGGGATTCGTGGCCAGCGCTTGCTTGACGGAGTAACTCCGAAGCCACTCCCGGTTGGCGCAGATTCGCCGTAGGACCTCCTCGGCGACGCTTCGGGATTGCGCGATCGCTGTCACCTCGGATTCGCTGATCTTTGGGCTCAGGATGACGGCGGACGCGACGACCTTGTTCCGATCTCGAACGAGGAGCGCCCTCGCTTCGCGTCCGCCTAGACGAGCAAGCTTGATTTTCTGGATGACGGTCATCTTCTGAAGCGCCGCAGGCAGATTTCCGTCCAGCCTCGGATTCTCGGTGGGAGTATCGGTTTTCTCCGAGGCGAGAATTCCCGCGAGATGCGCGGTGTCCTGCCCGAGGAGCGCAGCAATCGCTTGTTCCACGCTTCGCGGGTCGGGGGTCTCGCCAGGGAATTCTTCCGAAGGCGGTGGCGATGCGAGGTCGCCGGGATCCAGCAAGCCGAGAATTCGTTCGATCGTGGCGCGACCCGTGAGCGGATTGCGTCCCAGGGCTTCGGCGATGTCGTCGCAGCGCACCATTCGCTCCTGGTTTCGGGCGATCGTTTCCAGCAGACGCAGATGCGGCAGGCTCGCGATGTAGGCGACGGTGCCGTCGTCGGTTGCGGGGTTTGCGACCAGGCGGAACAGGTGCTCCTCCGCGTCGGCATGGATTCGGGCGAGGTGCGCGAGTACCGCGGGGTGGGTGGGGCTCTCCAGAACCGTCTTGCAGATCCCATCGGGAAGGTGGGTGAGTTCTCGAGCGGCCCGGGTTCGCACGGTTGCGTCGGTGTCGTGGGTGAGGGCGAAAAGAACCGACGCCAGTTCTACCGGCTCGAGTGGGACGGCACCGCTGGCCGCTCGGAGCCGAGATTCCAGTGGTGCATCGGCCCGCACGTACTTTTCGGCGAGCGTCGAGAATTCCATCCGAATCGTGCGATGGCCGCTTTCTTCGATCATTCCCGCTCCTGCCGGTTTGCCGCGCAGCGGCGCCGAAGGAATTCCGATCCGGTACCCCCGGGGACCCTGGCTATTTCGGGTCGTGGCTTCTCGGGTTCCGGTCATTCTTACCCGTTTCGGATGCTGGGTCCGATCTCTTTACCCGGGGTAGCCGGGGAGGGATTCTCGGAGTGCCGTCGGCTGGGACGGGGTCAACCCCGATTTTTTTCGTAGAGAATCCGCAACCCTTCGAGCGTCAGGAAGGGGACGACCTGTTCAATGACGGTACTTTCCGACGCGATGCGGCGAGCCAATCCGCCCGTGGCGATGACCCGGGCCTCTTCGGCGAGTTCGGACCGGATGCGCTCGACCATGGAGTCGACCAGCCCCGAATAGCCGAAGACGAGGCCCGACTGGACGGCTGCGGTCGTCGTCTTTCCGATGACATTCTTTGGGCGAGCGATCTCCACCCGGTGAAGCATGGAAGCGCGCTCGAAGAGCGCATCGAGCGAAACGTGAATTCCCGGACAGATGACGCCGCCGAGGTATTCGCCTTGTTCCGAAATGCAGTCGAATGTCGTCGCAGTCCCGAAGTCCACGGAAATGATGGGGCCGCCGAACAGATCGTAGGCCGCCACCGAGTTGACGATCCGGTCGGCGCCGACTTCGCGGGGATTGTCGTATCGCACCGGCATGCCCGTTCGGATACCCGGTCCGACGATCAGGGGGGCGGTTTCGAAAAGTTTCTCGCAAGCGCGCTCCCATACGGGTTGGAGCGGTGGAACGACACTGGAAAGAATGATGTTGGTGACTTCTTTCGGGTCTCGTTCTTCCTGGTGAAAGAGGGCCCGCAGGGTTATCGAAAGCTCGTCCGATGTCTGGTCGCGATGTGTACTGAGCCTCCAGTGTTCGGACAGCGTTCCCTCCGCTCCTTCGTAGTTGAAGATTCCGAGGGAGACGTTGGTATTGCCGATGTCCACCGTGAGAAGAACAGGGTCACTCATGAGAAAACTCCGCCTTGGCGAGGGTAACGTCTCCGGCCACGATCCGTTCCTGGTGTCCCGGTGAGGACTCCAACAGGAGTGCCCCATCGTTCGCGATCCCAAGGACCGTCCCGGCCCGTTCTCCGCCTCCCAGGTCGAGAACCCGTACTTCCCGGCCCGTCATGCGAAACAGGCCTTCGTAGTCGCCCCGGAGGGCTTCGAAGCCGCCGGCGGTATGGCGCTCGAGGCAGGTTTCGAGTTCTCGGAACAGGGTTTGCGCGAAGCGGATTCGGTTGACCCTGGCCCCGGAGTGGGTCCGGAGACTGGTTGCCCGGTGACGAAACTCATCGGGGAAGTCCTCGCGGTCGACGTTGAGATTGACGCCGATTCCAAGTATCGCGAAATCCAGGTGCGTCGCTTCCGCACTCATCTCCATCAGGATTCCGCAGGTTTTGAGGCCGCCGACCAGGATGTCGTTGGGCCACTTGATTTCGATCGACGTGGAATCCGAGAGGGTTTCTGCGATTGCGTTCGCGCATCCGACAGCCGTGGCATGAATCAGGGTCGGTGCGTCGCTGATCGGCAGCGTGGGACGAAGCAGGATCGAGGCGTAGAGGTTGAGGTAGGGGGGGGAGTAGAAAGAGCGACCCAAGCGCCCGCGCCCCGCGGTCTGTCGCTCGGCAATTACGGTGTGGCCCGCAGGAGCGCCCTCGCGCCCGCGCTCAAACGCGAGGGTATTGGTGGATTCGGTCTCGTCGAAATACTCGACGGAACGTGCGATCCAGGTCGTTTCCAGGTGGGCGGCGATCTCTTCGGGGTAGAGTCGGTCCGGGGTTTCGACCAGTCGGTACCCTCCCCCCGGTTCCCCTTCGATTCCGTAGCCCCGGCGCCGGAGTGCCTGGACGTGCTTCCAGACCTGGTTGCGGCTGACGCCCAATTCGTCCGAAAGCGACTGACCGGAACAGGACCGGTTTCCAGCCTGGCGAAGTCCGGCGAGCACGCGCTCGGCGCCGGGCGTCATTGCGGACTCTGGTCCGCGTGCTCGATCTCCAGGGAAACGTCAGCGGAGTCGGCGGAGTGCGTCAGGGCGCCCACGGACAGCCGAGATACGCCGGTTCGTGCGAACGCAGCGATGTTGTCGAGGGTGAGCCCGCCCGAAGCTTCAAGGATGGCGCGGCTTCCGATCCGCCGCACCGTGTTCTCTACGGCCTCGGGTTCGAAATTGTCGAGCAGAAGAAAGTCGGCGCCGGCCTCGACAGCCTCCAGTGCTTCCTGCTCCGACTGGACTTCGACCTGGACGGGAATGCCCGGGGGGGCCGCGCTTCTTGCCTTTTCGAAAGCGTTCCGGACTCCGTGACACGCGGCGATGTGGTTGTCCTTGATGAGGATCCCGTCGGACAGGTCCATGCGGTGGTTCTGTACTCCCCCCACCGCGGTCGCGTATTTTTCCAGGTGGCGCCAGCCCGGGGTGGTCTTCCGGGTATCGACCACGACGGCCTCCGTCTGGCGGATCGCATCCACGAACCGCCGGCTCCACGTTGCGATTCCAGAAAGGCGCCCGAGGAAGTTCAAGGCGACGCGCTCCGCCGTCAGGATCGAGCGCAGGGGGCCGTGGACGCGCATGAGAACCTGATCCGCAGCGACGGATGCTCCGTCGCGGATTTCGATCGTACAGGCGATCTGGGGGTCCACCCGTAGAAACGCCTCTTGCGCCACGAGCACGCCACACGCGACCAGTGCCTGGCGGGTCTCGATTCTCGCCCGACCCTCGACGTGTTCGGGAATCGTCAGCTCGCCGGTGAGGTCGCCGGTACCGATATCCTCGGCCAGCGCTCGGTCGAGGAGGGCGCTCCACGTGGAAGGGGACGGCAGTGCGGGGGGAGTGCGCATGCTTCCTGAGTTTACACGAAGAAAGACGGAGGCGGTTCGAGCGGGGTGGGTTCAGGGGCTTCTTTCGTTTTCGGGCACGTCGCATGGGGGGGGCGTGAAGCGGGCTTGCGAGAGGGCTTCCTGGAGAAGAATTTCCGCCATCTGGGGGATCACCTCCCACGCGATTTTCTCCACGCGTTCGACAACCGGCTCGATCAGTTCGTTGCCGAGCTGGGAGAGGGCCGCGCATGCCGCCTCCCGGAGCTCCTCGTGGAGTCGGTCGGCATCCGGGCGAGGAGAAACGGCGGAGGGCCGATCGGGCTCCTCCCCGGATGAACCCGGGGCCGCGGACTGCAGCCAGTCGAGTCGCTTTTCCGGGATGGCGTCAATGTCCAGGGCGTCCTCGGACGAGAAGAGTTCGTCTTCGAAGTGCTCTGCACCGAAATCGGTCTCTGCGGGGGCGCGGGTCTCGGCCGCCGGAGAAGCTTCGTCGGAAGAGGAGAGGACTCGGTGGATGGTGCGGACCAAGCCCTCCGAGTCGAGGGGTTTGACGAGATGAGCGTCGCAGCGCGCCCGTCGAGCCATCGTGGGGTCGATCTCTCCCGGGCGGTCGGCCAGCAGGACGACGGCAACTTCGGCGGTCTCGGGCTCGCGCTTGATCACTTCGCACAGTTCGTACGCATTGGCACCCGGGAGCCCGAGGTCCACCAGGACGATATCGGGGCGGATCTCCTGGACGCGTCGGTGCGCGTCTTCCCCGCTGTGCACGACTTCGACAGTGACGTCCTCGTTGGCGAATGCGAGTCCAACGAGTTTCTGACTGACGATGCTGTCGTCCGCGAGAAGAAGGGTTCTGTGCATGAGATCTCCCCGGTCCGGAGACGATGGTCCATCGGACGGGGACGAGCCTGGAGAATTCCGGTGCCCCCGTGCAATCATCGACGGGCCCTGGAGCCAGGTTGATCTCTTTTTGGGAAGGGAGGGAGAATTGCCTGCGAACTTCCGGGGCCTCGCCGGGTTGCTTCACGGGCGAGCCCGTTCGGGAAAGGCCGGAGAGCGAGGGCTAGCGAGCGTCGACAATGCCCTTCAGCTTGGATCGAAGCCGCATCACGGCCTTGGTGTGGATCTGGCAAACCCGGGATTCGGTGATCCCGAGGATGTTTCCGATCTCCTTCATGTTGAGATCTTCGTAGTAGTAGAGGGAGACCACGAGCCGCTCCTTGTCCGGCAGCGTGCCGATGGTATCGGCGATGACGTGCTTGGATTCCAGGTCCTTGAGTGCTGCAAACGGGTTGGGCGCTTCGGGGTCTTCGAGAACGTCGGCGTAGGTGCCCGTGCGCTCGCCGTCGGGGTCGTTTCCACGGATGTCTTCGAGGTTGACGAGAGAAACACCTCGAACCTGGTGGATCAAGCCATGGAGCTTCTCGATTTCCAGCCCGAGGGAATCCGCGATCTCCTCCTGGGTAGCGGCGCGTCCGACGCGTTGCTCGACGTCGGCGTAGGCCTGCTCGAGTTTGCGCCCCTTCTGGCGAACGCTTCGAGGGACCCAGTCCATGGATCGCAATTGGTCGAGAATGGCTCCCTTGACCCGAAATTCCGCATAGGTCTTGAACTTGCAGTTCTTCTCGGGGTCGTATTTTTCGATGGCATCCATCAAGCCGATCACACCGGTACTGTGGAGGTCGTCGAGATCGATGTGGGAGGGCAGGCGAACGGCGATCCGGTTCACGATGTACCGGATGAGGGGCATGTGCTCCAGGATCAACTGTTCCGCGTCATTGGGAGACGGGTTGGGTTCAATCGCTTGTACTTGTGCGCTCATGGCTTGGGGTCGCTCCGTCGGTTCGACCGGTCCGTTGATTTGTGGGACCGGGTGATTCGGTGAATCTGCCGTACGGGTGCGTTCTAAAGCAGGGATCGTGCCAAGAGCTGAGGCAGGCGAGTGAAATCGAACTGCCGGCGCTCGAAATCGCAAGAAGGATCCCGGTAAACATTTTAAATACTTGATTTAAAACGGTTTTTCTATGAATTCTGGTTTCTGGGGCCGAGCAAAAAAACTCGGCAAAGAGCCCGGTCGCGGACCGGGCGGATGCGTTCTACCCGCGAAAGCGTCAGGGAATCGACGTTCTGGTACGCCGACAGTTACGATTCCGTCACCGGGCGTACGATGCCGCGCTTGCGGATCTTCTCGACGAGCGTCGTCCTGTTCAGGCTGAGGAGCTTGGCTGCGCGGTTCTTGTTCCAGTCGGTATGGGAGAGGGCTTGCTCGATCAGGTCCGTTTCGAAGGCCGCCACCACTTCGTTGAACGCCAGTCCAGCCGCCGACACGATCGGGGGCGCTCCCGTCGGAACCTGGGCCTCCCGGACAGCGCCCGGGAGATCTTCCGTTCCGATTTCCTCGCCACTCCCCAGCAGGATCATGCGTTCGACGAGATTTTCGAGTTCGCGGACATTCCCCGGCCAGTCGTAGGCGACCAGTTGTTGGAGGGCCTCTTCGCTGATCGACTCGATGGGGCTGTCCTTCTCCTGGGACGTTCGATCGAAGAAATGTCGAATCAGGAGAGGGATGTCTTCCCGGCGTTCGCGGAGGGGCGGGGCTTCGATGGGAAGGACGTTCAGGCGGTAGTAGAGGTCTTCCCGGAACCCCCCTTCGGCCATGAGTTTTTCCAGGTTCTGGTTGGTGGCTGCAACCACCCGAACGTCGACCTCCACGGTCTTGGAGGATCCCACGGGTTCAAAGGAACGGTTCTGGAGGACGCGCAGCAGCTTTACCTGGAGCGTGGGGCTCATATCCCCGATTTCGTCGAGAAAGATTGTTCCGCCATCGGCGAGGACGAATCGGCCCTGGCGCTGGCGAACCGCGTTGGTAAATGCGCCCTGGACGTGCCCGAAGAGTTCCGATTCGAGAAGTTCCTCGGGAATGGCGCCGCAGTTGACCGTGACCATCATCCGGTTCGACCGCCGGCTGTTGTAGTGCAGGGCTCGCGCGATCAATTCTTTCCCGGTGCCGCTCTCTCCGGTGATCAGGACAGTCGCCTCGGTGTCGGCGACTTTTGCGACGGTTTTGAGGACGCGGCGAATGGAGGCGCTATCGCCGATGATGTTGTCGAACTGGTGCCGTTCCTCGAGTTGGTGTTGAAGGCGGCGGTTTTCGGTCCGTAGGCGGCCATGCTCAATGGCCTGGTCCACGAGTCGGCGCACGACATCGAGATGGCCCTGGTCGAAGGGCTTTTCGAGGTACCAGAAGGCGCCTGCCCGCAGGGCTTCGACGGATTTTTCCGCGCTCCCGTAGCCGGTGACGACGATTGATGGCAGGTCGGGCTGGAGATCGTGGATTTGCCGCACGAGTTCGATCCCGCTGATGCCCGGCATCTTTACATCGCACAGAACCAGGTCGATCGGGTGAGACGCGAGCATCGAGAGGGCCTCGGAGGCGTCCCTCGCGGTGATGACTTGATGCCCAGCCCGGCCCAGGATTCGCTCCAGGGCCCGCCGGTAGAGTTCCTCGTCGTCGACGACGAGGACGTGAGTCTTGCTCAAACCTGGGATCCTCCGCGGCGCGGAGGGGGGCGGGCTCAGAGTAGGGAATGGGACCCGCTGCCTCAACCGGCGCGACTCTCGCCGGGCCCAGCATCGATCGAGGAGCGCACAGCGCCCTCTAGAGTTCCTCGCGGGGACGGTTTGGATGCGTCCGGGGGATTCGGTAGATTTCTTCACACCACCCCCCGAGAGAAGCGCCGGTCTCGGAGAAAACCGTTCCAGCGCGGGTTTCCCGTAGCAAGCGGGTTCCCGTCGCCTAGAACGGTGGCCGAGGGCGAATGCGGGGGGTACTTCGGGTGGAGTCGAGTTTCCAGCCGGTTCGGGTGGTTCTGGTCGAAGCGGGCCTTTCGGGGCGCCGCTCGGAGGCCGCCGAGACCTTGGAGCAACTTGGGCCTGGAACGCGCGTGGACCGGGTGACCGATGCGGCCAGTTGCCGCGCCCGGGTATCGACGGTCCCGGTCGATCTCGTCGTTCTCGAGAATACTCCGGCCGCACGGGATCCCTCGTTTCTCCGGCAGTTGTCGGCGCTCGGTCCGCCCGTGATCGTGGTTCTCCACGAAGCGGTAGCGGGGGATTCGCTCGACGCGATTCGAGCCGGCGCCACGGAGTGCGTCGAGCCGGGGCCCGACCTCGATTCCCGGCTCACGGCGCTGGCGCTGGACCAGGTTCGGCAGGGGCGGCGTCACCGGGAGCATGAAGAAGCGGAACGCCGCATCGTCGAACTCGAGGACTACACCGAAAATATCGTTCAGCACATGAACAGCGCGCTGATCGTCGTGGACGACAGCGGTCGAATCACCGAGGCGAATCCGCCGGCGGAAGAAGTGCTGGGGGCCGAACCGGGGACCCTTGCGGGACGATCCTTCGAGGACTGGTTCGTTCCAGAAGAGGACGAGGCCACGTTGATCTCAAGGACCCTCGAGGAGGGGCACCGGTTCAAGGGGGCCGAAACTACGATCCGACGGTCGGACGGACGGCGTGTGCCCGTGGGCATCTCATGCGCGCCGATGAAAGATCGTCGCGGGCGCAATACCCAGGCCGTCGTGCTCTTCCAGGACCTCACGGAAGTCAAGCAGTTGGAACTCCAGATGCTGCAATCGGAGAAAATGGCCTCCATCGGGCAATTGGCGGCCGGGGTGGCCCATGAAATCAACAATCCCACGGGTTTCATCCATGCGAACCTGCACCAGATGAACGAATACCTCGCGGATCTCCGCCGGACGTGGAAGGTGACTTCCGAGTTGCAGGCCCAGGTGGCGCGAGGGGATCTCGGCGAGGCCCAAAGGGTTTCAACGCAACTTTCTCAGCTCGCCGAAGAACTCGACGTCGATTTCGTTTACGGTGATTTTGCGAAAGCGGTTCGTGAATCGCAGGAGGGGTCCGAACGGATACGTCATATCGTGCAGGACCTGCGCGATTTTTCCTACCGGGACACCGGGGAACGCGTCGAAGCGGACGTCAACCAGTGTCTTGACTCTACGGCGAACATCGTCTGGCCCATGATGAAGCATTCGGTGGCCCTCGCGAGGGAGTACGACGAACTTCCGCGGCTTCGGTGCTACCCGATGCAACTCAAGCAGGTCTTCATGAACCTCTTGGTCAATGCCTACCAGGCCATCGAGGGGCGCCGAGAGGCGGAGTCGTTGACGGAGCCCGGGGAGATCCGGATCTCCACCGAGGCGCAGGCGGACGGCATCGGGGTCGAAATCCGGGACACCGGTTCCGGGATCGCCTCCGAAGATCTCGGGCGCATTTTTGACCCGTTCTTCACGACCAAGGAAGTTGGCGTAGGAACGGGGCTGGGGCTGTCGACGTCCTACAGCATCATCGAGCGTCATGGCGGGCGAATTCGGGTGGAGAGCGAAGTGGGGGTGGGAACGAGCTTCCAACTCTGGCTTCCCACGCGAGTCCCGACCCCGGAACCCGCGGATGACTGAGCCGTCACGGGGGGCGCGTCCCCGTCTCCTCCTCGTCGACGACGAAGAAGGGATTCTCTCGGCACTTCGAAGAACGTTGCGCCGCGAGGGCTACTCCATACGGACCGCGCGAAACGCGGCGGAGGGACTGGCCGCATTGGAAGAAGAAGCCGCGGATCTCGTTCTGTCCGACCACATGATGCCGGGGATGACGGGGCTCGACTTTCTGTCCGAAGTGAAACGCCGTCGTCCGCAGGCGATCTGTTTCCTGATTTCGGGATGGAGCCAGGCCGTCACCCGGGGCGAGCTCGAAAAAGCCGGCATCGGGGGACTCATCCCGAAGCCCTGGGACGACGGACAGCTCAAGGAGACGCTCCGTAGCGTTCTCCCGGGATCGCCATCCTAGGCCTTCGGGATGCGACTCAGGTACTCGAGGTCGGTCTTCTGGCTGTTTTTCGCGCCCACCACGAGGATTCGGAAGCGGGTGGATTGGCCCCGGGTGTAGTAGATCCGCCCTTTGCCCCCAAAGCCGAGTTCGAAGATCGTCAGGTGGCTCGGAAGGCCCCCGACCTTTCGGCGGACTTCCACGTTCTCCGCTTCGTCGCAGAGTTTCTTGATGGAAGCCTCGGCCTTGAGTTTCATCGACTCGTCTCGCAACGAGACCAGGTCTTCGATGGCGCGATCCTCGAATTCGACGTTTGCGTAAAGCGTTCGGAGTCGGCGCCCCAGTAGATCAACTCCTCGCTCCTGGGCGCTGTTGGCTTTTTCCGAGCCCCGGGCGGCCTTCTTGAGGCTGGATTGCAGCCGTTCGATTTCGTTGTCCCGGGAAGAAATTTCGCTGGTCGCTTCCGCGAGGAGTTCTTCAAGGGCGTGCCGCTCCTGGTCGAGTTCGATGGCCTGATCGGCTGTGCCGCGGAGTT
Organism: Myxococcota bacterium; assembly: GCA_036228265.1. GTDB lineage: Bacteria > Myxococcota_A > UBA9160 > UBA9160 > UBA4427 > CAJXIC01. The sequence continues at coordinate 99 of JAZAOF010000101.1, read as the reverse complement.
CTTCCTCGCGAGCGGCGAGCCCTGCAAGCTTCCGCTGGAGGGACTGTCGCTCAAACTGGAGGGCGCGGACCTCCTGGCTGTGTTCCCGTTCGGCGGGTT
>JAZAOF010000100.1:0-5870 GCA_036228265.1 Myxococcota bacterium | reverse complement strand
CGTATCCATGAGCCATGGTTACGGACTGGACCTCGCAACTCTCGAAACCGGCGGTGACCCCGGAGAACCCCAGCCCTTCTCGATGGGAAACCACACCGGCGCCCTGGCCAGCGCCGAGATCGACTACGCGGAACCCTATACGGGGATTCCGCGAATGAGTTCGATCCCGGTCCACGTGAAACGCGAAATCCCTCGGCCCATCGGCCCCGAAGCCGATTGAACCCTCTCTACGCGGGAGAGTCTCCGGGCCGGAATGATCTCACGGTCAACGTCCCGGCGCAGCGGGAAACGGGGCCAGGATTCTCGCCACGGCTTCGGAAATCAACGCCTGCGGATCGTTGGTTCGGGTGAGACGCCTGGAAGCCCAACCGACCCAAACCGCCTGCTCGGACTTTCGATCGTAGAATTCGAGGGTGAGCGTTCCCTCGGTGTACTGCTGCACGATGACGTTGGAGTTCGTCAGCCAGGGACCGTATCGATAGCGGGCGGGATAGGGATACAGCGTCGTTCGCATGGCGGATTCGTGCACGCGCACTTTTTCCTCGGAACCCACGCTGTAGGCCACGACGAGATCGGCTTGCTCCGCCGATTTCACCAGGCGGTAACCGCGCGCCTGGAGATCCTCCTCCACGGCTCGCCGAATTCGCTGGTCGTCAATGGCGCTCACGAAGCTGGCTGCCCCGGAGCCGTGCTGGGCCCGCGCCAGGGGCGCGGGACCGATCCATGCAAAGGTTCGATAGGCACCAAAATCCGCGGCCGCGTCCCGATCGAAATGCGTCCGAATCGGGCTCGCGCAGGAAAGCGCGACGAGCGCTCCGAGAACCAGAAGCCCCCAATACAAGCGCCTTGAACAACACATCCGTTGGAATCCTCCCGATTTTCCCGAAAACTCCCGGGGACTCGATTCTACCCCAGCCCCGGGGTCTTGTTCGTTCAAACGAACCATGCGGGGATTCCGCTAGATCGGAAGTTCGGCGTCTTCGGGCATCTGCTCCAGGCATTGCTTCAGATCGAAGTAGTCCGTCCATCGACGGATAGTCTTCCCCACAACGTGGAAGGTTCCCATGACGGGGAATTCCGCGAGTCGATCTTCGAGTTGATAGCGATCGGTCCGCTCGGTCAGCACCACGCCATCCGAAGACTCCGCGATGTGATGGATGACGTACTCCACGGAAACCACCCTTTCATGCAGGGGACCCAGCACGCTCCATACCCCTTCTGCTCCGCGCACGACGCCCATCGGAACATTGTTGAACTCCGACTCATCGTCGAAGAACGAAAGAATTTCATCCTTTTCGTTCGCTTGCATCGCCTTCACGAAATCCAGAACGGTTTGCAGGTTGCTCATTCGATCCTCCGGTTGACGCGGCCTGTCGCGGGACATATTGGCCCCACGATGTCCGAATCCTGGCGGTCCGCTGGAAACGGTCTTTCGCCGTCTTCTCCACGGAAAGTGCAATATCTATCATCAGTATTCCATCTGCGTACATCCATGTGCCGAGGCGATCGCGTTGCGACTGGCGGAGATTCGCGGGGAAAGTCACACTCCCGGTGTGGGTGAGGGACTAACAGCACCGTCGGCTTCGGATCAGCCTGGGCCGCCGCGCAAACGCCACTTCCTTCTTCTCGACTCCATGCGTGCCGTGGCCGTCCTCGGGGTCATTCTGATCCACGTGGGGGCGTCGTCGGGAGCGAATACGTCGGCGTGGTTCGGCGTAGCCACCTCCCAGGGAAGAATGGGCGTTCGCGTCTTTTTCCTGATCTCCGCGTTCCTTCTCTACCGCCCCTTCGTCATGACTCACCTGACGGAAGCCCCGCATCCTGGGATCCCCACTTACGCATGGCGTCGTTTTCTCCGAATCCTTCCCGCCTACTGGGTCGCGCTCACGGTGCTCGCCATCTGGCCGGGACTGCAGGGCGTCTTTACCGGAGACTGGTGGATCTACTACGGCATCCTCCAGGCGTTCTGGGGATCGACCGTTTTTTCAGGCCTCGTGGTGGCCTGGAGTCTCACCGTCGAAGTCACTTTCTATGCCGTCCTGCCCTTGCTGGCGCTTTTTCTCGGTTGGCTTGGCCAAGGCGCAAACCCGCGAACCCGCATGGTCCGACAACTTTGGGCCCTGGCTGCGCTCGGTGTCGCCGCGGAAATCTTTCGAATCTACGTTTTCGCAATCGGTGAAAAGGCCCTGAACTACACCCTGCCGTCGATGTTCCTCCCCTTTGCGGTAGGCATGGCGCTCGCGGTGTCGAGTGCCTGGCTGGGAACCCATGAACGCAAATGGCGTTGGACCCGATTCGTCGTTGATCACCCCGGGGCGGTCTGGTCCGCGGCGACCGCGGTCTTCGTCGCCTCCTGCGTCTCTCCCTTTTTCGGCCGTACGTTTGTGCTCCGGCACACTCTCTTCACGTGGAGCTTCGAACAGCTCGCATACGTCGTGATCTCGACGCTCTTGCTGCTTCCCGCGGTGTTCGGAGAAACCGCGGGAGGCTGGCCGAGGCGACTGCTCGGAACCCGGGCTCTCGCGTTTTGCGGAGTCATCTCCTACGGAATTTTTCTCTGGCATCAACCCCTCCTGGCGGCAATGAACCAAGCGGGATGGGGAAAATGGATTCCTGGATCGCCGTTTTTGACCCTGTTGCTCCTGATCCTGCCGGTGTCCATCGCGATGGGTTGGGCGAGCTACCGCCTGGTCGAGGCTCCGGCCATGCGACTGCGCGACCAACCGCCCAAGCGGGTGACCTGAGAAACCAGAAGCCGATCCAAAAGTGTTCCTAGGGTCTCGCCCGGGCCGGATCGCGAAGCAGTTCTTCGCCAAGCCAACTCCCCACCCGAAGCTTGCCCGGTTCCGAAAAGTGGATTCCGTCCTCCCGGCGGAAATTTTCCAGGCCCCATAGCGATTCGGAGAAATTCCCGCCCGGGCAGACCGCCGCTTCGAGATCCAGGATCGTGACCCGCCCGGATTCGGCCGCCGACAACGCGGGGAGCACGCGATCGTTCATCTGCCGCACCCGCGCCGGATCCCAGATGCCCGCGCGCGAACCGTCCCGGTCCTGGAAACAAGGCGTCGTCAGCCAGACCACGCGTCCGCCGAACTCTTCAAAGACCTCGACCGCTTCCATGTATTGACCCACGAGCCAGCGGTTGAATTCCGGATCGCCAATCGCCCGGGGCGCATCCCACTCGGGCAACTGTCGCTCTCGCAAGTCCCATCCCGCGGTAACGGCGACCACGATGTCGGGCTCGAACTTCGCGAATTCCTCTCGGGCAAAGCGTGGCCAATTGTCACAAGCGACATTGCGCCGATCTTCGTCCGTGTAGGAACCACGCGCGATTCCACAGCCCCGCCGACCCAGATTGAGCACTTCTGCCCGACCGCTGTCTTCCGCCCAGCGCGACAAGCCTTCACCGATGTTTTGTGCCACCGAGTCCCCGGCGATCGCGATCCGCACGGTTTCTCGAGGAGAGGACGAACGACCGGCTCCGCCTCTCGCTTCGCCGGAACCGTCTCCCGGGACCGTTGGGGCGGAAGGGGACACGCCAAAAGCAAGAACGACGACGGCAATGGCGGTTACCGGCGCGGCGAATCGCCCCCATCCCCGAAGCCAGCGACCGGAACGGATGGGTTCTTCGAGGAAGCGATAGGAGAGCTCGGCGGCGCCAAAGGTCAGCGCGATGCGTAGGAGTGCGCCATCGACCCAGAGAAAAATCGGCCAGTGATAGACGTAGACCCCGTAGGAGATCCGGCCGACCCAGCGAATCGGGGACCAGGAAAGGGCCGAACGGACCGGACCGCCGGTCTGGACAGCCGCTGCAATGACGGCCAGCGTTCCACAGGTGTAGACCGCCAGCCCGCCCTTGTAGAGTTCGATGGATTCCACCGTCGCCGTCGCCCAGCCATAGACGGAGGTGACGACTCCCAGGACACCCGCGACGAGAATCGCCGATCGCAGGCGTCCCTCGGGAAGAGCCCCGCGCCGTCCGAGGACCAGTGCCAACGCCCCGCCGGCGAGAAGTTCTCCTGCCCGGGTATCGGTTCCGTAGTACAGCCGCGCGGTCGACGCATCGGTTCCCGCGAGCCAGAAGAGCCAGCCCCAACAGAGCATCGTGGACAAGGCCAGCACTGCGGCAAATGCTTTGCGCGAACCGGAACTCGCGCGAAAGATCACTACCGCCACGAGCGGATAGACGAAGTAGTACTGCTCCTCGATCGACAAGCTCCAGAAGTGCTGAATCACCGAAGGGGATCCCATGAGATTGTCGTAGGCCGCGCCCGTGACGATCAACCACCAATTCGAGAAATAGAAGAGCGCGGCCAGTCCATCTCCGGCGAGGCGCTCCCGCTGGGTAGAATCCGCGAGTTGTCCGCCAAGCAAGGCGATCGCCAGGAGAGCCACCAGGGAGGCGGGAAGTAGCCGGCGCAACCGGCGTCCCCAGAAACTCGAGAGGCGAATGTTCTCGGTCTGCTCCCATTCGCGAGACAGCAGCCCGGTGATGAGAAAACCGGAGAGCGTAAAGAACGTGGAGACTCCCAGGAAACCTCCCGGTACCCAAACCGATTCTGCGTGAAACAGAAGTACGGCGATTACCGAAACGCCGCGCAGGCCTTCCAGCCCCGGGTGGAAGAACGGCCGAGCCATCAAGAGTTCCCCAAGATCCCTTCCGTCGATTTCTCAGGCATTGCCCTTTTCCACCAGGGCGGCTCCCAGGAGGACGAAGCCGAAGCCTACCAACTTGATCGCGGTGAGGGGTTTTACGTCGAGGCCGAAAACTCCGAAGTGGTCGGCCAGGCCCGAACCCAGCAACTGGCCCGCGACCAGGCACACGAAGAAAAGGCCCATACCCAGCGCGGGAGCCACGATGACACCTCCCAGCACGAAGAAGACCCCAAGGACACCTCCGAAGACGACCCACCAGGGCAAGGCCGGCACCTGGGCGATATCGCCCCCGCCACGACTCCCGGCAAGCCAGACCAGCGTGATGAAGACCAGGCTGATGGCAATGGAGATCACCGCCGCCAAGAATGGGCTCCCCAGGATCCGGGACATCGCGGCATTGATCGCGGGTTGCAGGGAGCCAACGGCCCCAATGGATACGGCCGCCAATACGTAGAGTCCATGGATCACGGTGAGGGCTCCTTCGCCAGCAGAAATTTCTCGAGAGACGACTGGACCGCAGCGCTCAGGGGCTACGACGCCAAATCGCTTTACATTCGCTTGCGGTCCGAATCCTCGGACCTTTTCGTGTTGGTGGCGATCGAAGAACCCGACCTGCGGTATTGCGCCTTGCGCTGCTCGCTCCACTGATCGATTTCGCTCTCGGGCACGCCGTAGGCCAGACCGCGCGCAACCCCGGGACGAGCGCGCACGCGATCCACCCAGGCGACGACGTTCGGTTGATCGGTGATGTCGACCTTGCTCCACTTCCAACCGCGGATCCACGGATAGAGAGCGATATCGGCGATGGAGAACGCGTCACAGACGTAGTCACGGCCCTCGAGGCGGTTGTTCAAGACGCCCACCAGGCGCCGAGCTTCGTTGCCGAAACGCTCGAGGGGATGCGCCTTCTGCTCCATCGAAATTTCGTCCATGTAGCGCGTGTAGCTGAGCTTGTTTCCGAAGACCGGGCCCACGTTGGCCGCCTGCCACGTAAGCCACTGCACGACATCGAAACGACGTTCGCCGGAAGGGTACAAGGGGGAAGGAAACTTCTCGCCGAGGTACTGCAGTATTGCGCAGCTCTCCATGATGCTGGTGCGACCGTCAACGAGGACCGGAATCTTCTGGTTGGGATTGTGCGCGGTGAACTCGCTGGAAAACTGCTCACCGGATGCGAGGTTGACAGTGCGAACCCGAAGGTCCGAAAGAGGGTG
>JAZAOF010000099.1:0-5544 GCA_036228265.1 Myxococcota bacterium | reverse complement strand
TGCTCGAATCCCGCGACGGCTTCGTTTTGACGCTGACGCTGAACCGCCCGGCCCAGAAGAACGCCTTTAACGCGGTGATGTGGGGCGAACTGGGCGCGGCCTTGGCCGAGGCCCGGGAGGATCCCGAGGTCCGCTGCGTGGTGCTCACTGGCAGTGGCGGCGCCTTCTCCGCGGGCCAGGATCTGGGGGAGATGGGCGGATCGACGACCCCCGCGGAGGGAACCCCGGTCAATCCCTTCGCCCCCTTCATGGACGAACTCTGTGCCTTCGACAAGCCGCTCGTGGCCGCGGTCAATGGCGTGGGCGTGGGGATCGGGCTGACGATCCTGCTCCACTGTGAATTCGTCTACATCGCCGAGGGGGCGCGATTGCGCGCTCCCTTCGTGCAACTCGGTGTGGTCCCCGAGGCGGCGAGCAGTTACCTGCTGGCGCGGGTCGTGGGGGACCGTAACGCGGCGGAAATTCTATTCACGGCGAACTGGGTGTCGGCCGAGTCGGCCGTGGAGATGGGCCTGGCCCACGAACTCTGTGCGCCGGAAGATTTGCTGGCGGCCGCCCAGGCCAAGGCGGCCCAGGTGGCGGTGAACGGGCCGGCTTCCCTCCGCCACACCAAGCGCCTGGTGCTGGAGTCGCGCCGGGCCGAAGTCGAGGCCGCGCGATCGCGGGAAGATGCCGCCTTCCTGGTGCGCGTGGGGTCCCCTGAAAACATCGAGGCCATCAAGGCCTTCTTCGAAAAGCGGGTCCCGGATTTCACGGGGCTTCCGCAGGACTGAGAAGTCGCTTCGCCTTTGGGATCGAAGAGCTCGTTTCTACAACGAAATTCGGGGAGCTCCGCGGCGCAAGGCCCGGGTCTGCGCTACTCCTCGCACCATCCTGGAACCAATAGAATGGGAGAGATCGAGATGAAGGACCTGATGGGATTCGAGGGCAAGGAAGTCGTCGTGGTTGGAGCCGCGACCGGGATGGGGGATGCGGCGACCCGCCAGCTGGTCGAACTCGGGGCGGAAGTTCACGCTCTCGATGTCGCCGAGATCACGTCGCCGGTAAAGCAGAGTATCGAGATCGACCTGCGCGATCCGGCCTCGATTGACGCCGCGATCGAAAAGCTTCCGGCGCAGATCGACTCTCTCTTTCACTGCGCGGGGCTCCCCGGGGCTCCCTGGAGCGCACTCGACACCATGCTCGTCAATTTCATCGGGCAGCGGCACTTCACGGAAGCGGTCGTGCCTCGGATCTCGAAGGGGGGGGCGATCGCCATCATCACCTCGGTGGCGGGGATTGGCTGGCAGAAGAACCGCGAAATGGTCGATGCGCTGGTGGCGACCCCCGATTTCGCGAGTGGCAAGGCCTGGTGCGAGGCGAACCCGGAAGCCGCGAACGGCTACATGTTTTCGAAGCAGTGCCTCATCGCCTATACGAAGATGCGGGCCGCGGCACTGGTGGAGGACGAGGTCCGTATCAACTGCCTCTCGCCGGCGCCCACGGATACCCCGATGCTGTCTGCGTTTCACGACCAGGTCAGCAAGGAGTTTCTCGAGGAGAACTTCCTGGCGCCGATCGGGCGCAATGCCACCCCGGCCGAGATGGGCGATCCCCTGATCTTCCTGAACAGCCATGCGGCACGTTTCATCAGCGGGGAGAACCTAGTCGTCGATTACGGCTATGTCGCATCAACCGAGGTGGGGCAGCGCCCCTCGTTCTTGTAGCTTCGGCGTTTCGGGGAAGAAGGGAGTTCCATGTCCGATCTCAAACTCGGTCTGCAGCTGGGGTACTGGGGAGCCCAGCCCCACCCGGACCTGATTCCGGTGGCCCAGGAGGCCGAAAAGCTCGGCTTCGATTCGATCTTTACGGCGGAGGCCTGGGGCTCCGATGCCTTTACGCCCCTGGCCTACATCGCGGGACACACCGAGCGGATCAAGCTCGGAACGTCCGTGGTGCAGTTGTCGGCACGAACGCCCACGGCCACCGCCATGGCGACGCTGACGCTGGATCACCTGTCCCAGGGCCGCATGCTGCTTGGGCTTGGGGTCTCGGGTCCGCAGGTCGTCGAGGGGTGGTACGGACAGCCTTTTTCCAAGCCGTTGGCGCGAACCCGCGAGTACATCGGAATCATTCGGCAGGTGCTGGAGCGGGGCGGACCGGTCGCGAGTCCGGGGCCGCACTATCCGTTGCCCTACACCGGTGAAGGCGCTTGGGGGCTGGGCAAGCCGCTGCGCTCGATCACCCACCCCCTTCGTTCGGACGTTCCGATCTACATGGGGGCCGAGGGTCCGAAGAACGTGGCCCTCGCGGCGGAAATCGCCGACGGCTGGCTTCCGCTGTACTACTCGCCGTACCGGCAGGAGGTCTACGCGGAGTCGTTGGCCAACGCGAAGCCCGGTTTCGAAATCGCGCAGATGGTCGTTCTCAACATCCACGACGATGTCGAGGAGGCACTGATGCCGGTGAAGGCGTCTCTTGGGTTCTATGTGGGGGGCATGGGGGCCAAGAAACGCAATTTTCACATGGAATTGATGAGCCGCATGGGGTTCGAGGCCGAGGCCAAGAAGATCCAGGAACTCTTCTTCGAGGGGAAACGCGAAGAAGCCGTGGCCATGGTTCCAACCGAGTTTGCCGACGAGATTTCGCTGGTGGGGCCGATCGATCGAGTGCGTGACCGCCTGCAGGCGTGGCGCGACACCCCGGTGACCACGCTGCTTCTCGGAACGCGCGATTTCGACACGATGCGGACCGCGGCGGAACTCGTTCTCTAGATCCGCCTCAGCGGACGCTTGCCAAGAGGAAGAAAAGATCGATGACGGAGTACCTGGGGGATCGCCGGAAGGCGCTTGAGGAGAGTTTTTTCGCCAAGCACGAGCATAAGCTCCGCGAGGAAATTCGGGCACAAAAAGAGAAAGAAGACGGCATGAAGGCCCTCGCGGCGAACTGCGGCGTGACGGACGCCGGGGTGCTCGAGGCCCTGGTGAACGCCGGGATCGAGCCGGAGACGCTTCCGGCCCTGACCCTGTTGCCGCTCGTGGTGGTGGCCTGGGCCGATGGATCGGTCGACCCCAAGGAGCGCAAGGCGGTGCTGGAAGCCGCCGAGGGCGCGGGAATCTCGAAGTCCGATGCGCCCTATGCGCTCTTGAACGCCTGGCTCGAGGTGCGTCCTCCGGAGAACTTCATGGATGCCTGGGAGGGCTACGCGGGCGAATTGCGCGACGTCCTGGACAAGGAGCAGCGCGAAACGGTCCGCCGGGACATTGTCGAGCGAGCGCGAAGCGTGGCCGATGCGGCCGGTGGAGTGCTCGGGTTGGGCTCCCGGATCTCGCGGGATGAGAAAGCCGTGCTGAAGAGGATCGAAGCCGCGTTGTAGCCGGCGGGTGGGCGACCATGTTCTCCACGCTTTGGCTCGCGGCAACGGTGGCTCTCTCGGCAGCGCCCGAGTGGCCCGCCGGGAGCCCCGTGGAAGTCGTGTTTCCGGACTACGGGAAAGCCGTCCGGGAGTTCGAGGCGAACCCGCCGGAGTGGAACCGCACGCTGGTCAATGTCGGCTGGGGAACAGGGCGCGGGGCTCCGGAACGCCGCGACGGTTGGTACCGAAAGCACTGGCTCTGGATCGATTCGGTCGACCGCAGTGGCAGCACGGCCACCAACGACTTTCTCGAGCATCGCGGGATCTTTCGCGACTGGAGCGGTCCCAACGAGTACCAGGAGACGCTTCACTTCCGCGAGGAAGGTGCTCTCGAACTCCTCGTCGAGCACGGCGGCTTGGTTCGCGATCGCCAGAATCGACCCGTTCTCCATCGCAAGTTCAATCTCGGATCGCCCGCCTGGTCAAAGCGCGCGGACTACGACGTCTACATGGCGAGTCATACGGCTCCGCGTTGGCACGCCATTTCGAACTACGACTGGGTCCAGAGTCCGCTCTTTGGCGACGGCCTTTCCCAGGACAATATTGGGCTGGCGCTCAACGGCGAGGGCTCCACCGGGGATATCGACGACCGAAAATTTCGATGGCACCTGGAGCGAACCGGGCGTTTGCCGAAGTACCGCGAACGCGGGAAAAACATCCGGGAGGATTTCAGGCGGCGCCTGGCGCCGAAACTGCGTGGGCTTTCCGCAGCGGGCGCGGCCGCTCGCCGGCGCGAGGACCGCGTCTGGAGGGAATATTGGCGGTTCCAGAACCTGGCGAACCTGTACGCGTTCTCCAGGAGCTACCGGGATGCGAAGGCGGTTGCCCGGGGCCAGGGGCGGGCGTTCGACGTTCACGGAAACCAGGCGGGCTGGGTCTTCGGTTTCGATCCCTACCAGGTCGTGCTCTCGGATTTCGTCGATAGCCTCTGGATGGAGTCGTCGGGCTTTCTCGAGTACGACCTCGTGGAGCAGGACTGGACCAACGCCTGGGGACCGTTTCGTTTTCAGATGGCCGATGCCCTGGCCGGTGACGCGAAACCCGTCCTCGCGATGAGCACGGTGCGCAAGCGCACGCCGGACCTGTTGGCGGCGGCCTGGGCGGAAGCAAGTGCCGGCGGCGGTGTCATGATGCTCAATACCGAACTGGACCCGGAAGGCGGGGCGGCCCGGCGCACTTCCGACGACTTCCTCGAATTCCGCGATCGGCACCGCGCGCTCTTCGAGCGGGAGGGCCGACGCCGCTACGCCCAGGTGGCGCTCCTCTACTCCCTGCCGACGGCGTTCTACGAGCAGTCGGTTCGGCAGCCGGATTCTCCGCTCATGCGGAACCTCGCCGGGACGACCCGGGCTCTCGAAGAGGGGCATGTTCCCTTCGACGTGGTGATCCTGGACGATCCCGAGTTTCGAAACGAGCGGGTGACCCTGGCCGATCTTCAGCGCTACCGCGTTGTCATTGCGCCCTCGGTGGCCCTGCTTTCCGAGAGGCAGCGGGGCCTCCTCGCTTCCTATCTCGCCGGTGGGGGGACGCTCGCGGTGGTTGGGGGGCTGGGCGATCGCGATGAGCGCGGCCGACTGCGAAAGGCGCCGGTTCTCGAAACCTTGCGAAAAGCGGGAAAGGTGATCGAACCCCTCGACGGGAAAGGCTTCGGCCCTGCGCGCACGAAGCGGACTCCCCGCATTGAAGCCGGGTGGCGACGCTTCGCCGACGCCGTGAGACAGGCCGTTGGCACGCCGTTGATCGAAGGGGCCTTGCCGCCCCGGCTCTGGGTCAAGACCTGGCGTCACGGGGAGGATCTTCTCTCGTTCCAGTTCGTGAACACCGATCTCGATCCTCGGGAGGGAAAGGCGCGGCCCACGCGGGCCACGCCCGTGAGCCTGGCCCTGCCCGAGGGGTTCGAAGCCAAGGAGGCGCGGTGGCTTGTGCCCGGGCGACCGGAACGCGATCTCCCGTTCGAGGTGCACGCGGACCGGGCGACGCTCGAAATTCCCCGGGTCGACGTCTACGGCGTGCTGGTCCTGGGACCCCGGGGCGGCGAGAGAAGGCAGAGCCTTCTGCGGCGAGCCCGCCGTCACCTCTTGCGCGTGCGCCACGCCGGCGCCGGCCAGCCCGGGCTGGAGAATCGGATTGCCGCTGTCGAGGCCCGGCTT
>JAZAOF010000098.1:0-12740 GCA_036228265.1 Myxococcota bacterium | reverse complement strand
CCCTATCGCTCCGAGCGATGGCGGATCTCGCCCCTTGTGACGTACCAGCCGACGCACTTTTCGAAGATCGCGCTGCAGTACAACTACGACCGCACGACCTTTCTCCCGCGAGACAACAATCACACCGTGTGGCTCCAATTTCAATTCACGCTGGGCTCCGAGCCCGCGCATCGCTACTAGAAGGCACGCATCATGCTTTTTCGAAACCCTTTCGGTTCCATCCGAATCGCGACTCTCTTCATGATTGCCCTTGCCGCCTGGGTGGGGAATTCTCAAGCGGCCAACGCGGACCCCCTCGAGGTCGTCACCACGACCCCGAACCTCGCCGCCCTGGTGGAAGCGGTCGGAGGAAGCGACGTCCGCGTTCACAGCCTCGCGCGCCCGGGGGTAGACCCCCACTTCGTCGAGGCGCGCCCGAGTTTTATTCGCCTGCTTCACTCGGCCGACCTCCTCGCGGTCGTCGGTCTCGACCTGGGGGCGGGATACATCCCCGCTCTCGTGTCCCAAGCCCGAAACTCGCAGATCCAGCCCGGCCAACCCGGCTACTTCGATGCATCGGTGGGTGTCAACAAGATCGTTCCGGCCCGTTCAGGCGTGATGGCCCGAGCGCTGGGGGACGTGCATCCTCTTGGAAATCCGCATTACCTCAACGATCCCGTGGAGGGCCTGCGGGTCGCGCGGCGACTCGCCGAGCGGCTTTCCCAGATCGCACCCGGTTCGCGCTCTTCGTTTGAAAAGAACTACCTCTCCTTTCGCGACGAATTGCTTTCGAATCTCTACGGAGCCGAGGCCGTAAAGACCGTGGGCGGCCGGGATCTCGCGACAGCCAGCTTCGAGGGCCCGGCGTCGGCTGCCCGTCTGCTCGCTTCCAAATCGGTACAGCCCGCCGGGTGGGAACTTCAGTCGAAGGGTTATTCCCAGGCCGCGTTCGTGGCCGACCACAACCTATGGCCCTATTTCGCACGCCGCTTCGGACTGCGGCAAGCGGCTCTTCTCGAACCGTTTCCGGGCGTGACCCCTACGACGCGACACCTTCAGAAGGTGATCAGCCAAATGCAGGAACAGGACATACGCCTTATCCTTTCGTCGACCTATTTTCGCGATCAGTACGCAAAGAAGGTTGCGCGTGAAACGGACGCTCACATCGCGCGAATGACGGACCAGGTCGGCGTTGATAAAAACGCGACATCTTACATCGAGATGATCGCGGCCAACTTGAATAGCGTGACTACGGCGTTAGCCGGACCGTGAGTTCCATGTGCCGATTTTGAGCCTCAAACAGTGCGACCTCGGGACGCCGAATGAAACCCTTCTTCGAGACGTTTCGCTGGAAATCGGCGACGGTGAATTCTGGGCCATCGTCGGTCCAAACGGATCCGGGAAGACAACCCTGGTGCGCAGTCTTTTGGGATTGGTGCCGCCTCGTAAAGGGCGATTGACAGGCCCGGGCGAACCCGGCTTCGGCGAGCGCGTGGCCTACGTGCCCCAGCAGGCCCGATTCGCCGAAACCCTCTCCACGACGCCACGCGAATGGGTACGCCTGGGGCTTTCGGGACTCCATCTAACACGGATGGAAATACGCGAGCGCACCGCGGCCGCGCTTTCGGAAATGAAGATAGAAGACCTCGCCCGCCGTGATTTCTCCCGGCTGTCCGCGGGGCAACGTCAACGCACCATGGTGGCCCGGGCCCTGGTGCGACGGGCCAGGCTCATCCTGCTCGACGAGCCCACCGAGGGTCTCGACACGCGGAGTCGGCGCGTTCTTCTAGACGGTCTGCAACGCCACCACGAAATGGGAGGCACCGTGGTCCTCGTCACGCACCGGCTCGAAGAAATGGAAACACGCGCCACGCACGTGGCCCTGGTAGACAAGCGCCGCGTCGAAATTCGCGAGTCGATCCATTGAGCGGCCTGGTCGAATTTGGAGCCTCCTGGTCGCTTTTCGCGGAAAGCTATCTCGTCGGGATGATTTCGGCGGTGCTCCTTGCCCTCCTCGGGGTCTGGGTCGTGGGACGGAGGCAGGTATTCCTGGGGGCGGCAATCGCCCAGGCCTCGGGTTGCGGCGTCGCCATCGCCCTCGCCCTGCAACTGGTCTTGGGATTCGATGCGTCCGGGATGCAGGCGCTCGTGCCGCTGCTCGCCGCCGTCAGCGGCGGGGTGGTCGGCTTTCTCGCTTCGGACCGATTCAAGGGACGCTTTGACGAAGGGCGGGTGGCCTGGATTTTTCTCGTCGGCGCGAGCGGCTCGGTTCTTTTCGTGGCGCATCACCCCGAAGGCCTGGAGATCATCCATCGCCTGCTGTTTTCCACGATGCTGGGTTCCACCTGGAACGATGTCGCGATCCTGGCCATCGCGGCCCTGGGCGTCGGGGCTCTTGCTTTTCGCTTTCGCGAACGCCTGGCACTTCTCATTCTCGATACAGACGCGAGCGCTCTCACCGGGGTTTCGGTTCACCGGTGGACCCTCGTCATCTCCGTGGGCCTGGGAGTTTCCGTGGGGCTCGTCATGCAAGCTACGGGATTTCTCTACACGTTCGGCTTTCTCGTGTTACCCGTTCTGGCTGCGCGGGAGTTTTGTCGCGAGGTCCGGCAGATTCTATGGGTCGCGCCCGGGCTCGCGCTGGCGGTGGTGCTGCCGTCTTTCGCCGTGGCATACGGCCTGGATCTCCCGCCCTCCCAGGTTGCCGTGGCCGGACTCGCGGCTCTGGTCCTGGCGGGCTGGGTCGCGGACTGAACTCCTGCGGTCCCGGAATCCGGGCCGCCTAGTCCCTCAGCACGAACACGCTCACGCGGTGCTCGCAACTCTGCCGCTCCTCGGCACCCGCGGGAGCGGTGGGGTCTTCGAAGGCCGAGTGAAAGCACGCCTCTACCTTCGCCTCGGAATCGTCCTTGAAGAACTGGTAGTTCTTGAAGGCCAGGACTTCCTCCCCTGTCATGCCCGGGTAGTAGTACCAACGCTGAGCAGGATGACGCCTCAACGCCAACTGGTTCGTCGGCCGGCCGGTCGGGCCAAATTCCAGAAGGCTCAGCGGAACGCAATCTTCGACTCTCACCGAGCGGGGTTCGCAGACGGCCAGAGGCATATGCATCAGGGGATCCTGCATAGAGACCGGGCGCCATAGGTTGACCAACACGAATCCCGCAACATCGTCCTGGTCAAAGCGCTCCCGCCAGCCGCGAACAATTTCGGGCGCCACAAACGCCTCCAGGGATTCCTCGAAGTCTTCCGGCCGCAACCCGTAGTCCTGGTGAACGGCACCCGCGTAGAACGGGGTCGCGGTGCCGGGGCCCCGCCGCTGGGGCGCGCCCTGCTGGATTTCGACCTTTCGTCCCGGGAGCAAGCGGGAACGAATCAGGGACTCGGCTTCCGGACCGTAGACCCGAGCGGCCTCCTGCTCCATCTCGGGTTGGGACGGATCAATATCCCAGTCCTGAACCTCGGACTCGTGGGAGAGCAGGACAAAACCATGCTCCTCGAAAAAATCCGCCTCGGAGATCCCCTTCGACTCTTCTCGTGCTTGCACCGAACGAGCATCATAAACCCGCGTGGGGCCGATCGTCTCCTGGGCGGGCCACCTTGCCGGAAGATCTTCGAGTTTTACGGCGATCCGATCCGGGGATACGAAATCCGGTGCAAGAAATCCGTACAGGTCGGTTTCAACAAAGGGGGTCTCGGACATCGATCGCGCTCCCAGTGAGGGAGTAAAATAGTAGCGCCCACCACCGGAAAAAGGCTCTGGGAAGAGATTCGCCTATCCTTTCCGGTGCGCGCAGCCCCGTGCATTTCGCTCACCCGACAGGCGTCGAAACCGAGCAGGGAAACCGATGACAATTCCGAATGAGTTCACGGAAGCGGTCGTAAAGGCCAACTCTCCTCGAGAAGAACAACTCTACACGGATTTCCTGAGCTGCGGAGAGCCCTGGAAATCGATGTACCGCAACAATCCCTGGCTGACCCCTCCCGATGTGACCCAGCCTCTCGAATGGGGGACTGGCCGGTACTGGGACACCACCGTGGCCCGGAAGCATCCCTACTGGAAGAACCAGGATCTTCCGACCGCGACCCGGGATATCCAGCGGATGCGTCGCGACCTCAAGCAGTGGGGCTTCTGCCTCGTCGAAGAAGGGCTGTCCAAGGCCCAGTGCACGCGTTTCCGAGAGAGGCTTTTCGCCCAGGCCGAAGGAGAGCGGCGCGCCGGTGTCCAGATGCCCACTCCCTCCGGGCAGTACGTGAATTCGTTGGTGAACAAGGGACGCTGCTTCGTCCAGTGCATCGAACACGATCCAGAAGGGGTCCAGGCGGGACCGCTCATCGAGCAACTCATGGACGAAACCCTGGGCCGGGGATGGATCTGCCATAGCTTTCTTTCCAATGGAGCCGACCCGGGCGGTTACCCCCAAGCTCTTCACATCGACCAGGCTCCCCTCCTCCCCTTCCAGACCCGGGAAGCCCCGGTCTTGTTCAACACCATGTATATCCCCCAGGACGTCGACGAAGAAAACGGCGGAACCCTGCTAATTCCCGGAACCCATCGCATCATGGCCGAGGCGGGAAGCGGTGGCGAGGTGGGCGAACTCCCCCCGACTCTCAACCTCGAAGCGCGGGCTGGAACCCTGCTGATCTTCGACGGACGCTTACTCCACGGAACGGGAGCAAACCGAACCGACCGCCAGCGCTTCGTCGCTACCATGAGCAACGTCACATCCTGGACGCGCCAACAAGAGAACTGGATCGTGACCGTCTCCCCCGAGGTGCTGGCCGAGGCGAGTCCGAAGTTGCTTCACCGAATGGGACTCCAGGCCCTTACCTACGGGGGGACCATCGAGGGATTTGGCCTTGGGGCCCCGGGCCGCGTCGGCGATGCCTACGGGAGCCTCAAGGAATTTCGCCAGGCCTACGATCGCGGCGAGTATGTTCGGGTGGGTCCGCTCTCTGCCGAATCGTCGAAGGAAGAGTTCGAGCGCGATTACACCCTGAAGCGTGCTCACGCGCGGGTGGGAGAGCAACGCGAAGCCCGCTCTCGATCGGCGCGCGGCAAGTCGCCCAAAAGGAAATAGAGATGCCCTTGATTGCGATCAACGGCTGGACTGCAGTCAAAATCGTTCGCGTTCGGGGCCACCATGAAACAGCGCCACTTGCCCAGGCGTTTCGACGCGGAGCCAGGATCGCACTCAACCTGGCTGCGATCGTCGCGTGCATTACTTCCCCCCTTTCCGTCCAGGCGAAGTCGCCCAATGTCGTGCTCGTCATGGCGGACGACCTCGGATGGCGGGACCTCGGTTACCACGGCAGCGAAATCGAAACGCCGCACATCGACCGCATGGCCGATACCGGCCTCGCCCTGGAACGCTTCTACGTTCAACCGATCTGCAGTCCAACGCGCGCCGCGGTGATGACGGGAAAATCGGCGGCGCGTCTGGGTGTCTTCCGGCCCATTTCGAAAGTCGAACCGAGGGGGCTTCCGCTCGACGAGACGCTCCTTCCCGAACTCTTTGCCGAGGCGGGCTACCAGACAGTCATGGCCGGCAAGTGGCACCTGGGCCACGTGGAGAAGCGCTATTTCCCCCACGCTCGTGGCTTCGAGGAATTCTATGGAAACGTAACCGGCGGGATCGGGTACTGGGATCACAATCACGGTGGCGGTCACGATTGGCAGCGCAACGGAAAGACGTTGCGCGAAGACGGCTACGCGACCCACTTGATCGTCGATGAAGCGCTGAAACAGATCGAAGACCGTGACCCCGATCGTCCTCTTTTTCTCTTCGTATCCTTCAACGCCCCTCACCTGCCCAACGAGGCACCGACGGACCGAATCGACGGCTACTCCGAAACGATGGATCCCCATCGGCGCATCCACGCAGCCATGGTCTCCGAACTCGACGCCGGTGTGGGACGGATCCTCGCGGCACTCGATTCGGAGGGAATTCGGGAAGAAACGATCGTCTGGTTCTTCAGCGACAACGGCGGGCTCAACCCCTCGGCATCGCCGGCCGGACTCAACCGCTGGATCGGCCGACTTGCCGATCTATTCGGCCAGCCGCTCCCGGTCGAATTTCTCGAGTTCGTGCGTAAAAACAACGAATAAGGGGCTTCCGACAATGCTCCGCTCCGGGCTGGCAAGGGGTCGGTCTACGAGGGCGGGATCCGTGTCCCCTCCATTCTCTCGTGGCCAGGGAGCCTTCTGCCGGGCGAAAGCAATGCGTTTGTCACGGCCCAGGACGTTCTCCCAACCCTGCTCAAAGCCGCCGGGTTGAGCGCCCAAATCCCCCAGGACCTCGACGGAGCGGACCGCTGGGAGGCCATTCGAGAGGACGAGTTTTCGGGGCCAAACCCGGACTCCGCGCGCACCTTTCGCGTCGAGGGCCTGGGGGGAGTCGCCCTGGTCCGCCCCCCCTGGAAACTGGTGGTCACTGGCTCGCCTCTCCCCTGGAGCGAACCCAACTCCGAACTCTTCCACCTCGAAGACGATCCCAGTGAAGAAACAAACCTGGCGGCGCGCTACCCGGAAACCGTTCGCGAACTCCAGATCGCGCTCGACGCTCAAGCAGTCGGTCCGTCCATCCACGGTTCCGTCTTCTGGACGCTGCTCGACCCCGATTCTTTCGGGGGACCGGAAAACCGGGGCCCCTGGGCCGAAGCCGCCCGCTGAGACTCGACCGGGAAGGCCGAAAACCGGGGGGCCCGGCTCAGCGGATCACTTCCACCCGGGCCCGGACGTGCTTGTGCCAGGGCGTGAGGGCCAGCCAATCGCAGTCCTCGCTGGACGTCAGTTCATTGGGAGGGGTTCCATGAACCGCACGCGTGCCGTCGTCGTTGGGGTATTCAAGACCGTATCCATTCGGCAAGGTGATGTGCCCCTCGCGCAGGGTGTCGTTGATTTCGACAACGGCGTCCGCGGAGCCTCGCTTGGTCGTGATCCGGACGCGCCCTCCCGTTTCGACACCCAGCCGTTCCCCGTCCCCCGGGCTCATCCGAAGGGCACCATGGATGTCCTTCTTTCTCCATCCCGGGTCGCGATGGATCGTGTTCGCCGTGGTGCTTCGCCGCTCTCCCGCGGCAAGGACAAACGGGTAGTCGCCGGCGGCCGGATCCGGTCGTTCATCCACGAGGTTCGCCAACTCTTCCACGAGTTCGGGGATGACGAGCTGGATCCGGCCATCGTCCGTCCGGATGCGGTCCATCGTGACCTCGTAGGGGTCCGAGGTCATCACCACGCCATTGCTCTTCTCGAGAATCGCCTCGAATAGCGCGTTTCCCAGCGCTGGACCCTCTCCCTCGAACCCGGCTCGGCGCACCGAATCGGGCTCCTCCGAAGCCAGCGTCTGGGCGGCTCCCCAGAGCAGGGCGGCCCCCTCGAGACCTTCGCCCAGCGAACGGCCGAGAGTCTCGTACAGCACCACCGGCATCACGGCCGCCAGCTTGGGTTGACTGGCCATGGCCTGGAGAAAGGCCGGACCGAATTTTTCGAGTCCCTCGCTCGCGGCCTCCCGAAGGGTTTCGAGATCCTCGTCTTCGAACGCCCCGAGAGCGCGGCACAAGCGGCTGTGGATTTCGGGCTCCGTCAGGGTTCCCTCGGCCACGGGAAACAGGGGCTTGCGCAGCAAGAAGACATGGTCCGGGAAACCTCCCCCGAAAAACGTGGTTTCGACTTTTTCGTACTGGGAAGCGGCAGGCAGGATGTAATGCGCGTGCCGGGCCGTTTCGGTCATCGCGACATCGATCAGAACGACGCATTCGAGTGCCTCGAGCGCCTCTCTCATTCGCGGACTGTCCGCAAGAGAATGAACGGGATTGCCACTCTCGATAAATATCGCGCGGAAGCGATCGGGATGGTCGGTCAGAATCTCACCGGGGATGCCGTTGCAGGGAATCAGCCCGGTGATGATCTTGTGCCCTCCCACTGGAGTCGTGCGATTGTCGGGGCTCGAACCGATGAGCTTTCCCAGGTGCGTTCCCAGGGCCATGGTGCCGCGACGGCCGATATTTCCCGTCAGCACGTAGAGCAACTTCTCGAGATACGAGTTGAGCGTGCTATGCGGCGCCATCTCGATGCCCAGGTCTTCAAGTACGGCAACCGATTCGGCTTCGCCAATCATGCGCGCGGCCTCGCGAACAAGATCTTCAGAAACTCCGGCACGGTCGCAGTAGTCGCGGACAGGAACCTCGGCGAGTACATCCAACAACGGTTTTCCGTCGGTCGCTCGCCCCTCCAGGAAGTGGTGATCGATGGTGTCGTCTTCGATGATCACAGCCAATATGGCAGCCAGCACAAAGGCGTCGGTTCCGGGTTTTACCTGGAGAAAAACGTCGGCCAGCTCGGCGGTTTCGGTACGCCGAGGATCCATCACGATCATCCGGCGGTTCGGATCCTTCGCAATCGCCTTCAAGACAATGCGAGCGCGCTCGAAACCGTGGGATTGCCACGGGTTTTTCCCCACGAACACCGACACCTCGGCGTGTTCGAAATCGGGCTCCGGTCGAGCCTGGAACATCTGCCGTTCGACCCAGAACTCACCGGTCTTTTCCTGGGCGAGAGCATTCGAGCTGTAATGCATCTCGAGCGCTCGCCGAGTCGCCCCGCTATACGCGCCGCCGAGATGGTTCCCCTGCCCTCCGCCACCGTAGTAGAGAATTTTCGATCCGCCGTGGGTATCGCGGATGTCCGCGAGCTTTTCAGATATTTCGCGGATAGCGGTATCCCAGTCAATCGATTCAAAACTACCGTCCTCGCGACGACGCAGAGGCGACGTGATCCGATCGGCGTGATTCTGGTACCGGTCGAGACTCGCCGGTTTTTCGCAGGTGTACCCCTTCGAACCCGGATTCGTCTTGTCGCCCTTGATCTTCTTGAAGTGGCCATTCTCGACCTGGACCTGCAAGCCGCAGTTGACACTACAGAGGATGCACGCAGTGCTCTGCCAGTTACCCGTGGTCGCCATGAAAGTCCTCTTCTCGATTTAGAGAGTTGGGTCGTAGAACGGCCTATCGCCGCTCACGGTGACGCGCCTCAGAACGCGCTTGTGCGGATGATAATCGCTCGCGGCATAGTGTTGTACCGCACGATTGTCCCAGAATGCGATTGAACCCGGCGCCCACTGAAAGCGACACGTGTATTCCGGTCGTCCATGCTGCTGCAAGAGTTGGCGGACAATCCCCTCCGACTCGCTTCGCTCCAATCGCTCACCGGAGCGCCCATCGTAGAGCGAGTCGTGCCGCAAAAAACCGCCGTGAATATAGAGACTGGTCTTCCCCGTTTCGGGATGCGTGCGCAGAAGAGGGTGGCTGACCCCAAAGGGGATCTCCTTCTTGATCGCCTCCACGAGTTCCGAGGGTAGATTCCCCGGACCTCGCTGAGCCAAGAAGTTGCGGTAATCGTTGATCCCGTGCAGGTGCTCGACACGCTCCTGCAGGGCAGCCGGCATACCGAGGTAGCAGGCGTGGCTATCCGAGAAGAGCGTGTCTCCACCCACGGGAGGCACTTCGACGCATTGGGCAATGGATCCCAACGACGGCTCCTCCATCCAGGTGACATCCGTGTGCCATCCATTCTCCATGCCGGGGTAGTTCTTCCCGTGACGAATCTCGAGGATGTAGGGGTTGTCGCCCGCTTGCCCAAACGGAAATGCGTCGAGTTCGCCGAACCCTCTCGCAAAGGAAACCTGCTCGTCCTCGTCCAGATGTTGGTCTCGAAAGAACACCACCTTGCGTTCGAGGAGCGCATCTCGAACAAATCGTACCTGTTCCGGACTATCCAACTCCGTGAGGTCGATCCCGTGAATCACGGTACCAATCGTGATGCCCAGGTGTTCCAGATCGAATCCGAGATCATCCGCGCGCGACTGCAATTCGTGCGTGACGGGCCGGTTCCCCATTCGCTCGTACTCGAGCGCGATACCGAGGCCCGCGCGGTCGAAGGACGGGTAAAGCCTTTCGCGGGGAATCTCGGCGCCGGCGAGCTTTTTTCGGATGCCCTGCCGTGCCTTCGTGAGCGCACTCGCGGTGCGTATCGCAACCTCGTTGTACGGCCGGTGATTCCGCTCTCTTTCGGACTGCGTCACGGCGCCTTTTCCTCTCCGCCCGGGATCCGAATTTCCCGATCGACCTGAAACGCAATGGTACTACGTGTTTATTGGGGCGCTAACGACGGCTCACGGTTTCACGCGTGTGATTCGACCCGGGTCTCAAAGGCGTTTCAGGGTCCGCTAGGGAGCGGCTCGCCCAATGACGAGACCGTCTTCGAAGCGTCTTGACGGAATGTCGGAAAAACGAGAAAGCAGATCATTCGCACTCGGGAGAGATCGACGTTCGATGGTGTCGAAATAGACAACGACGGCCCGGCCGTTTCGAAGCTTCAGGTGCAACTCTTCCATGTCGCGAGAAAATTCTGGATTCACCTGCTGGCTCGTGACCTCCACGCGGGCGGGCAACATGAACAGCCCGTTGTAGCGGCGGTGATGCAAACGGATGGGATCCGGTCCGTTGGTGTAGACCTGACCCTCGAGCGGAAAATTCTGGACCCAGGAAAGCGTCGGGCTTTCAATCCAGGCCTCGGAGGTGTAGTGATTTCCCTGTCGGAAATACTCTTCGCTGCGTTGGGCGAAGCTGACGAGATAGGAGAACCCCACCAGCACCAGGAGTGCGAGAACCCACTTCTGGGTTTGAGTTCTCTGGGAGGCGTTTTCCAGGACAGGAAGACTAAAAAAGACGACGCAAACGAACACCGGGGCCAGGATTCGGTAGTTGAGCGGGGTATAGAAATCGATGAACGTGATCGAAAACAACAGGAACACAAAATAGGCTCCGCCCAGCCAGGCCAGGAGCGGGAACGGCGCAGCCCGCCATCGGAGCCAGGGTCGGGGGTGCTCCCGCATCGCAAGTCCCCCAAGGACGGCGATCAGCACCATCACGAAGAAGCCCATGTTTGGCCAGGCGGGAGAAAGCCAAAGCAAGCCCGTCTTGACCAATCCGACCGCGTGCTGCCAATTTGGCAGGTGAAACGCCACGCTTCGTCGATTGGATTCGCCTCCGTCCAGAAAAACGTAGATGACCCACACCGCGGCAAGAAGCAGGGCCGGAACACCGAAGGCGAGAGCTCTCCCCAGGCGCTTCGAAACGGGGGCCGACCGGGTAAGCAGGAAGAGCCCGGCCCCGCCCACCAGGCCCGCCGCGGCGTAGCGGGTGAGTACCATCGCCCCGGCGACAATCCCGGCCGCGACCAGCGTGCCGCCGCGAGGGGATCCCTGCCAGCGCATCAACAGCAGCATCATGGACAACAAAAGCACCAGGCTTAGCCCGTCACTCAGGGCTTTCGTAAAGATGACGAAGGGCAGAGACGTCAAGAGAAACGCAAGCGCGAGACAACGCGCCGGTGTCGCGGATCCGATTCGCACCAGGACCTTGTCGACCAGGATCATGGCCGCGCCGAAGACCAGGGCAGCCAGCATGCGCGCCGCGGCAAGAGGGTCGAGATCGAGGACCGAGCCCAGCATCGCCACGCAGAGGGGGTAGAACGGAGGCCAATGCGTGACGAGCTGCAGGTTTCCCGAACCGTCGTGGATGCGGGGCCCCAGGGCCGCCTGGAAACCGCTCGCCATCTCCAGGTAGTAGGTTCCGTCCGGCGAGACCGATACCGGGTAGTGAAAGGTGACGCCCAGCACGTACGCCGCGCCGAGCAAACCTGCGGCCAAGCCGGGCCACCGAGCCGATCCGACCGAAGTTCCCGTTGGCTTTGAGGCGTGAATCGTCAACTCGCAAAGCTCCTGACCGAAGTGTACAGCAAGTGGCGCACACCCCTCACGCGCAGCGTGTGCAACCGGTGACAGTCGAAGTCGCGCGGCCGCATTCACCATTCGTTGAAAGCCCGTGGATCGAACGCCGGCGCGGAATTCGTTTCTGGAAAATTCCACTCGCGTAAGCAGAAAACTATTTTTCAAAACGAACAACGGAGCAAATGCGGGGCCGGGCTGCGTTGCTTGACTCCGGAGATTCTGTAGAATCGATTCCGCGACCTCGTTTTCGGCGAACTCAATCCTTCGCGCCGACCCAATCCCTAGCGGGTAGGAACAAAATGCACGACGGGTACCTGCAGAAAACCCGGTCGACCATTCGAACGGGTTCCGTTTTGTCGTGTCCGGGTGATCCATCCGACTGCACGGTTCGGTCCTTGCGAGAGGGGCTGTAGGGTGGGCCCGGCGGGTGCCCGCCGAAGCGGGATGGTCGCCGGGGCCTGGGTCGCCTACACGGTTCTCGTAGGGTTTTTCGCACTGGGTTTCCTCGACCCTACCCCCAGCGAACCCGGGCTTTGGGGCTATCCCTACCGCAACATGGCGACCGTGTTCGCGATCGCGGCGGCATTGATCCTGCCCCCGGCGCTTCTGCATTTCTTATTTTCTCGATTGGGTCGCCGCTCGGCAATGCTGGCCCTGATTCCCCTGGCCACACTCGTGATGGTCGCCTACTTCCTACTCTCCACTCGTTACTATGTAAAGCAGACCCGCCCGTTCGATCCATTCTTCCAGGTATCGGGCCACCCCGTTCCGGAAGTTCAGGACCCGGGCGAACTTCGGGTTCTCGCGCTGGGTGGCTCGACGACCGAGGGCGGAGCACTGGAAGAGGAAGAACGCTACCCCGTCCGCTTGTCCGACGAACTCGGAACCCGGCTCGAACGAGATGTCGCAATCCACAATGCCGGAAAAAGATGGTGGACTTCAAAACACTCGCTGATGAACTACGTCACCGAC
>JAZAOF010000097.1:0-11646 GCA_036228265.1 Myxococcota bacterium | reverse complement strand
CCGGGCACGAGTAGCTCAGCTGGTAGAGCATCACGTTGCCAACGTGAGGGTCGCCGGTTCGAATCCGGTCTCGTGCTCCAGTCGAGCGAAGCGCCCCCGGCCAATCTAGGCCGGGGGCGCTTTCGCGAGCGGGCCCGTCGGGTTCTCCCGGGTACCCTCCGGTCGGTGGAGAGAATCTTCGTCGGCGATGTTCAGGGGTGTGCCCGGGAATGGGAGCGGCTCGTAGCTCGAGCCCGCAACCGGCTGGGTGCGGATTGCGAGATCTGGCAGGTCGGGGACCTCGTCAACAAGGGCCCCGAAAACGTGCGTTGCCTTGAACGGATGCGCCGGGAAGTGGAAGCGGGTCGGGGTTTCTTCGTGCTGGGAAACCACGAGGTGCACCTGATGCGGGTCCTGGCCGGGATCGACCCGCTCTATCCCGGCGACAGCCTGGGGGACGTCGTGGGGTCTCGTGAGGCTTCCGAGTGGCTCGAGTGGCTTCGACACCGTCCCCTGGTACAGGCCTTCTCGATCGGGCAAACGCCGGGGCTGATGGTCCACGCGGCTGTACACCCGGGTTGGACGCGTTCCACGTGCGAAGCCCGGGGAGCGAAGGTGGCCGCCGCTCTTTCCAGCGACGATTCCGAAGATTGGCTCAATCTCCTGGAACGCCCCCGGTCGGTAGGGGGCACCGGGTCGGATGGCGGAGTTCGCGACGACCTGGCTCGATTCACGACCTGTCGCAGTGTCCATTGCAATGAGCCCGATCGCTGGGAGCGGCACCCGCCGACTTCGCCGTGGACAGCGTGGCACGCGGCCTGGCGGATCGAAAAGCATGACTACGGGATCGTCTACGGACATTGGGCAGAGCGCGGTCTCCAGGTAGCACCGGGCCTTCGGGGGCTCGACTCGGGATGTGTCTACGCGGGACTGGAGGCTTCGGGAAAGGCTTGCCTGACGGGGTGGCGCCCGGATTTCCGTCGCAGCGATCCGGAAACCGGTCGGACGCCCTTCGATTGCCCGGATGACGATTTTCTGACCGAGAAACCGGTGGCGCCTTATCTCTCGGGAGAAGAGCCGTACTCGTTCCAGCCCAGGCCGCGACGCTCGGGCATCCTTGCTCGCCACGGGGAATCGAGAGGGGCGGTGCGCTCCCACGGCGAAGCCGAGATTGCTGTCGTTTCGGGGCTTCCCCGAAGCGGTACGTCGATGCTCATGCAGATGTTGCGGGCCGGTGGCATTGACGTGCTTTCTGACGGGAAGCGGGCCCCCGACCTCGATAACCCCAGGGGCTACCTCGAGTGGGACGCGGTGAAGCGAATTCGCGAGGACGTTTCGTGGGTTCCGCAAGCCACGGGGCGCGCGGTCAAGGTTGTTGCGCCGCTGCTCCGGGAACTTCCCGATCGACAACGGTACGCCATTGTTTTCTGCCAAAGAGACCTCGAAGAGGTCGTCGCCTCCCAGGCGGCCATGCTGATCCGAGGCGGGCGGGGCGAAGAGACCGCGCGGGACGACTCGCTGGGTCCTCTCCTCGAACGCGAGGTCTCCCGGGCGGCTCGTTGGCTGGAGCGAGCCTCCCACGTTCGCGTTCTTTTTCTCGATCACGTGGAAATCATTCGGGACCCCCTGGATGCGGCGGTTCGGATCGATTCGTTTCTCGGCGGCGACCTGGATGCCCAGGCGATGTCCCGAGAGGTAGACCCGGATCTCTACCGTCACCGGAAACAAGCGATCGAGTCCTGACATGGATCTCGCGACTCTGGGAGCCGGTGGACTGGATTCCTGGGTGGTCGCCGTTCTTCTCTTCTCGGCTTTTGCGACCGCGGTGCTGTCCGCGATCGTGGGTATGGCCGGGGGCATGACGCTCCTGGTAATTCTCCTCCTCTTCGTCCCCCCCCTGGTGGCGATACCACTCCTCGCCGTCGTTCAATTCGTCTCGAACGGATCGCGCACCTGGGTCCAACGTCGACACGTTCGGTGGGACTACTGGTGGCGCTACGCGCTGCCCTTGCTGCCATTGGGATGGCTCAGCTTGATGATTGCCGAACGCATCCCGCCGGACATCGCACGCGGGCTGATCGGGGTATTCGTCATCGTCGCGACCTGGCGACCCCATTGGCTTTTCCTGGGAAGTCATCCTGGCAAGATTCGCACCGATCGTCGATTCTTCGTCCTCGGAAGCGTCATTGGAGTGGTCAATGTCACGGTTGGCGCCACCGGCCCCCTGATCGCTCCCTTCTTCCTGAACCTCGGTCTCTCCCGATTCGCCATCATCGGGACCAAGGCGGCTTGCCAGATGGTGAGTCATGTCGCGAAGATTCTCGTTTTCGGGGCTGTGGGCTTCGCCTACGATGGCTGGGCCGGCTTGCTTTTGTGGATGTCCGTGTTGGCGATGGCGGGCACGGCGGTGGGAAGTCGATTGCTGGCGCGGGTCGACGAGGCGCGCTTCGTGCTCCTCTACAAGGCGATACTCACCCTGATTGCGATTTCCCTGGTCGTGCGCCACGCGCTGGAAGCAGCCGTCTCGGCGTGAGATTCGGCGCTGGACGAGATTCCCCGAAGCCGAGAAGCCCGTGGGGCGGAGGGGACGGGTGAGCCCGGCGATTCGAGCGCTGCGGTCCAGCCTTCCGGGGGCGGGTACGGGAGTGCCCCCCGGATTGCCCGGGGCGCAGTATCCTTCCGGCTCCCGGGGAAACCAATGAGACTTCGACTT
The DNA here is from genome assembly GCA_036228265.1 of Myxococcota bacterium. GTDB lineage: Bacteria > Myxococcota_A > UBA9160 > UBA9160 > UBA4427 > CAJXIC01. Next base: position 8,954 of record JAZAOF010000097.1, on the reverse strand, counting down.
TCGGAACAGGAAGAATTGCTGCGGTCGACCTTCGCGCGATTCTTTGAGGACGAATCCACTCCCAGCCGGATCCGCGCGGCCGAATCCCGCGGCTTCGACCCCGATCTCTACGCAGCCCTGGCGGAAACCGGCGTTCTCGGTTTGCGGGTTTCGGAAGCCGGGGGGGGAGGTGGCGGGAGTCTTCTCGACGCCGCGCTCGTCGCCGAGCAGGCGGGGCGTCATTTGGCGTCCGTTCCCCTCGTCGAGATGCTGGTCGCGCTCCGGCTTCTCGAGACGGTCGCGTCGGCGGAGGCGCGGTCCTGGCTCGAGGCCGGGCTCGCGGGTGAAAAGATCATCACTCTCGACCTCCGCTCCGGACCCTCACTGTCGAACGCGGCGGTGCCGAATGCAGCGGTGGCCGATGCGGTTCTTGGAATTTCGGGGGGAGACCTCGTTCTGTACGCGCGCCCTCCCGGGGCTTCGTCCGGGGCCGTGGTTCCCAACCTGGGCTCCTCCGCCTGGGGTCGGTCCAGCGATTTCGATCTCGAACCGACGGTACTCCTGGCGGGTCCCAAGGCTGCGATGGCCTTTCAGTCCGCGCGAGAGGAGTGGAAGGTTCTCATGGCGGCGGCTCTCGCCGGTCTTGCCCGCGAGGCCCTGGAGAAGGCGGCCCGCTATGCCTCGGAGCGGAAACAGTTCGGTCGTGCGATCGGATCGTTCCAGGGGGTGGCTCACCCCCTCGCGGACTCGGCCGCCGAGGTAGAGGGGGCTCGCCTGATGGCGTGGAAGGCGATCGCCGCGACTGCCGCCGGCGTGGAGAGGGCCTCGGCACTGGTTTCCATGGCCTTCTATTGGTCCAGTCGAGCGGCGACGCGCGCTGTGGCTTCGGCCCTGCATGCACACGGGGGGTATGGGCTCTCGTTGGAGGAAGACATCCAGCTCTATCACCGGCGGGCCAAGGCCTGGCCACTCGTTGCCGGAGACCCCGAGAGCGAACTCGAGCGCGTTGCGCAAAGGCTCTGGGGAGAGGGCGAGGAGGTCTCTTTGCCCGAGGCGGGAGAGGTCGACATTGAATTCGGGTACGGGGTTGAAGCCGACCGTTTTGCCGATGAGGCCAGGGAATTCTTTCGACGCCATTGGACGCCGGAACTACAGGAGCGCCGCCACTATGCCTGGGAGGGGTACGATCCGGAGTTCTGGAAGCGCCTGGCCCGAGCGGGTTTCCTGTATCCGGCGTGGCCGCGGGTCTACGGGGGGCAGGAGCGCGGGCGACCCGAGATGGAGGCGCTGGCGGCCGTTTTCTTCGAGTTTGGCTGCACGCGTCACCCCATCGACACCACCGGGATGGTGGCCGCGAGCCTGATGCGGTTCGGCCAGGAAGACCTGAAGCAGGAGGTGCTGGGTCGGTTCGCTCGCGGCGAGGCCATCTCCTCCCTGGGGTACAGCGAACCGGGGTCTGGCTCGGATGTCGCGGACGCGCAGACCCGTGCCGTGTGGGATCGAGAGGGCTGGGTCATCGACGGCCAGAAGATGTTCACGAGCGGAGCGAACCTGGGGGATTACGTATTTCTCCTGGCGCGGACGGACCCCGAGGCGGAAAAGCACAAGGGGTTGACGTTATTCCTGGTGCCGCTGGAGATGCCGGGCGTCGAGGTGCGCCCGTTCGAAACCCTTTCGGACGAGAAGACGAACGCGACCTACTACTCCAATGTTCGCCTCCCGGACCGCTACCGGGTGGGAGAGGTCAACGATGGCTGGACGGTTCTGACCTACGCCCTTGAGCTCGAACACGGCAAGGGCGTGATCCTCGAACAACGAGAGATGTTGCGGGGGGCGGTCGAGTGGGCTCGCTCGACGGATGCGGCCGGGGAGTGTCCATTCGACCGAGAGAGCGTGCGGATGCGTCTCGCTCGGGCTGCGGTTCACACCGAGGTGGCGGATGCGATCAATCGTGCAGCGCTCTATGCGAGTATCGAAGGTGTGGGCGACGGGGCCATCGGGCCCATGGCGAAATTCTTCTCCACCGATCGTTTCATCGAAGATGCGGCCGACTTGATGGACCTATGCGCACCCGACTCCCTCCTGCGAGGGCGTTACGGCGGGGGCGACTCCGGAGCGGCGGCGGTCGAATTCGGTTACCGGTTGTCCACCGCGACGAGCATCTACGGTGGGACGAGTGAAATCATGAAAAGTATCGTGGCGCAGGGGTCCCTGGGAATGCCGCGAAGTCGAAGCTGAAAGGAGCACACGTGAGTACCCCGGTCATCCTGGTAGACGAACCGATCGAAAAGGTGCGTCGGATTACATTGAACCGGCCTGAGAAACGAAATGCGCTGAATCACGCGCTGCGTGGAGAGTTGCTCGAGGCTCTGCGCGAAGCCGACGATGATCCCGCCGTGCGTGTGTCCATCGTGCGCGGGGCAGGAAAGAGTTTTTCGGCGGGATACGACCTCGGCGGTGGCAACGAGGGGCTCGACGAACCGTGGTTTACGGCACGGGGAGACGGTCACTGGCCACGCCACGTCACCGAGGGGTGGCTCAGTATCTGGGACCTCGCGAAGCCCGTGATCGCCCAGGTTCATGGCCACTGTCTGGCTGGAGGAAGCGAACTCGCAACCTGTTGCGACCTCGTCTACATGGCCGAGGACGCCCAGATGGGATATCCGGCCGTGCGATTCGGGGTTCCCGACAATCATTTTCATCCCTGGCTGGTGGGGATGCGCTCGGCGATGCACATGATGTTGACGGGGGATTCGTTGTCGGGCATCGAAGCGGCGGCCCGGGGCTGGGCCAATGCGGCTTACCCGGTGGCCGAACTGGAAGAGCGCGTTCTCGAGGTCGCTCGCCGCATCCTGCTGGTGCCGCCGGAACTGGTTCAGCTGAACAAGCGGGTTGTGCACCGGCAGATGGAGATCATGGGGATGCGCACGGGGATCCGCGCGGGTTCGGAACTCTGCGCGTTGGGCACGCACCAGGAGGCCCTCAAGGAGTTCATGGTCGAAATCGAGAAGAGGGGGCTCACCGGGGCGCTTGAGGATCGCGATCGTCCCTTTGGGGATTACCGGACGAAGCCGAGCGAAGAGTCAAAATAGGTTTAAACACCTATTTCTATAGGGATTAAACCCCATCTCCAGCGCCACGCCCGGCGAATTGAAGGCACTTCCTATGGGACACGGGTGAGAGGGACAAGAACCAAGAAGCCAGGTGGTCGACCGCCATAACCAAGAGCCCCACGGGGGCATTCAAGTCCAGAGCGCCGAGGTTCCCATGCTGCTTTTCGAGTGTCTCTTCTGGAGCGTGATCTTGCTCCTGGGCTGGACCTTCCTGGCGTTCCCGCTGCTGACGGTCACTTTGGGGTGGCGTGCCCGCCGCTCGGACCCGGGCGGCGCCGTGCCCTCCAGCGTGAGCATCGTGATGGCGGCGCACAACGAAGAACCCTGCATCGCCGAGAAACTCCACCACCTCCTGGCCTTTTCCGACGACTACGAGCGGTTCGAGATTGTCGTGGTCTCCGATGGTTCTACGGATCGAACCGAGGTCATCGCGCGATCCTTTGAGTCCAAGAGGGTCCGGGTCCTGGCGAGCCCGCGGTGGCTCGGCAAGAACCGCGCCCTCGATGAAGGGGTGAAACTGGCCACCGGCGAAATCCTGGTCTTCATGGATGTCAGCGGTCATCTGCGCCCGGGATGCCTCGAGAAACTGCTCGCTCCCTTTTCGGACCCCCGTGTCGGTTGCGTGGGGGGGCACGTCGCCTACGCCGCGAGCGGTCGGGAGCACGGCGCGTTCCGTGCCTTCAAGTGGGTTGACCGCTACATGAAACTCGGCGAAAGCGCGATGGGGTTCGTGCCGGCCGTGAGCGGTGCGATTCACGCGCTTCGGTCCCCCATCTACCAACCGACCGCCCCCTCCTCGACACGCGATGTCGTGGATCCGGTCCAGGCGGTCCGCGAGGGCTATCGGGTCGTTTATGCGGCCGACGCGATCCTGGTCGAGCCAGAGCAAGATCCGGCACCGATGCTGTTTTCCGCCCGGGCCCGAATGACCGCGCGAGGGATGTCCTCTTCTGCAACCGCGCTGCGAGAACTTCGGTCGGCGCGCTCGGCCACGGCGATCGGGATTTTTGCGAGCCACAAACTCCTGCGTTGGTGGCTGTGGCTGCCGATGCTCGCCGTTCTCTCTTCCAGTATCGCCCTCGCATCCTCGAGTCCCTTCTACGCCGCGGTCGCCGGCGTGCAGTGCCTGGGGTATGGACTGGGAGCGCTTGGGTTGATCCTCCGTGATCGCGCTCCAGGAGTCCTGCTGGGGCCCGCGTTCTTGTTGCTGCAGTCCGGGGCCATGCTGGCGGGCACCTGGTCCTGGGCGATGGGCCGCGAACGCGAAAACTGGGTCCGGGGAACCGGACACACGTGACGGTACTTGCGGGATTCTGGGGGATCGTTCTCGGGGCCGCCCTGATCTGGGTCGGGCGTGCCCTTGTTCTCGAGTGCCGTCGCGATCGCATCCCGATTCTCTGCTATCACCGTTTCGTCGCGAAGGCCGCGGTCGAGTCCGGAGAGGTCGCCGACGCCGAGATGGGGTGGGTCTGCTACGACGAAACCCTTCGCGGGCACCTGGACTACCTGGACCGAAACGGATACACGACCCTCGACCTGGATGCGCTGCTGGAAATCCAGGCGGGCCGCCAGGTTCGCCCGAAGCGCCCGGTCGTCCTGACCATGGATGACGGATACCGCAGCAACTACTCGATTGCCTTTCCCCTCTTGCGTGAGCGAGGACAGGTCGCCACGATTTACGTGGCCCTCGAGCCCGATGCCCATACACGCGGCCAGGTCTCCGGGGTTGACTCCTTTCTCAACGAAGAAGAATTGCGCGAGATGTCCCGTTTCGGGATCTCAATTCAGTCGCATACGTTGACCCACTCGATTCTGACGGAACTTTCGGACGAAGCAGTTGACTTCGAATTGCACGAGTCGCGGCGCCGACTGGAGGAAATTCTCGGTCTTTCCGTCGAACACGTCTGTTTCCCACGCGGCGGGGTGGACCGCCGGATTCGACGCGCTGCGGTAGCGGCCGGATATCGCAGCGCGTCGGGCGCCAGTCCTGGAACATTTAGCGGGATTTCCTCGCCCCACAATCTTCCCCGGATCATGATTGATCGCGATATGGGGGTGGGGGAGTTCCGTAAACTCCTGGAGTCGCCCCAGAGAATCGGCAATCGCCTCACGGGAGAACTCAAGGGCGCTCTGCGCTCGTTGATTGGCGCGCGACGAATGCGCCGATGGCGCGACGTTCTCTACCAGGAGCGGTTCCACTCCTGGGTTGGGGCGGCGCGCCTGCGACGGGCCGTGGCCGCGAGTATCGGATTGTCCCTCATCCTGTGGGTCAGCGTCGGTTGGTGGGTGCTCCACTCCTCCTAGGCACGGAGCCCCGCTGTTTCAGCGGCGTCGTGGGCGAATTCGAAGATCCGTACTCGATGGACTCTCCGAAAGACTCGGCCTACGGTACGATCCGTCGCGGTTGTTCGGGCGGGGAACAAGGGAGAGCGAAGTGCCGACTGTTACGGGTGTGAGCGAACGCCGGAAGCCGGCCCGCCGCCCCACGCGAGTTGAGCCGGTTCAGCTCAACTTCGTGATGGCCCCGAGTTTTCACTCCTCGACGCTGTTGGCGCTTCTTCTCAACAACCATCCCGATATCTCGTGCCTGGGCGACACGCTTCCGCACCGTAGGCGGTTCCCCAACCAGCGGTGTGGCTGCCTGCAGAGGGTCCGCGATTGTCCCTTCTGGCAGGAGGTGAGCCGCGGCCTTGACGCGGATCGTTTCGTGGACAGCGATCACATGATTCCCGCCTATCCCCAGGTGGTGAAGAACTGGCGTGTCAATCCATACCTCGCGCGAGGTCTTGCGGCCTCTTCGCTCGCTCTCGGGCCCTGGGTATGGAACGTGGCGCCGCGGGCGAGTCGGGAGTTTCTCGACACCTTTCTGCGCTTTTCCGAAATTGTTTGCGAGTTGCAGGGAACGCGAATTTTCGTCAACAACGTCAAGAGCTTCACGTCGCTTCTTTCCCTGCGGAGCCTGCTGGTCGACCGGGCCGAAATTCGAAATCTTCACCACGGTCGGGATCCGCGGGGCTACCATTTCTCCGAAAAGAAGTCCTACCCGGACATCACGCCCGCGGTTTCGGCGCGTCACTGGAGGGACTACCACGGCCGGGTGGAATGGCTCCGGCGGTACACGGTGACCGACGGGTACCTGCGGGTTCGCTACGAAGATCTCTGCGCCGACGGCGAGGGGACGATGGCGAAAATCTGCACCTTTCTCGGCGCCGAACCCCACCCCGTCTGCGGGCCCGTGGCCTTTCCAGAAAAGAACCACGTTCTTGGGAATACCAGTCGCCTCGCCTTTGACGGCACGATTCGCCAAAGCCTGGCCTGGCAGGAGGTTCTGTCGGCCGAGGACGAAAAGACCCTGCTGTCGGCGACGCGGCCGCTATCAGAGATGTGCGGATACGGCTAGAAGACCGGGTTTCTCGGACTTACCGAGCCGGGTTTTCCTCGGCCTCCAGGTATCCCAGGGCGCGGAGTCGCCGCTTGTCCTCGGGCGTGAGCTCGGTGCGGTCGATGCCTCGAACCGCGAGATTCTCCGACAGTTCGCGAAGTCGCCGTTCGTGCTTCGCGACGATTTCGGGGTGTTGGCCGGAAACGTCGACCTTCTCGGCCGGATCGGCTTCCAGGTCGACCAACGCAATGGTGTCTTCTCCGCGTCGTCGGTAGCTCTTCCATCGACCGTTTCGATAGGTCTGGTACCACTGTTCGGATACGAAGAGTTCTCCTTCTTTGAGTTCTCCGGGATCCGGGGCGTCGATTCCTGCGGTTCGAAGAATCATCCGATGGACATCGTCGCTCCGGAGATAGGCGTCCGGTTCCTTGTCCGTCTGCGGCGGCGAGACAATCAACGGAACGTGGAGAACCTCTTCGAAAGAGGGGTTTCCGAAGTGCTTGGGTCCGCCCGGCGTAAAGTGACGTTCGGTGAGACGTTCGCCGTGATCCGAAACGAGGAAGAAGACGGTCCCGTCAAAGAGGTTCCGCTCGCGGAGAATTTCGATCAAACCTCCAACCGCCCGGTCCGCACGCCTCACCCCCTTCGCGTAGGACACGCCGTGAGAGGAATAGTCATGGGCTTCCATGTAGTGTGCGTAGAGGAAGAAGTGGTCGGTCGGACGTTGGTCGAGAACCGATGCAATGGCGCGGTTCGCGTGCTTTGATTCTCTTTCGCGTGGGGCATTTGCCTGGTAGCCCGCCGTGGAGTCCGACGATGCCAGGCGTCCGATCTCGACCCATTCGTCAAAGCCCTGGTCGTATCCAAGAGGTTGGAAGAGCAGTGTGTTTGTCACCACCCCCACCGTCCAGTAGCCCGCCTTGCTCAATTGCTCTGCAAGGCGGGGGAGTTCTCCCGGAACACACGCGGCGCCTTCTTCCTGGGCAAAGCGCCGCATGCCGCACCAGGTCTTTCCGTTCCAGGCGAGAGCCTTTTCGACAGAACCCGTTTCGAGGCTCGGCACCCGGCCGGTGAACAAGGCGGCCATCGACATCGTTGTCTGGTGGAAGGATGAGGAAGCCTGGGTGAAGACCCGTCCGTTCTGGGCGAGAGCTTCGATCCGAGGAGTTTTTCGGCCCTCGGCGTAGGGGGAAAGGTGATCGGCCCGCAGGGTGTCGATGACCACGAGGACGATACGTTCCGGAGGTGGCGGTAACGGTTTGCAGCCCAACCCCGCGAGTCCCCCCAATGCGATTGCGAGGGAACTCGCTCGGCGTGCGAACCCCATGGTTCCCAATTGGATCTCCTCGAACCCAGCGATGGCGGCTGACCCGCAGGGTAGCAAAGGCGCCACGCGGTTTCGTAAGGCGAAGCCCACTCCGCGAGGGGGGTGTTATCCTTCCCTGGAATTCCCTCACCGAGGAGCGAACGGAAGAAATGGAAGGTTTTCCCCAACGAGTCGATCTCGGCCGAAGCGGTCTCAATGTGTCCCGATTGGGATTGGGGTCCTCCTTCGGCGCGCCCGTCTCCGCCTATCGCGAAGCGTTTGATCGGGGTGTCAACTATTTCTACTGGGGAAGCCTTCGTCGTTCGATGATGGCGGAGGCGATCCGGGAAATTTCTCGAACCCAGCGGGAGGAAATCGTCGTTGTCATCCAGAGTTACGCCCGTTCCGCGGCCTGGATGGAGCGTTCGCTCGAGCGCGCCCTGAAACGCCTCAATATCGACCAGGCAGACGTTCTTCTCCTCGGGTGGCACAACGACGCGCCCTCCGATCGACTGTTGGATCGCGCGCGAGACCTGGTTCGCCGGGGGCGCGTACGGAAAATTGCTCTCTCGAGTCATCGTCGAACGCTCTTTCCGGGACTTCTGGACGTGTCGGATTATTCGATCTGGCACCTTCGCTATAACGCGGTCCACCGGGGGGCCGAAGAAGAAGTGTTCCCCTGGCTGAAGGGCGCGGACCGAGAATCTCGGCCCGGGGTGGTGACGTACACGACCACGCGCTGGGGGCATCTCTGCGATCCCGATCGCATTCCCGAGGGCGAAGCGGTTCCCACGGGTACCGATTGCTATCGGTTTGCCCTTTCGCGACCCGAGGTCGACCTCTGCCTTGCAGGTCCAGACGATGCCGAGCAGATGAAGTTGGCGGTAGACGCACTGGCCCAGGGGCCGATGAACGACGAAGAGTTGGCTTGGATGCGGCGCGTGGGGGATGCCATCTACCGCGGGGATCGAACTTCGACCCTTCGAGACGGAGCCTGATCGGGGCCCTCGCAAGTCCGAAAGGCGCTCCGGTCTTGTCTTTGTTGACGCCGACCGCGATCCGATCTATCCGTGCCCGTTGACACGCGACCCGGACGCGTCCTGGGGAGGTTTTTTATGTCCGATTCGATCTATGACATTGAAGTGCAGAAAATGGGGGGAGAAAAGTATCTCCT
>JAZAOF010000096.1:0-13019 GCA_036228265.1 Myxococcota bacterium | reverse complement strand
GCAAAGCGTGCAATCCCAGTTGCCCTTCTTCGTGGGGAGGAGGAGTTCGGTGGGGCAGCCGGACGTTGTTTCGTTGCCGCGAAGGCAGTCCTTCGTGCGACAGCGTTGGCAGGTTGCCGTATCGAGAGCCTGGACTTCCAGGGGAGAAGCGCTTGCGAGAGAGAATTGGAACTGGCCGGCCGGGCAGAGGTACTTGCAGAAGCTGGCCCCTGAGAAGATTCCGTCCACGGCGAAAGCCGCGGCGAAATAACCGAAGACGAGCCAGGCCGTGCCCCAGGGACTGGACCAGACCTCCAACCCCTCGACGAGCGCAAAGTAGAGGACCAGTAGGGCGATGGCGGGCCACTTGTTTCGGAGAGCGCGAGGCCATTCGAAGCGTTCGCCCAGGAGTCGCTTGGCCAAACCGCGAGGGAGCGTGAAGGGGCAAGCCATGCAGAAGAGGCTGCCGGCGACCAGGAGTCCAACGACCACCATTCCCCGCCAGTAGGTCCAGGGCACGACGCCGGCGAGGTTCGAGGCGCTCATGCGCTGGGGGCCCCACCAGCCGTCGAGGATGATCGCCACCGCGACTCCGAAACACCCGAATTGGAGAACCTTTCGAAACACGCGAGATCGAAGGAGCGGCCCCAGGACTCGCCACCGGAGTACGTCCGACCCCGGGCCGACCACAACCGGGGGGCGCACGGTGGCGGGTGCGTGAAGGGTGCGCGAACCGAGGGCCTTGACGACCAGGAGGGAGGCGGCCGGGAGTAGAACCAGTGCGCTTGCGACCCACAGGAAGGCGCCCGCGGCACGCTGGTCGTCGAGGGGGGAGAGGTCCAAGACCCGGGGCACGGTGGCGTAGTGGGGGTAGAAGAGGCGGCTCGAGAACGCGAAAACAGCCGCAAGGATCGTGTTTTGAACCGCCGCCAGAACGAGGTAGGGAATCATCGCCCAGCGCGGCCATACCGGGTGACTCGGCCACGGCTGTACGACCGGCCACCAAAACAGAAGCGCCCCCGAAAGGAAGAAGAGGTGCTCGACCTGGTGCCAGGTTTCGGAAGAGAGAGCGAGTTCGTAGAGCGCGGGCGCATGCCAGGCCCAGCTCGCGACGACGAAAAAAACCCAGGCCGTCACCGGGTGGCCGAGGAAGCGGCCGAGTTTCTGGAGCGGAGGCCATGCCAGGAAGGGGCCCAGCCCCTCCTTCCGCCATGAGGAGGGGAGGCCGCGGAGAATCGCGATTTGCGGCGATCCCAACCAGAGAAGGGGGGGCGCCACCATCATCAGCAGCCAATGCTGAGCCATGTGGGCCTGGAGGAGAAGGTCCGCAAAGGCGTCGAGGGGGGATCCGATGGCCAGCAGGAGAGCGGCCTGGCCAGCCATGAAGGCCACCAGTCGGCCGTGGCCGAAGCGATCGGGAACGCGTTGGTGAAGGATCCACCAGCCGCGGAGGTAGAAGAAAGAGGCGATGGCCGCCGCGATGTAGACGAGCGGATCGGGAGTCCAGTCAGCGAGAACGGCGTCGAATACGCTTCCTCGCATCTCGGCCGGACTCATGCGGCCGGGCGCTCCGCATCTTTTTGCCGGAGACCCTGGAGAAATATTTCAGCCAGGGCTTCGTAGATCGGTGTCTTGCAGACGAGCTTCGAGGCTTCCACCGCGATCACCGAAGCCATGAAAAGAGCCATCGCCATGTCCCGGGCCAGGGTCATTTCGAGAAGAATGACGACGGCCGTAATCGGGCTGCGAACCACTCCGCTGAAGTACGAGGTCATGGCCACCATGATGATGCAGAGAGGGTCGATTCCCGGAAAGAAAGGGGCGAGAAGTTGTCCGAGGGCGGCCGCCACGGAAAAGGAGGGGTCAAAAAGTCCTCCAGGAATTCCGCTAATGAGGCTCACGAAACTTCCCGCGGCTTTGGTGAAGGCGTAGCTCGTCGGCATGGTGGTGCCGTCGATCAGGATCGCCCGGGCTTCTTCGTACCCGCTTCCATAGCTCGATCCACCGGAAAAGAGGCCGAGGAGGGCGAGCGCCGTCCCGAGTCCGAGCGGGACGAGTACCCGGTGATTTCGGAGATTCGCATTGATCCAGAGCGTGCCGGCCACCACGACGCGGGAGAAGGCTCCGCCGAGCAGTCCGCAGAGCGCGGCGACGGGGATGATGGCCAGCCATTGCGTGGCGTTGGCGAAGGAGGGGTTTACCCGGCCGTAGAAGACGTAGTCATCGAGGTACAGCCAACAGGTCGTGCACGCGACTGCGACGCCCAGGAGGATGAGCCCGACGTTCTTCTTTTCAAAGGAACGCCCGATCTCTTCAATGGCGAAGATGGCCCCGGCAATGGGGGCATTGAAGGCCGCAGCAATTCCGGCCGCACCTCCGGTGAGAATGAGCCCGCGCTGGATGGCCCAACTCGGGCTGCGGGTCCAGGCGGCCGTGAGGTAGATCAGGCATGCTCCGACGTGAACGGAGGGACCTTCGCGTCCGATGGTCGCACCGGCGTAGATCCCGAGCAGCAGCAGGAGTGCCTTTCCGAAGGCGATCCGCCACGACAGCATCTGTTTTCGCAGGGGATCGTCGGCATCCACGTCGAGGGAGGCCATGACCTGGGGAATGCCCGTTCCCTGGGTGCCGGGGAAATAACGATCGCGCAGGGTCATCACGAGCCACATTCCCCCGATGGCCAGTCCCATGGCGATGCACGTTCCCGCGAGGGGGTCGATCTGCATTCCGAAAAGTGTTTTTCCCTCGAGGAGGAAAGCGCGGAATTGCACAGAACCCCGGTCGGCCAGGTTGAAAAAGAGCGCGGCGGCGCCCGTGGCGATCGCCGCCAGGAGAAAGACGGAACGCCGCCACCAGGCACTGGGATCGAACAAGGCGACGTGCCAGGGGCGTTCTTCAATTTCGCGGTCGACGCTTTCGTCTGCCGGCATGTTCCTAGTCTTCTGCGGAAGGCTTGTGTCGATACGGCGTGATGAGTCCCAGGATTGGGCACTGGCCTTGAGTGGAGACCAGCGTCAGCACATTGCGCCCGACCGGAAAGTACTCCATCGAAGAGGAGTTGCGGGAAATCGGGGCCTCGCATACTGGGATTCGAGGCACCACGGCGATGAGGTCGTCCAGTCCAACCCATCGGAGCTTTCCGGAAAGGGGAAATCGACCCCGAAGGAATACGACGTCGGAGTCTTCGTAGACTTTTCGATAATCGGCCTGGGCACGAGCAATGATTGCCCCGCCCCGGTTTTCTGGACGCGGCATGCGGCTGCGCCAGGCCGCGAGACTCCCAATGCCCACCGACTGGCAGGTGCGGTCGCCCGATCGAAAGATTCCGCCGGGGACACTGTCGACGTAGTCGACCTGGGCCCCAGCGGAAAATATCGCGGAGCAGGTCTCGTTGAGCGGAACGAAGGTGATCAGGGTGAGCCCCTTGATCTCGAGCGTCGCCTCGAGATATCCATTTCGCGGTGTCGAGTAGGCGACGTTCATCTCGGTCGCCCAGCCGGGGATCCCGGCCTGCCAGCCCGAGAGTTTCGGATTGCATCCGGCCAGCGTCGCGAGCGCGCATGCCAGTGACACGAATGCTTTTTTCGAGAGGCGCATTACTTCTTTCCGGCCGGCCCGCTGGCCGAATCTTCGGCCGCGTCCGTTGAACCCGGAAGCGCCAGTTCGTATTTCTGTGCCCGGTAGCGAAGGGTCTGGCGCGTCGTTCCCAGCATGCGTGCCGCGGCGGTGACGTTGTGGTCGGTCCGCTCGAGAGCCGATTGAACGATGAAGCGGTCCATGTCTTCCAGGGAAAGGCTCCCGTCAAAGGGCAGCACGAGGCGGTCGCCGTCACTTTCGGCCTTCGTAGCGGGTGGGCTCGCCGGGTTCAGTTGTAGCCACTGGGTGGGAAACGTGGAGCCCTCCGAGAGCAAAACTCCGCGTTCGATCACGTTTCGAAGTTCGCGGACGTTTCCGGGCCACGAGTGATTGCGAAGGGCTGTCCAGACTTCCTCGGGGAGATGTCGCACGTCTTTCCCGGACTTGGCGTTGAATTCCGCGACGAAAATCGGAACGAGCTCGTCGAGGTCCTCCGGTCGCTCGCGGAGCGCGGGCAGGGTCAGGTCGAAGACCGAGAGTCGGTGGAAGAGGTCTTCTCGAAACAGCCCCTCGGACGCGCGTGCGCGCAGGTTCCGGTTGCTCGCGGCGACGATCTGTACGTCGACCTGGATTTCCTTCTCGCTCCCCAGGGGCCGCAGTCGTTGGTCTTCGATCATTTTGAGCAATTTCGCCTGGAGGTCGAGATCCATCTCGGAAATTTCGTCCAGGAAGAGGGTTCCCTTGTGCGCTTGTTCGACCAGGCCCCGTCGTCGTTTCTGGGCGCCGGTAAATGCGCCGGCCTCGTGCCCGAAGAGCTCGGATTCGAGAAGTTCGTGGGGGAGGGCCGCGCAGTTGAGTTCGATCAGCGGCCCGTCGGACCGGGTGCCGCAGTGATGAAGAATGCGGGTGGCGAGGCCCTTTCCTGTGCCGGTCTCTCCGCCAATGACCAGGGCGGAAAAGGGAACCCGGGAAAGGCGATCGAGGAGCTCGCGGGCGGCGGTGGCGGCCTCGCTCGACCCGACGAACGCATCGATGCGATGAGCCTCGTATTCGTTGTGGGTCGCTTCTCGGATACGTCGATGTGCTCGCGCACTGCGCGCCGCCGCGGCGATCACGAGGTCCAAGCGCTCCATGGCGCAGGGTTTTTCGAGGAAGTCGTAGGCTCCCAGGCGCAGGGCACGAACCGAATCCGCGACAGTTCCGAACCCCGTGAGAAAGAGCCATTCCGCACCGCGGGTCTTTTCCTGGGCCTCTTCTAGAAGATCCAGGGCATTGCCGTCGGGAAGGTTCATGTCCGAAAGGACGACCAGCGGGGACAGTGCATCGTCGAAGAGAAAACGGCGCGCCGCTCCGAGATTGTCGGCGAGTCTTACCTCCCAACCTTCCCGCTGGAGGTGCCGAACGAGTTCCTCGCCCAGGAGCTTCTCGTCTTCGATCAGGAGCAGGGTTTCAGCCATGATCAGCGCCCGAGGGTAGCAGCAGGATCGTTTCGGCACCTTGGGGTTTGCGGTTGTGGAGCTCGATTCGCCCACCGGCGTCGCGGACCAGTCTCTGCACGAGGGTCAATCCGAGACCCGTACCGCCGGCGCGAGTGCTGAAGAAGGGTTGGATTCCATTTTCGAGCAACTCGACGGGGTACCCCGGGCCGTCGTCCCAGACGCGAATCGCCGTAAAGCCCTTTTCGGTGGAGGGCTCCGCGAGCACTTCGACCAGGCCGCCCGTTTCACCGAGTGCCGCCGCCGAGTTGAGGGCCAAATTCAGCAGGACCTGGCGCAGGGCGCCTTCGGGGGCGAGGCAACGGAGGCCGCCGGGGATCCGGCTTTCCAGGCGTACATTCGAGGGCACCTGGTAGCTCGTGATGGCGAGGAGGTCTTCGACGAGCCGGGGCAGATCGATGTTCTCGACGCGTTCGGGTTGATGGCGCGACGAGTCGAGCATCTCGCTGAGGAGTTTCGAGAGGCGCATGACCTCTCCGAGCATGGCATCGACCCGTTGGCGCATGGGTTCGGATTCGAGTTCGGACTTGAGATTGCTGAGGGCCAACTGGATCCCCGCAAGGGGGTTTCGCACTTCGTGGGCGAAAGAGGCGGCGAGTTCGCCCGTTGCGGCGAGGCGTTCGGATCGAGCGAGGCTGCGCTGCTGCTCCAGCAGGGTTCGGGTCGCGGTCTGGACGCGGTGCTCGAGGGATCGTTCTCGCTCGCGGTGAGCGGTTTCCAGGTGATCGAGTCGTTCGGCCAGGCGGTTGAAATTTTCGAAGACCGGGCCGACGAGGGCGGGCACGTTCTCGGCCGGGGCCTTCTCGAAATTTCCCCGGGAGAGACGCGAAAGCAGTCCCTGCAGCGCGCTGAGGGGTTCGATGATCTGCCGACGAAGTGCGAAAAATGTGAGGGCTCCGAAACCGACGAGGGCAATGGGAACGATGATTTCGAGTCGAAGCTGGGCATCGGCGTCGGCGCGAATCGCCTGGAGAAGGGACTCCTGGGCCCGGCTTTCGTTCTGCGAAATCTCCCAGACGAGGCGCGAAGCGGCGACCAGGTTGCGTTCGGGGTCGACGATGGGTGGAGAGAGCAGCACGAGGAGGGACTGCAATCTTGGGGGCGTATTCCTGTCGAGGTGCCCTCCCACCGCGAGAAGTTGTTCGACACCGCGGTGGAGCCCGATCCATCGATTCTCCGTGGTCGGCCACTGCTCGGAGAGCCCCGCGGCCAGGGTCAGTTGGATTTCGAGATAAGCCCGCTCGAAGACGTGGATCCGTTTCAGCTGCTCCTGCGCAATCTCGAGTCGATTGCGCTCGCGCCAGGTCAGGGAGGCCGAAATCGCGAGGGCGACGACGACGAGCGATAGAAAACTCGCCGTGGCGACCTGG
Organism: Myxococcota bacterium; assembly: GCA_036228265.1. Classification (GTDB taxonomy): domain Bacteria; phylum Myxococcota_A; class UBA9160; order UBA9160; family UBA4427; genus CAJXIC01. The sequence continues at coordinate 6,598 of JAZAOF010000096.1, read as the reverse complement.
ATCGGTCGGTAGCTCGATCGACTCACCGGTGTCCATCCTCCCCTCGACTCGACGGTCCTTCCAAGCTTGTCGCAGCCGGGAGGGCGTGGCCAGCGCCGGTTTATATGGGCCTTGGGCGCGTGTTTCCAGCCGGGAGCGGGCGGCTCCGGGGTCCTGAAAGCGCTCCAGGTTGTCTCCCGGGGGTTTGGCCCGCTGGCACGCGGCTTGCTCTCTGGTGGGGAGTCGGCCGTGGCCGACCCGAGCGGTGGAGCGTCGGACGGACCGGAGCTACGCGGCTGGAAATAGGAGGAGATCGGAATGATTCGTGAAAATCAATCGCGTCGAGTTCGACAGGGAGCCGTGGTTCTTGCGCTGAGCCTGCCCTTCATCGTTTCAGGCGCGCTGAGCCTGGGAGCCGCTTCCCCGGTGGGAGGGCCGGAGGATCCGGCCTGGAACTTTGGCGGTGCCAAGGGCCTTTCGACGCCCGAAGCCGGCTCCCAGATCCGCGACCGGATCGATCGGGCGCGTGGAGAAATTGCGGAGGCCGGGGTTGGCGAGGATGCCGCAAACGAGAGCGTGCAATCCGTGGCCATGGACCTCTCCGAGGCCCGGGGGCAGTTGGAGGCGATCCTGGATGCGAGCCCCGCGGTGCGGATCAAGGGCCACATTTTTGCCGCGGCCCAGGCGATTCCGACGGGCGATCAGGACAGCGTGATCCAACAGATCGGCAGTGCCCAGGAAGAACTCGCGTCGGCGCCGGCCTGGCCCTCGGTGAAAAAGACGAGGGAGCACGTCGAGGCGGCTCGGCAACAGCTGGCGGACGGCGATGCCGAGGCGGCCTTCGCTTCGTTGCAAGCGGCCGACGGACAGGTCGTGTTGGGCTCGCGGGATCGCAATGCGGCCGAGACCTACTACCTCGTCAGCCTGGCCCTGGCCGCACTCGTCCACCAGGATACGACGGTGGCTCTCCAGGCTCTCGAAGCAGCGCAACAGAGCGCGGAAGCCTACGTCACCGCGGTGACCCCAGCGCAGGCGGCCCAACGGGCCAGTTAGACGCCGGGAGTCGAGGGGCGCGGCGCATGGGGCGCCGCTCCCCATACGCGGTTTCGAAAGAGCCGCCGGGTGGTATGATCCGCATCGCGTGGATCCAACCTGGAGGCCTCTTTTCATGGGCAACATCATTCGTATCGTCGTCATCGTCGCGTGCATTGCTGCGCTTTACTGGCTCGTCGTCCAATTGGGACAGGGTGTGGCTCAAGGTTGATCCTTCCTCTTCGGCCGCGGACACCACATCGCAGGGCGTCCACGGGAATTCCGGAGACGGAGCCTGGATACCCGCCCCATGCCCGAACTCGAGTCTCTCGTACGCCAATATGGCTACCTGTTCGTCTTTTTCGGTTCCCTGGTTGAAGGGGAAACCGCCGTGGTGCTCTCAGGGCTCGCGGCGCATCGGGGCTACCTGAACCTGTTCGGCGTCATCGGCTTGGCCACCGTGGGCGCAACATTGGGAACCCAGGTGTGGTTTCACCTGGGTCGAGCCCGGGGGCATGCCCTGCTCGAAAAGCGTCCCCAATGGAGACAGGGCGTCGAGCGATTCGAAGCACTGCTCGAGCGCTGGGACGTCCTGATCATCCTGGCCTTCCGGTTTCTCTATGGGATCCGCACGGTGGGGGCCGTGGCGATGGGGATCTCCCCGGTGTCGTTGTTTAAATTCACCGTCCTGAATTTCGTAGGCGCCGCGATCTGGGCGGCCTTGGTGGCGACCGGTGGCTACTTCCTGGGAAAGGCGATGGAAGCGATTCTCGGCAGCGTTGCAGAGTACGAAGGGTGGGCCTTCCTGGGCTTGCTGATCGTTGCGATTGGGTTTGGGGCGTGGCACGCCTGGCGTCGTCGGCGCGTTTCCGCGCGGACCGGGCCTGCGACCTAGTTGCGGTCCAACCCATCGCGGGCCACGCCGAAGGCTTCTACCAGGATGGCGACGATGGCTTGGGCCTCTTCTCGCGAGGTGCAGAGCGGGGGGGCCAACGCCACGTTTTCCCAGAGCGCGCGGCAGATCAGCCCGCGCTCCCACGCCGCCTTGGCCACCGCGGCGGGAAATGACATCGGGCGTCCGCCCACGGGTTCGAGGCTACCGGGCTCCGTGCATTCGATTGCGGCGAGCAATCCCACTCCGCGGATATCGGAGACCAGCGGTTCTTTCTCGAGGGCCTGGCGAAGTTCTTCGAGAAGAAATGCACCGACGACGCGACTGTTTTCCACGAGTCCTTCATTTTCGATGATGTCGAGGTTGGCGAGAGCCGCAGCACACGAAGTGGGGTGGTTGTTGTAGGTGAGCCCGCCCATGAAGGGGAGTCCCCGGGGCGATGCGTCGCGGATGGCTTCGTAGAGGCCGCGGCGAACACCAATTCCGCCGAGCGGCGCGTAGCCACTGGTGATCCCCTTTGCGAAGGAGACGAGATCGGGTTGGATGTTCCAGTTCTCCATGCCGAACCAGGTCCCGGTTCTCCCGAATCCGGTGATGACCTCGTCGAGAATGAGCAGGATGTCGTGCGCCTGGCAGATTTCCTGGAGGCGTGAAAAATAGCCTTCCGGGGGCAGGACGATTCCACCGGTACCGAGTACGGGCTCGGCGATGACGGCCGCAATGGACGACGGCCCTTCGCGTTCGATGACGGTTTCGATGTCGTTGGCGCATTGGAGTGAGCAGCTGGAGGGAGTCTCGCCAAATTCGCAGCGGTGACAGTAGGGCGCGGCGGCGGCAACGTGGAGGGGGTCGGGCTCGGCGAAGAGGTGGTACGCGGGCAGCGTCGTTGCGCTTCCGGCGGCTCGGGTAATGCCATGAAAGGCCGAGCGCCGCGACAGGATTTTTTGCCGGCCGGGTTCCCCGCGGACCGCGTGGTAGAACCGCGCCAGTCGAATGTTGGTTTCGTTCGCGTCGGATCCTCCGGTCGTGAAGAGGAAGTGGTCGATCTCACGTCCCTCGGGCATCAATCGGGCGAGGCGTTCGGCCAGGCGGATCGCTGGCTCCGACGAGAAGTCCCAGAACGAAGGGTAGTAGGCGCATTCGCGCATCTGCTGCGAGACCGCATCGGCGATCTCTCGGCGCCCGTGGCCGACGTTGATGTTGAAGAGGCCCGAAAATCCGTCGATGACCGTTCGCCCGTCATCCATCCGCACGTGGATTCCCTCGCCGCCCCGAACGATTCGCGGCCCCTTCACTTCATGGACTCGAAATTCGGTGATTGGATGCAGTAGGTGCTGTCGGTCGAGGTCGTGCAGATCCGAACTCATGGGGTCCTCCCGGGGGCAATTCGGTCCCCACCATAGACGACTTGGCACCGACCCGGGTTTCGTCCCCTTTCGCGGTCGCGCCCTATACTCGAAAGCGTGGCCCCGGTGGGCTGAGAATCCGGAGGAATACGCATGGTTGAGATCGAAGTTCAGTACGAGGGAGAGTTGCACACCCGGTGCGTTCACGGACCTTCCCGTGCGGTCACCGAAACCGACGCGCCGAGGGACAATCACGGTCGAGGAGAGAGTTATTCACCAACCGACCTCGTAGCGACCGCCCTCGGCAGTTGCATGCTTACGGTCATGGGGATCGTGGCGCGCAGGCACGACTGGAAACTCGACGGCTCGAGGGTTCGAGTGGAGAAGCACATGCTCGAGGAACCGACGCGGCGAATCGGCCGGATCGTTCTCGATATGGCGATGGCGCCGGGACTTCCCGCAGAATCTCGCTCGGTCCTGGAAAACGCGGCCCGGACGTGCCCGGTGGCCGAGAGCATCCACCCCGGTATCGAGGTGGACCTGCGTTTCGATTGGCTCGGGTCGCGGTGAATTTCGGCGTCTTTTGCCCCCGGTCCCGGGCCGACGCTTCGGGGTTAACTCCCGACGCGTGGAATCGATTGCTGCGCGCGGAGGGGCAGGGCTACGACAGCATCTGGCTGGGGGATATCGGCGGGTTCCCCGGCGAGACGGTGTTTCCGGTCTTTGCTCCCGCGGCCCACCTGGCCGTGCAAACCGAGAAGATTCGAATCGGCGTTGCGTTGCCTCTGGGCGCCGACCTTCACCCGCTCCGGCTGAGCGAAGAAATCGCAACGCTCGATGTCATGACCGCTGGGCGCATCCAGTGGGCGGCTGCGTGGAGAACTGGAAAAGGGGACGGCGCCAAAACCGACGCGGACGATGCCCGTGCGCGCGAGCAGATCGCGATCGCGATTCACGCCTGGACCCATGGGCGAGTCGGTTGGGAGGGCGGGTGTTACCGCTTCCCGGAGGTTTCTTGCATTCCGTCCTCCGTTCAGGCCCCCCCTCCCACCTTCGTGCTTTCTGCGGATCCAGGCGTTCGAAGCTGGGGGCGTGAGGCGGGCTGCCAGTGGATGGGGCCTCCCCTGGAGCCTTTTTCAGCCGAGCGGGCGGACCGCGAAGGCACCGTACTGCGTCACGTCTATGTGGGCGCGAACCACCACAAGGCACGCGAGGAAGCTCGGGAGAGCCTACGGGCCGTCGGCCGGGAAATGGGTCTCGGGAAGTCCGAGATGGCCTTGGAATCCTTTGTCGATGACCGTGCGTTGATCGGTGACGCTCTGTATTGTCGCGAGAGAATCGCGGAGTGGCGCGAGAGCGCCCCTCTCGATTCGTTGGTCCTGTACCCGGATTTTCCGGAACTCGCGCCCGAATCTCTCGACGAATCGCAGGTTCGTTTCATCGAGGAGGTGGCGCCTGCTTTCGCTTGACCCCGACCAATGGACATTTCATGATCGCCCGGGATCGAGAGCGACTGCTCTTCCCGGTGCACCCGAACGGCTCCCGGAAGCGCGTTCGGGAGGCGTTTGAGGGGGCGAAGACCAGGATGGCCGAGATGTCCTTCGGGCGGGCGATGAGTTGGCTGGCGGATCGCGATCCCGATGCCCCGACCCTCGTTTTCGAGGGCCGGACCGTGACCCGCTCTGAACTGGACCGCCGGTCCAATCGTCGCGCGCGGGTTTACCAGGCCGCGGGGGTAGGCCCAGGCGACCGGGTGACGATCGCATTGCCCAATGGGCCCGAGTTTTTCGAGTGCTGCCTGGCGGCTTGGAAACTCGGGGCGACACCCAATCCGGTCTCCGCGAAGCTGCCCGAGATCGAACTTCAGGCCATTGTCGAATTGTCCGATCCCGCGTTGGTTGCAGGAGCTGCTGCGGGACGTTTCGGCGATCGACCCTCCCACCCCGAGGGCTTCGAGCCGGCCGGGGCACTCGACGATACGCCCCTCCCCGAAGCGGTTCCCGAATCGGCTCGGGCCATGACGTCGGGTGGGAGTACCGGGCGACCCAAGCTGATCGTGACGACCGAGCCCGCACTGACCGACCCCGAAGCCGCCCCGGCACCGCTCCAGGCGACCGGGCGAACCTTGATTCCGGGTCCCCTCTACCACGCCGGTCCGTTCATGGCATCGTGGCAATCCGTGCTCTCGGGGGGGTGCGTCGTCCTGATGCGGCGGTTCGAAGCCGCCGAGTCTCTCGAATTGTTGGAACGGCATCGGATCGAGTGGGTGCTCTTCGTCCCCACGATGATGCAGCGAATCTGGAGGTTGCCCGAGTCGGAGCGGACAGGATTCGATCTATCGGCCCTGCGCGTTGTCATGTGCACGGGGGCCCCGAGTTCCGACTGGCTCAAGCGCGCCTGGATCGAGTGGTTGGGACCCGAGCGAATCTACGAGGCCTATGGGGGATCCGAGAGGATCGCGGGAACCATGATCTCGGGGACCGAGTGGCTCGCGCACCCCGGGTCGGTAGGGAAGCCCACGGCGGGCCGCCTTGTGCGGATCCTCGACGAAGACGGCAACGAATGCCCGGCCGGGGTGACTGGAGAGGTGTTCATGATGCCTCCGGGCGGGCAGGGCTCCACGTACCGGTACGTGGGCGACGACCGCGCGCCGTCGGCCAGCGGATGGGAATCGCTGGGCGACATGGGCCATCTCGACTCGGAGGGCTACCTCTACCTCGGGGATCGGAAGACCGACATGATTCTCTGCGGGGGGGCCAATGTCTTTCCCGCAGAGGTCGAGTCGGCGATTGATGCCCACTCCGCGGTGCGCTCCAGTGCCGTCATCGGGCTCCCGGACGACGACCTGGGCCAACGGATCCACGCGATTGTCGATGCACCGGGGGGATTGACCGGGGAGAATCTCAGAACCCACCTCGCCGACCGCCTGGTGCGCTACAAAATCCCCCGAACGTTTGAATTCGTAGATGCTCCCCTTCGCGACGATGCCGGAAAGGTTCGGCGTTCGGCGCTTCGAGAAGCCCGGCTTCCGAAAAACTTTTCAACCCCCATGGAGTAGAAAATGCCCCTGTCCCTCCAGGAGATCTCGGACCGGATCGAGATCCAGGATCTTCTCGTTCGATACGCCCGCGCCATTGATGCCCAGGACTACGCCCTTCTCGACACGTGTTTTACGCCGGATGCTTCCGTCGACTACACCACGTCGGGGGGAATCAAGGGGGCGTATCCGGAAGTTCGGGCGTGGCTCGAGAAGGCCCTGGCGCAGTTCGACGCGATGCTCCACCTGCTGGGCAATAGCGTCGTGGAACTCGACGGGGACACCGCGCGGGCGCGCACCGCGGTATACAAC
>JAZAOF010000095.1:0-6417 GCA_036228265.1 Myxococcota bacterium | reverse complement strand
AAGCGGTCCTCGTCCTTGCTGCTCTTCAGCATGTCCTGGGTGGCGGGCCAGGGCAGCACACCATCGATCAGTTTTTCGATGTCGGCCTTATCGAAGCTTGCCATCGTTCTTTACTCCTGGATTCGCGCCGCCGTTCGGGCGCTTGTTTCGTCAAGTTCGGTTTAGTCCGCATCCGGGGTGAAGGTGAAGTCTTCCGGCAAGGCCCAGAACTTGCGGATGTTGTCGCCGTACTCGGGAGACAGGCGCATCGAGGTTTCCCACATTACGCGGACCGCGTTGTCCATGTTCTCCTGGGCTTCAACCTTCTTGCGTTCCCCGGTCCACCATTGCTTGAAAGGGATCGCGCGCTCTTTTCGCTCTTCGCGAATCTGCTGGCGCCTCTTCGCTGTCGCGTCGAGGTCGGGAACGAGGTGGCCATTTGGCTTGCTGGTCACGACCCCGTGGATGTCGCTTGCAACGCGCGGGGTCGTCCATCCTTCGTTCAGGTCGTTCGCCACCGATCCCGGGTCGCGGTCGATGGGGTCGCCCATGGCCTGGGCGCCCGAGATCGGATGTACGATCACGTCGTAGTCGACGAGTGCCTCGGGTGTCACGAAGGGGGCTACCGCGCTGTCCTCGGCGAGTTGGGCGACGATCTTCGAGGTGACGGCGGGGTTGTCGGGACCGCCGCGCTCGTGGATCAGCGGACTCTGCTCGTCGATCAATTGCTTGAGGTTGGTCTTGTGACCGTACCCCGGGCGATCCGGCACAACGGGGTAGGCTCCGTACATGCCGTGATTGCCTACGGTCTTGGAGCGCATGCCCGCATCGCCGCATTGGTACTCGAGCCCCGGCGTGTTGTAGACCATCCACACCGCCGTATGGCCCAGGCCACCGCGGAACTTTCCGAAACCGCCGCTGTCGGGCGCGACGTTTCGACCGAGGAAGAGGATCGGGTAGTAGAGTTCACCGACCTCCGCGTTGCCAAAGTCGCCTTCGGGTGTGTAGATGCACCAGGCGCTGTTTTGTCCATCGGAGTAGCCGCGGGCGGGCGAACCCTGGCTCGCCTGCTCGAGGGTCAGGCCCGTCAGGTACATGCCCGTCTGGTTGATCCCTGAAAACTCCGCGGTCATGATCGTGCCCGACCCGGCGGCCATCTCTTCCACGAAGCCCCGCATCTGGAACAGACGCCCGAACACTTCGTAGAGGTTGGAGAGCCAGGTGACGGCTGGCGCCCAGGCCACGCCCGAAGCAGCCTGGTAGTCGAGGGGGTAGGGGTTCGCCCAGGAACCGCCCGGCGGCTCCTCGATGTTCCAGGCCGTCGTGGGCCCGCTGTTGAACATGTCGAAACCGATCACGTGGGAGTATCCCATCATGAGCCCGCTCTTGAGCGCGGTCGGGCTGATGTTCTCGCCGAAGGGGACGGTCCCCGAAGCCCCGGCCAGGGAGAGGTCCACGCTGGCGTCGGCATTGATCGTGAGATCCATCGGCAGGTTGAACATGCAATCGATGTTCTGCTTGGAGAGGAGAACGCGCTTGCCCTTCATCGCGAGATCCTTGAACTGGCTCTTGCGAATGCGACCGGGCACCGTCTGGGTCTTCACGCGATTGACCGCGTACCGGCGGCTGTCCTCGACGTATTCGTTCATCGCGTCGAGAACGAAGTCGGAGCTGTACTTGTCGAGGACCTCTTGAAGGCGCTCACGGATCGTGATGCAGCCCGCAAGTCGTCCGCGTGCATCGCCCATCACGAAGTCGGGGGTACGCGTACGCGAGCGAATGCGCATTTCGTACCAGGGGTAGAACGCGTCGTGTTCGCCAACGCGCTCCATGGAGATCGGAATTCCGTCTGAGTAGCAATCGGGGTTCAGGAAGCCGATCGAGCCGGGGGTGACCGAGCCCGAGTCCGACACGTGGGAGACGCAGGATGCCCAGGCAATTAGCTTGTCCTTGTAGAGGATCGGCATGCACATGTCGAAGTCGGGCGAGTGGATGCCGCCATAGTGCGGGTCGTTGTTTTCGAAGATGTCGCCCTGCTTGAAGCCAGGGTAGTCCTCGTAACCCAACTCGATGAAATGCTTGATCATGTCCGAGAGCAAGCCGGCGTGTGCCGAAATGCCGCGGCTGATGCAGACCGCTTCACCGGTCGCCGTGTGAAGACCCCACAAGGCATCGCCCCCCTCGGCGGCGATCGGCGACGACGAGACCTTGCAGCCCGTCGCCCAGGCGGTGTTGCAGAGGTTGGAAAGGATGTGCCAGACGGCCTCGTAGGTGCCGGGGTCGTCTTCCTTTCGCGGGAGCGTGGTCAGGCCGAAGAGGCTGCCCGTGTTCTTGAACGCCGCGTCGTTCGCATGCATTCGGTCGCGCAGCGGTGTATTCGACGTTTTTGCGGAGGCAGTTGCAGACATGGTCAGGAATCCTTCCTCGTGATCCAGTAGATATCGTGTTCATCGATCTTCACGTGCCATTCCGGCGGAACGAAGAGCGTGGTGTTGCTGGCTTCGATCACGGCAAGGCCCTCGATCTCGTTGCCGGGTACGAGTTTCTCCATTTCCCAGATGTCCGCGTCCTGCCACTGGCCCCGGATGAAGACTTCGCGGGTGCCTTTCTTGCATTCCGCGGCCGGAGCCTTGTCCGCGAGGGAAAATTTGCGGAGCACGGGCTTTACCGTGTCGACCTTGGCGACGACGCACACTTCGTTGATGTGGTAGGCGCCGACATCGGGGCGAGCGGCCAGGGTGAACATCTTGGTGAAGAGGTCTTCGAAGTCTTTGATCAGCGCCTCCCAGTTCCCCAACGAGTTCAGGTCGGAGACGGGAGAGACGACTTCAACATCGTCGAGTTGGCCGTAGTACTTCATGTAGACGACACGGCTGATCGAAATTGCGCTTTCCTCGAAACCCTCGCCTTTGAGCTCCTCGATCAGTTCGTTTTCGAGGGCTTGCCAGGTCTGGGTGACCGGCGCGAGGTATTGGAGCTTTGTCTCATCGTCGAGGTCGGGTGTGATCACTGCGCCGACACTCTTGTGACGACGGTGCGAGTAGTCCATGCAGGCTCCCCCCCAGGCGGAGAAGCCGCCCGCGTGGGGAACCGTGCAGATGCCCTTCCACGGCAGGTCGCTGGCGTATCCGAGCAGGTGGAGCGGTCCGCCGCCTCCGTAGCCCAGCAGGATGTATTCGCGGATGTCGTGACCCACCATCAGCGCGTTGGCGAGGTGCTCGGTCATCATCACGTTGAGCAACTCGAGGCAGGTCTCGGCGGCCTCGTAGACGTCGAGGCCCAGGGGGTCGGCGATTTTCTCCTTGAAGAGGCGGAAGGACACGTCCTTGCTGATCTTGACCTTGCCCCCGAGGTAGTTGGTTTCGGAAAGGATTCCGAGAAGCAGGTTGACGTCGTTGATGGTCGGCGTGGTGTTGCCGGCTTCCATGAAGGTCGGTCCCGGGGTGCCGCCCGCGGAGTCGGGGCCGAGCTTGATGCGGTTGGTCGCGGGGTCGACTCGGATGTAGGTCCCCGTTCCCGCGCCGATGGAGGTGATCCCCAGCATGGGGACGTTGACGTACATGTCCTGGAAGCCCGGCTCGCGATCGATGGGCAGGACCCCCGCCGTGATCGTTCCGGCGTCGAAGGACGTGCCACCAACGTCGGAGCAGACGATGTTCTCCTCGCCGATCACGCTGGCGAGGTACTTCGCGCCCATCAGGCCACCGACAGGACCGCTCATTGCCGCCTCGAACAGGCGCGGGTAGCGAATGTTCGTGATACCGCCGTAGCCGAGCACCGTTTTCAAGCTGTGGGGGTAGCCGACTTTCTGGATCTCTTCCTCGATGCGGTAGAGCTGCTTGCGGGCCGGGTCGCTCGCGTAGGCCTGGACGACGGTGGCGTTGGCACGAGAAATCTCGCGGGTCGTCGGTGCCACCTTGTTTGAAACCTCGAGCACGACCTCGCGGCCGACCTCCTTCATGACTTCGCGGCAGATCTCTGCTGCGCGGTCCTCGTGCATGGGGTTCACGAAGCTCTGAAGGAAGATGATCGCGATGGCTTCGACTTCCTCGTCGGCAATCAAGCTGCGCGCCCCTTCGCGGACTTCATGCTCGTACATGGGGATCACCGGGGTGCCAAACATGTCGATGCGCTCGGTGACGCCCCGGGAGAGCTGCGACGGCACCAAGGGGATGCGGTGCTTGCGGTACTGCATGTGGGTGATCTCACTCCACTGCGCCCCGATGAAGGTCTGCTTGCCGCGGCCCTGGGAGATGATGTCTTCGAAGCCCTTCGTGGCCAGGATGCCGGTCTTGTACCCGCTCATGTTGATGACGGTATTGAGCATCGAGGTGCCCGTGTAGATCGCGGTCTCCACGCTCTTGCCGAAGTCGGCGCCTTCTTCCTGGGAGATGCCCATGTATTCGAGCGCTTCCCAGAACGACTCCATGTAACCAATGCTTTCGTCCTGAGGAGAAGTCGGGGCCTTTCCGATTACGGATCGACCCTCTTCATCGACGATGATGACATCGGTCATCGTTCCACCAGCATCACAAGCAACCAGGTAGCGAGACATGGATTTCCTATCTTTCGGCAGAGGCTCGCCCGAAAATTTTTCGGACGAACCGGGAAATTGCAGCCGTCAGGGTCTGCAAGAGAAGTGGGAGTACGCGAATTTCATTCGAGCCGGTCGAAGCCGCCACCGGGGCCGAGGGCGCTCCGTCGGTCGAAGAAGCCGCTTCGAGTTGACTCTTTGCGGTTGAGGCAAATTGCTCGAACAACTGATGAGAGACGCCCTGGATCATTCCGCGGCCGACCTGGACGATCTTGCCGGTGAGATCGACCCGGGCCGAAAAGGAGACGGTGGTCCCTTCCGCCGTTTCTTCGAGTCGACTGGTGATTTTCGCTTTTGCCGTGCCGCCGCCCGCTTCTCGGCCCTGGGCCGACATTTCGACCTCGCCGGCTTCCCGGTCGACCCGGACGAATTTCACCTTGCCCTTGTAGCTGGCGCCCACGGCACCGAGTTTCACGGTGACCTTCCCGAGGAAGTTCTCGGCGTCGACGATTTCGTCCAGTTGGGCCCCGGGCATACAGGTCACCACCTGGGAGGGATCCACGAGAAAATCCCATACCCGGTCGATCGGGGCCGCGACCGTGAACTCTTCCGTGATCTCTATGGCCAAGAGTCTTCCTTCAATTTCCCGCCGACGCCGTTCCGCCCGCAGCGCGGTAGTCTTCCCAGGTATCGATGTCGCGGGGAGCGGGCCCCAGGCGTTCGACTTCGAGGAGCATTTCCGGTCTATTCGAGAGCCAATCCCGCAAGCCCTGGTCTCCGCGCAGTTCGCCGATCTCTTGCCAGAGCCGGCGCGCCACAAAGACGGGATGTCCTGGCACGGGGGGCTCCGGGGGTGAGCAGTATACAGGCCGCGCCGCGGGTTTCTCGGTGTTTTGGAAGATCCGGGCCATCGAATCGATCCGGCCCGCGTCCAACTGCGGCTCGTCGCCGAGGACGATCGCGGCTGCCTGGGTGCTGGAACTCGCGGCTTCCAGCCCGATCTGCAAGGAGTGGCTTTGCCCGGCCTCGGGATCCCGATTTTCGACCACGGTGAGGGGGATTCGCGTCGGAAGGGCGAGCTCGCCGAGGCGTCCGTGGACTTCGGGGCCCACGACCATCACGATTTCGGACAGACAGGATGCGGCCACCGCGTCGAGTGAAGACTGGAGCAGTGGCTGGCCCGCCAGGGGCAGCAGGAGCTTGGGGCATCCCATCCGGGTCGCTCGTCCGGACGCCAGGAGGATTGCCACGTAGCAAGGGGTCGGAGTGGGGCTCGGACCGTTCGACGAGGGGAGATGAGCGGGGGGCATCGCAACCGAGGGTCACGAAGCTAGGGGGGCGGGTCAACCGGCGAAAAAGGGGCACCCCGTGGGGGACAATAACGATCGGAGGACGCGAATCGAAGACGGATGCCCGGGGCCGGGGTTCACGAAGCCGAGTCCTGCTCCTCGGGGATGTTTCCCGGACCCGGCGGTTCGCCAGAGGGAAACTCCTGCTCCAGGATCCGCTGGGTGTTTTTGGCGGATTCCGCGGCCCGTCGTCGTTCGCGGAAACCCGACCGGATCAAGCCGAACAGGGGCTCGTGGTGCAGCATGCAAAGCCGGCTGCGAAGCAGCCACCAGCTGAATTTTCGGCCCCAGTTCTGCAAGTTCATCGTGCTGGCGGCCGACGCGGCGATGAAGTCGCGATTGAACTCGGGGTGAGACACCACCTGGCAGAGTTCGTTCTTTTCCGCCTCGTCCGAAAAACGGTTTTCCACGTGAGCAATCACCGAGGCACTGAAGACCTGCTGGCACATGAAGAGCGATTGGAGCGTGATTCGGTTCCCCTCGAAGACCGGTCGCGGTTCGCGCTTGGCGAGACCGTCCGCCGTGCAGTCGACGTGGATGGCGTCGGGGGCGGTC
>JAZAOF010000094.1:0-11222 GCA_036228265.1 Myxococcota bacterium | reverse complement strand
ATGCGCTCGGCGACGGAGATGCCCGACGCGCGCATGCGCTCGATCTTTTCGGCCGTCGTGTCGGCCTTGCCTTCGACGATCGTGCCGGCGTGGCCAAAGCGCATGCCCGGCATCTCGTCCATGAAACGCCCAGCCATGAAGGCCACGATCGGGAGCCTCGAGTTGTTGTCCTGCACCCACTCGGCGAGTTCGGCCTCCATGCGGCCACCCGGCTCGGAGTAGATGGCAATGGCCTCGGTTTCGGGGTCGGCTTCGAAGAGTGGCATCAACTCGGCGTAGGTCGAGCCGATCACCGCGTCGCCGCCAATGGAAACCGCCGTCGACTGGCCGAGACCCGCCGCGGTGAGGGTGCTGGCGATTTCGGTGGTCATCCCGCCCGAGCGGGACATCACGCCGACCGAGCCCTTGGAATAGGCCTGGCGCGTGTTGGCCGCCGGTCCGCCCACGCCGCCCATCTTGGCCTCGCCCGGGGAGATGATGCCCAGGCAGTTGGGGCCGATGATGCGGGCGTCCTTGAGCTTTGCGAGTTCGACCATCTGGGCGACTTCCCGGCGCGGGATGCGCTCGGTGACGATGACGATCAAGCGGATCCCGTTCTCGAGGGCCTCGAAGACGGCGTCCTTCGTGAATCGCGGCGGCACCGAAACCACCGCGCCGTCGACGTGTTGTTTCGAGGTGATGTCGCGGACGCAGTCGTAGACGGGGACGCCGTAGACGTCGCGTCCTGCCCGGCCCGGTGTCACGCCGCCGACGATCTTGGCGCCGTAGTCGAGGTTCTCCCGGGTGAGGCTCACGGCTTCGCGGCCGGTGATGCCCTGGATGATGAACGTGGTGTCCTTGGAGATCAGGATCGACATGTTTTCTCGCCTCCCCTAGGCCTGCATCTTGGCGACGGCGCGGCCGGCCGCCTCGTACATCGACACGCTGCGGTCGCAGTATTCGATGCCGTATTTCTCGAGGATCTTGAAGCCCTCGTCTTCCCAGGAGCCCGGGATTCGAAAGATCGCGATGACGTCGCGCGGCTCGATTCCCGACTCGATGCAGCCCTTGATGACGCCCCGGGCCACCATGTCGACCCGGGTGTTCGAGACGACATTCATCATCACGGCGATCTTGTCGACGCCGGGCTTGCTGAGAATCAGCTTGGTCAACTCGCAGGCCTTCGTGACGCTGGGGTTCCCGCCGATCTCGCAGTAGTTCGCGGGGCGTCCCCCGTGCTTGCGCACGGCGTCGAAGAGTGTCAGCGAACCGCCGCCGGCTCCGATGATGAGCCCGAGGTTGCCGTCGAACTCGACGACGTTTCCCGCCACGCCGCGGTGGTCCGCACTGTCGACCTCGGCTCCCCGGATCTCGAAGTCCGTCGGGGGGCGGGCCTGGCGGGTCTCCTCGGACAGGATGCCGAGATCGTCGAGGAGGGCCTTGTGGTTGTTGCGGGCTTCGGCCTCCATGTCGACGTGGCCGTCGAGCACCATGAAGCCTCCGTTCTCGAGGCGCACGAGCGGGTTGATCTCCGCCAGCGTGAGGTCGTAGTCGAGAAAGAGATCGACAAGCTTGGCGACGATGGGCGTCAACTTGTTGAGGTCGCCGCCGGACACCCCCACCGCCGAGATGGCTTCCTTGGCCAGGCGCGGAGTGGTGGGGAAGATCGTCGAAATATGGGTCTTCGATACGTGCTCGGGGTGTTTCTCCGCGACTTCCTCGATGTCGATGCCACCCATGTCGCTGAAGATCAGGACCGGGAGTTTGCGGCGACCGTCCCAGGTGATGCCCACGTAGTATTCCTGGGCGATGGGGCTCTTGGGTTCGACGAGGATCGAGCGCGCCTCCTGGCCCTTCACGACGATGGGCAGGATCGCGTCGAAGTGGGCCGCCGCCTCGTCGGCGGTGTCGGCGAACTTCACGGCGCCGGCTTTCATGCGTCCGCCGGAGAGCACCTGGCTTTTCAGGACCACCGGGCAGCCGATGTGGTGGGCCGCGGAGCGCGCCTCCTCGGCGGAGTTGACGACGCGACGCTCGCCCAGCGGCAGCCCGTGGCGGGCGAAGAGTTCCTTGGATTCGTACTCGTAGAAGCGCATTCGATGCCCTTATCAGTTGGATTTGGCTGGCAGTTGGATTTGGCTGGCGTTCCGAGGCGATGGGGCTCGTCGCGAGGCCGAACGACATCAATTTCGGGAAGGGCGGGGCACAAGGAGCGGCCGGCTTCCGCCAACGACCGGCGAATCTTATGGCCTCCGGGATCCCCGGGCAAGGCGCGGGGGAGTCGGTTCGGGCTAGGAGGCGTAGTGGCTGCGGCGCTTGACCGCGACCTGGCGGTCGAGTTCGAAGATCGGCGTCTTCTTCCAGCCTTCGGGGGCATCGGCGTGGGCAGCCCCCTCGTCGCGCTCGAACTTGTGACCGTGGAGCCGGGTCTTCACGAGGCCCAGGTCCGGGCGGCCGGGGAAGTCCTCCTTTTCGAGAACCTCGGTGGCGGCAAAGACGGTGTCGCCCGCGAAGAGCGGGGCTGTGTGTCGCCCGGTCGTGTAGAGAACGTCGCCGAGGGCGTTGTCGCCGATGTCGGGCCCCGAGAGCCCGAGACAGAGGATGAAGGGCAGGCCGCCAAAGATGATCAACTTGCCGCCCACGTACTGCTTGGGATTCCAGTCGATCATCTGCTGGTTGCAGTGGACCTGGCTGGTGTTGTCGAGGATCCCGGTCAACTGGATGTGCTCGTCGGTGACGGTGCGCCCGCGCGAGTGTTCGATGCGCGTGCCCGGTTCGAGGTCTTCGAAGTAGGAGTCCGGGCTGGAGAGGTGGGCCAGTCCGGCGTAGTCGGCCTTCGGGGCGTAGTCCGGGAGCCAGAGGCTGCAGTCCACGTCCTCGGGTTCGACCTCGAAGCCCTCGACGTCGATTGCGTCGTCGTCCTTGTAGACCTGGACCTTGCGTTGCCACGTCATCACCACGGCTTCGTCGTCGGCGCCGAGGTTCTTGCGCGCCGTGGATTGTACGTGGACGATTCCGAGGTTGGGTCGGCTTGAAGAGGGACGCACGCCAAGGATGCGCGTTTCGACCTCGATCGTGTCCCCGATGTAGACCGGGGCGCCGTAGCGCATGTCGATGTACTCGAGGTTGGCGCGCGCGTTTTCGGAGATGTCTTCGACGGTCTGGCTGAACGCCGTGACCATCACGAGGCCGGGCGGGCAGACGACGTCGCGGTACCCGTGGGCCCGGGCGTACCGCGCGTTCTTCGACAACGGGTTCGTCGCCATCGAGAAGTCCGTGAAGAGGGCAAAGAGCCCCTCGGTCACGGTTTTCCCCCCCTTGTGGCGAAATACCTGGCCGGGACGAAAGTCCTCGAGGAAATTTCCGGTTTTCTTGCGAATGATGCGGGCCGACACGGCCACCTCCCTCGTTCTGGAGGTGCGCAGTCTAGTTTTCCCGGGGTGTCGTCGCCACGCGGTTGAGGTCCCAGTCGTAGGGGAGGAAGCGCACGCGGACCGTGCGGCGGTTTCGTGCCAGCCAGGCACGATCTCCGGGAGAGAGAAAGGGACCGACGAAGGAGAGCGTTCCTCCGGCGTGCTCGAAGTCGCTGGCAAACCAGTCGAAGACCCGGCTCAAGGCGATGCGGTCGTTGGGCCGGTCGATCCGGGCTCCCTTCTCGGGGTTCGCGAGCCACGTGCGCATCTGCTGGTCGAGTTGCCGATCGATTTGATCGGCCCGGTAGGGTGCGCGGCGGAGATCGGGACACGAGAGCGAGGCACAGACGATGGCGCCGTGGATCCGCGGATCGTCCAGTTTTCGCAGGATGTCGTGCTCGATTTCGTCGAGGCTCCGTGCTTTTTCCCCGATTTGAACGGCATCGCGTTTCCAGACGGGGAAGAAGAAGTTCCCGATGTCCCGGATGCTCTCGACGGGTCCCTGCTGCACCACGAGGTCGATCGCCGCGATGTTGTAGGCGTTGATCCAGAAAGCCAGTTTTTGCGAGCGTGTCTCGAGGGAGGCGAGCGGCGTTCTCTCGAGATCCGCCACGACCTCCGGCCACACGGCGCTGCCGCGGAGGGTTTTGTAGTCGACCGCCGTCCCGGCGAGTCCGCGGGTCGCGACGGTGTGCTCGCGCAGGGCTCGTGCCCACGGACCCGTGGCACTCGTGTCGAGGGCCAGGAGGGGGCTGGGCAGGGCCAGGGCGAGCCCCGCGAGGAGAACCCAGGCGCGCCGGGGGCGGTTCACTGCGCCGTGTCCGCCGCGCGTTGGGGACAGCGCGGACCGAGGAGGCAGCGCTCCGGGCGTTCGCGGCGGCAGGACTGCCTCCCGATTTCGGAAAGGGCAAACTCGCAGTCGGCGAGTGCGGCTTCCGGGCTCTCGCCTTCGAGGGTGGCGCGGAGCGCTGCGGGATCGTCGTCCTCTTCTCCGAGCCAGCCGAGGTGGAACGCGGCGCGGCAGGCGTTGGGGTCGAGGGGGAGTTCGGCGGCTGCGGGCCAGGTGTCTCGCAGCGGTTGCAAGAAGCGGGTGATCCGGGCGGTGCCAAAGCCGGGAGCCAGGGCCGCCAACCGGGAACCCAGGTCTTCGAGGCCGTCGGCCTCTCGGCCAATGGTTTCGAGAGCACCCGGTCCACGTTCGACCAACGCGGCGGCCAGCCGGGCCAGCAGGGCGGCCGCTGCCCCGGGTTGGGGATGGCCCGCCTCCTCGAGGGCTTCGGCCAGGGTTTCGACTTCGATGCGAACGACACCGTACGGTGTCGATGCGCCGCGCTGGCCCAGGGCTCGGGCGCTCGCCAGGGCCTGTTCGCGCGAGGCGCGCCCTCCGAACAGGCAACTCGCGATGAGCCAGCATTCGCGTTGGGTTTCGCCATCGTCGTCGTCGCATTCGAGTCGCAGGCCGAGCTGCGTCGCCGGGTGTTTCCCCACCCGCATGACGATCTCTCCCGGGGTGACGGCCTCTCCTCCGGGCGAAACGTGTTTAAATTCGGGTGTCGAGGGCGTCATGGCAGAGCCTATTGCGGGATCCTATATTGCCGCCGCCCAGCCCACCGCTGAAACTGCGAAGAGTCCCGATGCATTGGCCTCGTTTTGGCTCTCGCAGGGGTGTTAACGCGTTTGCGGGTTTGAACGGACTGAGAATCTAGCAGCCAGGTCGGAGAGCATCCCTTGATCGTCGGAGTTCCCAAAGAAATTGCGCCCGGTGAAGCGCGCGTGGCCCTCGTACCGGATTCGCTGAAGAGCCTGGAGGCCCTGGGTCTCGAGATCCACGTGCAAACAGGCGCGGGCGAAGCGGCTGGCTTTCCGGACTCGGAATACGAGGCGGCGGGAGCGCGCCTGGTGGAAGACGCTGCCGAGGTGCTGGCGGCGCCCCTGGTCGTCAAGGTCCGGCCCCCGGTCGAGCGAACCGGCGGCGGCCACGAAATCGAGGCTCTCGCCTCCGGCGCGTCGTTGATCTCGTTCTTGAGCCCCCTCGACCAACCCGAACTCGCTCCGCGGCTGGCGAAACAAGGCGTGCGGGCCTTTTCGATGGAACTCATGCCGCGGGTGACCCGCGCGCAGTCGATGGATGCCCTTTCGTCCCAGAGCACGATCGCCGGCTACCGGGCCGTCCTGCTGGCGGCGATGCACCTGCCTCGGATCTTCCCCATGCTGGTGACCGCCGCGGGCACCTTGCAGCCGGCCAAGGTCCTGGTGGTGGGAGCGGGCGTGGCGGGGCTCCAGGCCCTGGGCACGGCCAAGCGCCTGGGCGCGGTGACTTCGGCCTACGACACCCGGGCGGCGGTGCGCGAGCAGGTGCAGAGCGTCGGCGCGAAATTCATCGAGCTCGATCTCGATGCGGGGGATTCCGAGGACACCGGAGGGTATGCCAAGGCGCAGAGCGAGGCGTTCTACCAGCAGCAACGCGATGAACTCGCGCGCCACGTGGTGGCCTCCGATGTCGTGATCACCACGGCCTTGGTTCCGGGGCAGGCGGCCCCGTTGTTGATCGAAGAGTCCGCGGTCCAGGGCATGCGCTCGGGGTCGGTCGTGGTGGATCTTGCGGCCGAAAAGGGAGGCAATTGTGCCGCCACGCGGGCGGACGAGGAGATTACGGTGTCGGGCGTCCGCGTCCTCGGCCCCACCAATCTGCCGAGCCAGGTTCCGGCCCACGCCTCCCAGATGTACGCGCGAAACCTCACCACGTTTCTCGACCATCTCGTCGAAGACGGCGAACTGGTCGTGGATCGGGAAGACGAAATCACCGCCGGGACGCTGCTCGTCGACGCGGGAGCCGTCGTCAACGAACGCGTGCGGGCGTTGCTGGGTGAAGCCGGCGCCGAAGGGGGAGGAGACTGATGCTCGAAGTGCCCGCCATCGCGGCGCTGACGATCCTGGTGATGGCCTTCTTCGTGGGGTTTGAAGTGATCTCGAAGGTCCCACCCCTGCTGCATACACCGCTGATGTCCGGCTCGAATGCGATCTCGGGCATCACCATCGTCGGGGCCATCCTGGCGGCCGGCAGCGACGACGGCGACCTGGCGAAATGGCTCGGGTTTGTGGCCATCGTTTGCGCCACGCTCAACGTCGTGGGCGGATTTCTCGTGACCAATCGCATGCTGGCGATGTTCCGCCAGAAGAAAACGGACGACTCGTGAGCACCACGCTGATCCAGTTCGCGTACCTGGTCGCGGCCGTCCTTTTCATCCTGGGCCTGCGAAACCTCTCATCGCCGCGCACTGCGCCTCGGGGCAACCTGCTCGCCGCCGTGGGTATGCTGGTGGCGATCATCGCTGTTCTCGTGGACAGCAAGGTCGTGGACTACGGCATCGTCTTCGCCGGGATCGTGGTGGGCTCCGCCTTGGGAGCGGTGCTCGCTCTCCGGATCCAGATGACCGCGATGCCCCAGATGGTGGCGTTGCTCAACGGTCTCGGGGGGGCCGCGTCTGCGCTGGTGGCTTCGGGAGAGGTCGTCAACGCCGCGACCGGTGTCATCCCGGTTCCGACGGGAGTCGTGCCGGTCGCCGTAGTCATCTCGGTGTTGATCGGTTCGCTCACGCTGACGGGAAGCGTGGTGGCCTTTGCCAAGCTCCAGGAACTCGTCCGGGGCTCCGCGGTGGTCTACCCGCTTCAGAAGGTCACCAACGCCGCGATCGCCGCCCTCGCCATCGGGCTCTGCGCGATGTTGGCGCTGAACCCGCTCGATCTTCCGCTGCTCTACGGCCTGATCGGGGTGGCGCTGCTGCTTGGGGTGCTGCTCGTGATTCCGATCGGCGGTGCCGACATGCCGGTCGTCATCTCGTTGCTCAATTCGTATTCGGGGCTTGCCGCGTGCGCCACGGGCTTCGTACTTGACAACAGTGCCCTGGTGGTGAGCGGAGCGCTGGTCGGGGCCTCGGGCATCATTCTGACCAAGATCATGTGCGACGCGATGAATCGCTCGCTGGCGAACGTTCTCTTTGGTGGTTTTGGCGCGGACGCCCCGGCGAGTGGGGCCGACGGAGTGGTCGACACGCGAACCGCCAAGGGATACACGCCCGAGGACGCGGCCGTCATCTTCTCCAATGCGCGCTCGGTGATCATTGTTCCGGGCTACGGAATGGCGGTGGCCCAGGCCCAACACGCGGTGCGCGAACTCTCCGAGACGCTCGGGGAAAAGGGGATCGAGGTGCAGTTTGCCATCCACCCGGTGGCGGGCCGCATGCCCGGGCATATGAACGTCCTCCTGGCCGAGGCCAACGTGCCCTACGAAGAACTGGTGGAGATGGACGACATCAATCCCCAGTTCGTCGAGACGGACGTGGCCCTGGTGATCGGAGCCAACGACGTGGTCAATCCCGCAGCCCGGGCCGACACCTCGAGCCCGATCTACGGGATGCCGATTCTCGACGTGGATCGCTCGACGCACGTCTTCGTGCTGAAGCGCAGCATGAATCCCGGTTTTGCGGGCATTCAGAACGAGCTCTTCTTCAACGACAACACGATGATGATCTTTGGCGATGCCAAGGACACCGTGTTGAAGCTCGTCGAGGCCGTGCGCTCCTACTAGTCCGGGGCGGGCGCGGAGCTTAGGAAGCGCGTTCGCGTTCGCGCTGGAAGAAGGCGTCGAGAAGCGTGGGTGCGCCAGCCGCCATGCCCCGGTCGATCAGCGTCTTTTCCTGGTTGTAGACGCGTTCCTGGCCCTCGAAGTCGAGGTACCGGCCACCGGCCTCTCGCACGAGGATGTCACCGGCGCAGACGTCCCACTCGTTCTTGGGCGCGACGGAGATGTTGAGATCGCCGTCGCCGCATGCGACGCAGGCGAGTTTCCAGGCGATCGATCCCACCGGGCGGAGTTCGCGAAACCAGCCCTCGTAGGGATCGAACTGGTTGCGGGAAATTTCCGTGCGGCTGGCGATAACCACCGAATCGGCGAGCGCGGTCGGTTCGTTGACCCGCACGGCGGTGTCATCCCGGAAGCAACCCCCTCCCTGGCGAGCCGAGACCGTCACGCCGGTGACGGGGTTCTGGATTACGCCCACCACCGGAATGCCGCGGTGACAGAGGGCGATGGAGGCGGCGAACTCCGGAATCTTCTTGGTGAATTCCTTGGTGCCATCCATGGGATCGACGATCCAGACGCGGTCGTTTTGCAGCCGGTCGAGGGTGCTGACGGTTTCCTCGGAAAGGATCGCATCGGCGGGAAAGGCTGCGCTGAGCGCCGCATGGATCGCCCGGTCGCTCTCCAGGTCCGCCAGGGTGACCGGGTTGTCTTCGGATTTTTCCCACTGCGTGGTGCCCTGCTCGTAGTGACGGAGCAGGATTTCGCTGGCGCTGCGGGCGGCGGCGAGGGCGACATCGAGTTCGGCTTCCCACAAGGGAGAATTGGCTTGGTTCGGCATGGTCGCCGAGTATACTCGGACGCATGCCCTCGCGGAACGTCGAACTCGGACACTTCTTTTTCCCGGACGGGGCCGGCGGGGGCTCGCCGCTGCCCGGCGTCGTTCTCCTTCACGACGTCTGGGGACTCTCCGCGCATTTCGACGATCTCGCGCGACGCCTGGCCGAGGCGGGTTTCGGCGTCCTTGCTCTCGAGATCTACCGGCGCGAAGCGGAGGTGGCCATCGAGAACCCGGGAGCGTGGATGCGGTCTCTTTCGGACCCGCAGATCCAGGGCGACATCGAGTCCGCGGCCGCTTTCCTGCGGGACCAGCCCGAAACCCGCGGCGCCAAGGTCGGTGTCGTCGGCTTCTGCATGGGCGGGATGTACGCGCTTCTCGCGGGCTGTGGGGGCGAGGGGATCGACGCAGTGTCCGTTTTCTATGGCCTGCTCTCCCACGAACACGGGATCCTCCACGACGAGAACGGCCTCGATCCTGAAAAAAAGCCGCGCCAGCCGCTCGATGCGGTTCGGGACCTTTGCTGTCCGTTGCTTGGGCTCTTTGGCGAAGAGGACGAGTTCATCCCGGCCGAGGATATCGCCGCGTTGCAGCAGCAACTCGCCGGGGTTGCAACGAGGTCCGAGGTGAAGGTCTATGCCGGGGCCGGGCACGCCTTCATGAACGAGACGCGCGAGGAGGCCTTCCGCCCGGAGATCGCGCGGGATGCCTGGGCCCGGATGGTGGACTTCTTCCGAGGCGAACTCGGCTGACCCGGTCGAACGCGGACTTCAACTCCGCGAAAACGTGGCTTCGAAGGAGGCGGCGACGGCGGGGTTCGGTCCCGCCGGCCGATTTTCGGGGCTGTTCGCGCCGGGTGCGACCGCCGACGGTCGGGCGTGGGCGGTGCGGGGGCGGGCCATCACCAGGGCAAGAGTTCGGCGACGCGTGGCGAAGCAGGTAATCCGGACCGATACCGGGAGATCTTCCATGTGGGCGTCCCGCATCTTGGTGTCGAGTTCGCGGCCTTCCTCGCTCTCCGAAATCGAGTCGAGGGCCTCTTCCCATTGCGGCCGGCTTTCCTCGGGAACGAAGGAGATGGCCTCGACGGCGAGAAGCGCGTCACGGTCGACTCCCAGGAGGGCGCCCGCGGCGGGATTGGCGTCGACGATTCGTCCATTGTCGCAATCGACGGCCAGGAAGGCGTCGCTGACGCGGTCGATGGCCGCCACGACAGCCCGTCGGCTTGCGCGCGGGGCGCCGGCGGAGCGGCGGCCGCTATGCGTAGCTCGAAGGGCGATGCGGAAGCGATCGACCAGCGGATCTAGCGAATCGCGCACGCGGCGGCCGTTGTCGCCGGCAACCTCGGCGGCGGCCTGGACCCAGGCCCGCAACAGGGCCGTGGCGCGCCGTTCGTTCGGGCGGAGGCCGTCGATCGGCGGGGCGCCCGGGCGCTCGCGAACGAGTGCAGCCCCCGAGTAGGAGCGGAAGCGCCGGAGAGTCTCGGTCTCGGGTGCTCCGGCGCTCGGTGCGGCGGCACCAAGCACGTCTCGCATGCGCACTTCGATTTCGGATCGTCGCTGAATTAGCCAGGAAGCCAGGTCGCGGTTGTTCTGCATCCGCGGCAGTCTAGTGGATTCGTGCGAGTTTGCGAGGGTTCGTTAACTCAGTATTGTGTAATTTTCAGGGACGGATGGTTTTTTGAATTGTCGAACGCCGTATCGCCGTGTTCCCGGGTGCGCTTGGAGCGTGCGGTGATTCCCACGGCGGCGAATCCGTTCGATCAGCGACGGTCGGGTGTCCACGGAACTCCCGATCCTCCGCCGATCCGTGTCCGCCGTGTGTCGGGTGAATTGCCGACGCGTTCTGGGTGGGCTGGGCCCCGGGTTCCGATGGCATTCCCCAACCGGCGGCCGGAGCAGTAGACTCGCGACCCATGGCTGGTCCCGATTTCGAGTCGATGCAGGAACGCCTTGCCGCCTTCATCGCGGAGCGAGAATCACTAGCGCCGGAAGCGGTTCGGGTGACGAATCTCGAGCGCCTGGCCGGCGGAGCCTCGCGCCTCTTGTGGTCCTTTGACTGCGAGGTCGAGGGGCCCGGCTCGGAAGTACGCCGCATGGAGTTGGTTCTTCGGCAGGATCCGCCGGGGCGAATTGCACCCGGTGTCATGGAGCTCGAATTCGCGCTTCTCGGGGCGGCGGCCGAGCAGGGGGTTCCCGTGCCCAGCGTGCACTGGGAGGTGGGGGGCGTCGAGGTCCTGGGGTCTCCTTTCTTCGCGATGGATCGCATCACAGGGGAGGCGATTCCCCGGCGGTTGCTCCGCGACGAAGCCTATGCCGGCACGCGGCAAGTCTTGACCGGTCAACTGGGAGCCAACCTGGCTCGAATCCACGCCGTCGACACCGGGCTCCCGGCGTTGAAGGACCGCCTGGCC
>JAZAOF010000093.1:0-13863 GCA_036228265.1 Myxococcota bacterium | reverse complement strand
CGGTTCGGCACTCCATGCGGGATCCCCCAACCACCGGCGAAGGGCCGCCCATTGGTCATCCGTGGCCACCGAAAGCGCCAGCCACTGGGGGTTCTCCAGGCTGTGATCCCGACACGGATAGAGTCCCTGGGGCGCAGCGTTGTAGGCGCGGTTGCCCTGGCGCTCCATCCGGTTGCCGTAGGCCGTGAACTCGACCAGTTGCTCCGCGGCGGCATTGAGGGCTCCCTCGACCATCGTGCACTCGACATGGACCCCCCGCCCAGTCTGCCGTCTCTCCTCCAGGGCAACGAGCAGGGAAAACACCGCGTGCAGGCCCGAAAGCGGATCGCACGGCCCGCGCTGGATACGCGGTTGGTCGTCGCGGTGTCCCGTGAGCCAGGCGAGTCCGCTCATCTGTTCCATCGTCTGGGCGAATCCAGTGTGATTGCGCCACGGCCCGTCCAAGCCAAAAGCGGGCATCCTCACGAAGATCGCGTCGGGGTTGACCTCTGCGATCGTCTCCCAGTCCAGCCCGAAACCCTCCATCACCCGGGGCGTAAAATTCTCGATGACAATGTCCGAACGGCGAATCAACTCCTTGGCGACGTCAACGCCCTCGGGCCGCGTCAGGTCCAGCGTGATGCCCCGCTTGTTGGTATTCGAAGCGAGGAAGAAGGCGCTCTGCTCCCACCACTGGTCGCGGTCGTAGAAGGCCCCGCCAGCCATTCGCATGCCGTCCGGGCGTTGGATCGACTCGACGTGGATGACCTCCGCTCCGAGTGTCGCCAGCATGTGACTGGCCGCCGGCCCCGCCCACCAGGCCGTCGCATCAAAGACCCGGAGTCCCGCCAGCGGAAGTTCGCCCGAAGCGCCTTGCCCTGAATCCGGTCGCACCCGGGCGGCCCAGCCCATCCCCCCCCCGGTGTGTTCTCCCAGGCGGGGGGCACGCGTCGGTCTCGCGGGCTCCTCGCCGTTCATCTTATAGGGGGGGCGAGGTCGCAGGAAATGGTCCCCGGGCTGCTGGAAGAAAACCCCGCGCGCAACAAGTTGCTCGTGCTCACGAACCCGGTCCCCGTCGTTGACAGGGGCCACCGGGATCCGCAGCAAAGAAGCCTGCTCGACGATTTCAGCCGTCGTGTGCGCCCGGGTGTAGTCGTGCACGATCTGGGTCCACTCGGCGAAGCGCGCCGTACGACCCACCGGCTGAAAGAGATCTTTCTGCTCGCGCAGTTCCGGGCGCCCGATCAAGACCAGGAAATCCGAGAACTGCTGCGCCGAATTCGTGCAGAAGCCCACGTACCCGTCTGCCGTGGGCTCCACCGAGGGCGTTTCAACGCTCTGCAACGAACCGGTCACCGGGGCCCGGCCGCCCAGGCTCCAGAAGAGATCTACGAAATTGCTTGCGGCGATATTCATCACCTCGAGCAGCGAAAAATCCACGTGCTCCCCGACCCCGGTGCGGCGTGCACGAAGCACCGCGGCCAGCGCACCCACGGCCGCATAGGTGCCCCCGATCCATTCGGTCGTCCGCCCCCCGGCCTGGAAAGGCTCCTGGCCCGGAAGCCCCCGAACGGCAATCGCCCCCGCCTCGGCCTGGACCGTGAACTCGGTGGCCGGCTGCCCGGACAGGGGCCCCCCGCGCCCGAAGGGCGTAACCGAAAGCCACACGAGGTGCGGGAAGCGGCCTCGAAGATCCAGCGCATCGATGACTCCCGGCGGAAGGTCTTCGACCACGAGATCGGCGCCGGCAAAGAGTTCGTCGAGCGCGGCATCGCCGGGTTCGGCAACGACGGATCGTTTCGATGCGTTCAGGAACTGGAAGAGCGCCCCATCGCGATCCCCGAGGTCCCCCCCGGTCGCCGACCAACGACGAAGAGGATCGCCGTCGGCGGGCTCCACCTTCACCACGTCCGCCCCGGCATCGGCCATGAGTTTCGTCGCGTAGGGTCCGGCAATGGAACTGGAGAAGTCAATGATTCGAAGATCGCGGAGACCGTGCATGGGACTCGAAACTCCTTGAAGAAGATGCGGCAAAGGTACTAGAAGGCGAACGAAGGATCAGCTTACCCAACCCTCCTGGCGGCGTTTCGCAATCTCTTCCGGGCCACACCCCAACTCGGAGAGGATTTCGTCCGTGTGCTCCCCCGGCTCTGGCGCCAGGGCGCGCGGCTCGCACGGGCGACCATCAAAATCCACCGGGGTCGCGGGCAGGAGCGTCACCGTCTCGCCATCGGGCACCTCCACGAAACCTCCTGCCGCTCGGCCCTGGGGATCGGCCAGCGCTTGCTCGACGGTCTGAACCGGGGACCACCAGAGGTCCTCCTCGGCCGCAAAGACATCGGCCCACTCTTCCCGGCTTTTCTCGGCGAAAATGGCATCCAGGCGAGCGATCAGGTCCGGAGCGTTCTGCGCCCGAGCTTCCGGGGTCGAAAACAGCGGATCCTCCATCCACTCCGGGTGGCCGACCGCCCGGGCCAACGGCGGCCAATGCCGCTCCGCCTCGAGACCGACGATCCAGAACCACTGGCCCTCCCGATCCTGGTAGCAATTGACCGAGACGTTGGGCATCTGCGTCCGGTTGGCGCTGCCCACGGCCGTGCCAAAACGCATGGCTATCGAGTAGTCGAAACTCAGGGTGTAGACCCCCTGGCGGAGCAGCGAGGTCGCGACCAGTCGCCCCTGGCCGGTTCGCTCCCGGTCGAAGAGTGCCGCGGAAATGGCCGCCGCCGCCGACAAGCCAGCACTGTGATCGCCCATGCCTCCCCGCTGGAACGGCGGCTGCCCCCCCGGAGCCGTCAGCGACGCCGCGACCCCGGAACGGGACCAGAAGGCCGCGATGTCGTAGGCCGCCCGGTCGGCATCGGGTCCCTCCATGCCGTATCCCGTCACCGACGCGTAGACCAGCCTGGGGTTCCGAGCCAACAAGGACGCGGAATCCAGGCCCAGCCGCTCCAGGGCGCTGGTGCGCATATTCGACAAGAAGACGTCGGCTCCGTCGATCAACTCGAGGGCCACTTCGCGCGCGGGGGCCGAGGCCAGGTCCAGGACGATGCTTCGCTTGCCGCGGTTGTCCATCTCGAAGGGCGGATTAAACGGCAGATCGCCGCCAAGCATCTTGGTAAAGAGTCGGCCCGGGTCACCGACGCCCGGGGGCTCGATCTTGACCACGTCGGCCCCCCAGTCCGCGAGAATTCCGCCGGCCGCCGGACCCGCAACCCAGACCCCCATCTCGACCACCTTCACCCCTTGCATCGGTCCTGTCATCGCAATTCTCCCGGCGACTCAGTCGCTCAATTCATCCACCAGGCGCCATTGCAGCGCAGTTTTCGCATCCACCTTCGCCCCGGTGAGGGCCATCCACGCCGTTCGCTGCCGGCCGATCCGACGCGGCAGGCTAACGGTACCGCCGGCTCCAGGGACCAGCCCCATGGCCACCTCGGGGAGCGCGAAGAAGGCGTCATGGCGCGCCACGACCCGGGCCGCGAAAGCGGGAAGTTCCACGCCCGCGCCGACGCACGCTCCCTGCACTTCCACGCGAAGACGCTCCGCGCAGGCCGCCACCAGCCGGGCGACGTTGCGGGTCGAGCGGATGGCGTGGGCCGTCGCCGGATCGGGAAGCGTCCCGAACTCGTCCAGGTCCCCGCCCGCACAAAAGGCCGGCCCTTCGGCCCTCCACCGGACCTCGGAGATCCCCGAATCCGCGAGCACCACGTCGAGGGCCTCGGCGAGGGCATCGCGCAGTTGCGCGGAAAAGGCGTTGCGCTTTTCCGGTCGATCGAGAACCAACTCGAGCACGGCTCCCGAACGTTCCACCCGCAGCGGCGAACCCGGTCGCGCTTCCGGGCGGTGAAGGCTTTCCGGGTCCCGGGCCGACAGCCAATTCGAGAACCCGGGACCGGCCTGGAGCATCGAGTAGACAAGGGATTCGGACTCGAGGCCCGCATGAATCGAGCTTTCTTCGGTGCGACGCAACAGTTGCACGAGGGCCAGCGACGCCAGCGGTTGCGCCACGCAGGTTTCGACGATGGCCTCGAGTTCGGCCCCGTCGCTCGCCACCACGTCGAAGCCGGACGCCCGGTGCCGATCGCGTCCACCGGGCCCCGGGCACCAGGCGATGGACGGACAGGCCAACTCGCGCAGGCCCGCTGTCCAACACGCGGCAAGCGTTTCCGGGAGCGCGATCTCGTTGGAGAGATCGACCACGAGGCAGGGTTGCCCAAAGAGGGGCGAGAAGGCCTCGCGACCGCCCCGGGACATCCATTGGTTCGCAACCTCCACCGGCGAAACCATCGGGGCTGCAGCGTTCGGGCGAGGGGGCATCGAACCGGTCGATGGCAACAAGCTAGTCAGAGGACGGTAGAGGCTTGGCGCCCTTCACCTGGAGAGCGGTTCCATCGGCCGCCAGCGACCCGTCTCCCGGCTTGGTGCACAGCACCTCGAGATCGCCGGCTTCGTTCGTATAGCGTTTGCCGATCTGGGTGCCGTCGGAATGAGCCGGGTCAAGGTCGCCTCCACCCGCGTCCGAACCCATCTCCACCATCGCTGCCCCTCCACACGTCAGTTCCACCTCGGTGGCGGGAGCCAGTACGACCATCACTTCACTGTTGCAGACCGCGCTCTTGAGTCGGGTCCCGGGCTTGAACTGGGGCATCGAAGAACTCTCCTGTCGTTGACGGTCGGCTAGCATACCCGCTTCCGCGACCGGGCGCGCCGGGGCCCACGCCCCCCGCAGACCGGACGGCGTTATCCTCGACGGATGGGAGAAGCACGGCTTTCCGACGCCGCATCTCGGAACATCGGCCGGGAAACCGAGGCCCACGAAGCCCTCGAATGGGCGCAGTGCGGGGCCATGGACCTGACTGGATTTCCCTCGGGTCCCCCACTGGTCGCTCCGGCGGCTCTCGCCACGGCCTGCCGCAGGGCGATGCACCGGCTCGAAAAAGACGTCGGCGCGAAGGCCCCCCTGGTCCAGGATCCCCCGGCTCTCCTCGGGGAGCGAGCCGCCATCGCCGGGCTCAGCCGCCAGGGCAACCGATCGCCCGGCGGACACTGTCGAATCCTCGGCGCAGCGGACGGGTGGCTCGCCGTCAACCTCGCCCGCCCAGAAGACGCGGAACTGCTCCCCGCCTGGCTCGAGCGACCCTGCGACGGAGACCCGTGGTCCGTGATGGCGCAAAGACTGCGCGAGAGCGGCCGGGACGCATGGGTCGAGCGGGCACGCCTGCTCGGGCTCGCCGTGGCTCCCTTGTCCCCTCCCCCCGCAGTCGCACCGGCGAAGTTCCGCGCGATCGCCCACGGAAGGCCAGCCCCTCCCCGTCCGCACTTCGACCCCCTGGTCGTCGATTTCTCCAGCCTGTGGGCCGGCCCTTTGTGCACGCAGTTGTTGGCGGACGCGGGAGCACGGGTCGTCAAGGTCGAAAGCCGCAACCGCCCCGACGGAGCCCGCACGGGCAGCCCCGCCTTCTTCGACCTGCTCAACGGGAACAAGCCGTGTGTTGCGGTGGACTTCGCAGACCCCGAGGACCGGCGCGCCCTCGACGGGCTACTGGCGCGAGCCGACATCGTGGTCGAAAGCGCAAGGCCCAGGGCCCTGGCTCAATTCGGAATCGACGCAAAGAACTGGCTCGAGCAGCGAAGCGGGCGGACCTGGCTCGGGCTGACCGGGTACGGGCGCCCGGAGCCCGAAGGACATTGGGTGGCCTTCGGAGACGACGCCGCCGCCGCCGCCGGTCTCTGCCTTGCGACCTCTCCCGCGGCACCGGTGTTTTGCGGCGATGCCATCGCCGACCCCTTGGCCGGAATCCACGCGGCCGCCGCAACGGCGGCCAGTTGGAAATCCGGTGGCGGCCAATTGCTCGACGTGTCGCTACGCGACGTGGTGGCCCATCTCCTCGTCCGCGCGCCATGCCCCACCGGAGCGGTCCGGGTCGAACAGGATTGCGACGGCCACTGGCAGGTGGTCACCGCCGGCGGACGCACCCGTCCCATCGCGGCTCCCCGGGCCCGAAAACCCCGGGGCCGGGCCCGCCCGTTGGCCGCCGACAACTCCGAGTACCTTCGAGAATGTTGATCCAAAACTCTGAAATCGAAGGAGAATCGGGTTTCAGCGTTCGGATCGAGCACGACCGGATCGCGGCGATCGAGCGCCAACTTGCCGCCCGGCCCGGTGAGCACCGACTCGATGCGGAGGGCGGAGCCCTGCTGCCGGGACTCCACGATCATCACCTGCACCTGCTCGCTCTTGCAGCCTCCCGCGCCTCCCTCGACTGCGGCCCCCCCGCCGTCACGCAAGAAAACGAACTGGCTGCGGCGTTGAGCGACGCGTGCCACGCGCGCCTCTCCATGAGCGATCCCCCCGCCTGGATCCGAGGCGTCGGATACCACGAATCCGTCGCCGGGGATCTGGACCGGGACCGATTGGATCGCTGGACGCATTCCGTGCCCGTCCGAATTCAGCACCGCAGCGGCGCGCTGTGGATCGTCAACTCGGCCGCCGCCGACCAACTCGATCTGGATCGGGATTCCGGGCAACCGGGCATTGAACGCGACCGGAACGGACGAGCGACCGGCCGTCTCTGGCGCATCGATTCCTGGTTGCGAGATCGCCTCGGTCGCCACGCTCCCCCGGCTCTCGGGGATACGGGGGCTGCCCTCGCGAGCTTCGGAGTCACGGGGTGCACCGACGCCACCCCTCACAACGGTGCGGACGAATTCGAGCTACTCCACCGGGCCCACGAAGCGGGCGAACTCCCCCAATCGATCCTCTTGATGGGCGGGCCTGACCTGCCGACCCGAGCGGTTCGGGGTATCTCCACGGGGGCCCTCAAACTGATGCTGGACGAAAACGCGCTGCCCGGTTTCGAGACGCTGCGGCAGCAGATTCAAGACGCTCACGAGAAACAACGGTCCGTGGCCATCCACTGCGTGACCCGGGCGGAGTTGCTCTTCGCGATCGAACTCTTTGGCGCGGCCGGGCCAATCCCGGGAGACCGAATCGAACACGCCGCGGTGGCTCCCCCCGACGGCGTCGAACGGCTCTCCGCCCTGGGCCTCTGCGTCGTCACGCAGCCGAACTTCATCCACGAGCGCGGCGACGTCTACGCCACGGACGTCGAGGGCTGTGACCGCCCCTGGCTCTACCGGGGAGTGGGTTTCCTGGACGGCGGCGTCGCCCTCGGCGGGGGCACCGACGCTCCCTTTGGCCATCCCGATCCCTGGCGGGCCATGCGGGCGGCCGTCGATCGCCGCAGCCGTGGCGGTCGCTTGTTCGAACCCCGAGAAGCCCTCGCACCCGAGCGCGCCCTCGCCCTCTTCACCAGCCCGGCGGGAGCTCCGGGCGGCCCGCCGCGACGCCTCACCGTGGGCGCCCCGGCCGACCTGTGCCTCCTCGACCGACCGTGGGGCGATGCCCGGGAAGAACTCTCTTCCCGGGCCGTGCGAACGACGATCTGCGCCGGGCGCGTCGCCTTTGACCGCGACTAGTACGAATGCTTCCTCGAGGCGACCACCCGGCCCTCGCGAATGAGGACAGAGTAGAAGAGTTTCCCCGTCGAGGTTCCCAGGCCGTCGGTGCCACGAAACACGACGCGCGAGAACCAACCGTAACGGGGCTCGCGATCCAAGAGTCCCTTGGCGAAACCCGGCGTCGGTCGGCTGATCTCGAGATTGCGAACCCCCGCGATGTCAAAGAAGTCGGTCTCGATCCATTCCAGGACGATCTCGCGAACATCGTCCGGATACGGCCCGGCCTTCGCGCTCGAACGTTCGGTGAGCGCGGGGCCAATGGTCTGGCAAGCCAACCCAAAGCCCAGGAGAACCAGCATGGGCCACACCCACGCGGAGCGCATCGGTCGCCGTGTCCGATGTTCACCCAAGGGTCAACCTTCCAGCCCGACGAGCCAATCACGAGGCTCGAGATAGTCCGTTACCAGTTTTGACTCCGGGCTTCCCGGGTCCGGTTCGAATCCGTAGTGCCAGTGAACCACCGGCGGCAGCGACGCCAGGATCGACTCGGTGCGTCCCCCGGCCTGGAGTCCAAAGCGCGTGCCCCGATCGTAGAGGAGGTTGAACTCCACGTAACGGCCCCGGCGGTAGAGTTGAAACGCACGCTCCGTCTCGCCGTACGGGGTATCCATGCGGCGACGAAGGATCGGGAGGTACGCCTCGAGATAGGCCTGGCCGGCCGAGCGCACCACGTTGAATGCGCGGTCGAACCCCCCCTCATCAAAGTCGTCGAAGAAGATGCCCCCGATCCCGCGGGCTTCGCCCCGGTGCGGCAGAAAAAAGTACGCGTCACAGGCCGCCTTGAAGCGCGGGTAGAGGTGGGAACCGCCAACCCCCAGCGCCTCTCGAGCGGTACGGTGCCAATGAACGGCGTCCTCTTTGAAACCGTAATAGGGCGTGAGGTCGAAACCGCCGCCGAACCACCACACGGGCGGAGCATCATCGTCGGGCTGCCCCGCCACGAAGAAGCGAAAATTCGCATGGGAAGTGGGCGCGTAGGGATTTCGCGGGTGTACGATCAAGGAGACCGACACCGCTTCGTAGGACCGCCCGGAGAGTTCGGGTCGGCGTTCCGTCGCCGCCTCGGGCATCGCCGGGCCGCGTGTATGCGAAAAATTGACCGCCGCCTGCTCGAGGACCGAGCCCTCCCTCAGCACGCGCGGCCGGGAACGTCCTTTTTCGCCGCGGTCGATCTCTTCCGTGGAAAACCGCCCTGTCCCATCCAGGGCCTCGAGCCCGCTACAGATGCTCTCCTGGGTCTCTTCGACCCATTCGATCACGCTCGAACGATCCTCCCCCCCCGGTTCATCCAGGTCCTGCAATTCAAACTCCTCAGATACCCCGGTGTCAGCTCCCAGGCACCGGTTCAATGATCAGTTCCCGACCGCGCCCCCCCGTCGGAGCCAGGCGAACCCGAACCCCGTCGGGCTCCAGGACCGGATCGCCGCGCCGCTCGACGGACCGCAAGACCACGAGTTCTCCGCGATGTCCCGGACTCTTTATCAGGAAGGTGTGGTCGCGATCGCTGCGGAGCCTCAACTCTTCCGGTGGATTCTCGAGGGGCTCCCCGTCGAGAAAGACCGTTGCCGTTGGAGGCTTCACGTCGATCGGCACCCATTGGTGCGGGGCGCACGACAGGCAGAAAAAGCCCAGCACGCACACGCCGAGGGCTACAGGGGCTGCTCGCATCGGGGAACGATAGCGCTTACGGATCCCCAACGTGGCCGCAGAGGGGACCGACCGATACCATGGCGCCCCCGGGCCGCTCCTCTCCACGATTGCGCAGGCACCCGGAGGGAAGGAAGACGCATTGAAGCCTCGGCAGAAGCCCGCTCGTCCGGAATTTTCGTCCGGACCGTGTGTCAAGCGACCCGGCTGGAAAGCGGAGAACCTGGCCGCTGCACTCGTGGGCCGGTCGCACCGCACCGCCGAAAGCGTTGCGCGAATTGCCGACGTGATCGAACGCAGCCGAAACCTCCTTGGCATGCCGGACGACTACCGGTTGGCCATGGTCCCGGCATCCGACACCGGCGCCTTCGAGACGGCCCTGTGGTCGCTCCTCGGCCCGCGCGGCGTGGACGTCCTGGCCTGGGAGTCCTTCGGCAGCGGCTGGTGGACGGATGTCGAAAGCCAGCTTGAGCTCCCCGACCGCCGTGTCCTTCGAGCCGACTACGGCGCGCTGCCCAACCTGGGCGATGTCGATTTCGAGCACGATGTGATCTTCCCATGGAACGGCACGACCTCGGGAGTCCGGGTGCCGAACGGGGACTGGATCGCCGGCGACCGCAAGGGACTCACGCTCTGCGATGCCACTTCCGCGGTCTTCGCCATGGACATCGACTGGCCAAAACTCGACGTCGCCACGTGGTCCTGGCAGAAGGCATTGGGCGGAGAAGCCGGCCACGGAATGCTCGCGCTCTCGCCCCGAGCGGTGGAACGCCTCGAATCCCACACGCCACGCCACCCGATGCCCAAGATCTTCCGCCTGACCAAGAAAGGAAAACTCGCGGAAGGCCCCTTCCGCGGGGAGACGATCAACACGCCCTCGATGCTTTGCGTCGAGGACGCGCTCGACGGTCTCGCCTGGGCGGAGTCCATTGGCGGTCTTGGCGAACTGATCGCCCGCTCGGAGCGAAACCTCGCAGCGGTCTCCGCGTGGGAAGACTCCTGCCCCTGGGCCCAATTTCTCGCCCGCGATTCCGCCATTCGATCGTCGACCTCCATCTGCCTGGCCTTCGCGGGCGACGCCGCGGACCCGCGGGACGAAGCAAGCCAGCGACACCTGGCCAGGGAACTGGTCGCGGGTCTCGATCGGGAAGGCGTGGCCCACGACATCGGGGCCTACCGCGATGCGCCTCCGGGCCTGCGCATCTGGGGAGGATCCACGGTCGACACAGAAGACATCGAAGCGCTTCTGCCGTGGCTCGAGTGGGCCTACGCCGAAACCGCCGAGCGTTGACGGTTCGCTAGCTCACCGCCGCGTAGCGGGGGGATCGCGCCGAAAAGAAGAGCCTTTCGGCATTGGCGTAGAGATACTTGTCGAGGACTCCATCGCGCAGGTCGAGTTCCTTCGCCTCGCGAACACACCTCTCGATCGAGAGCACCGGATGATCCGTCGCAAAGAGGATCTTGTCGCTGCCGCGGGTGTTCATGAAGTGGATGACTTCCGGAGGCAGGTACCGCGGCGAGTAGGCCGAGGTCATCAAGTGAAGACGGCGGTACTTGATCATCAGGCGGATGGCGACGCTCCACCAGGGATCCGCCCCATGGGCCATGCAGATCTCGAGTTCGGGAAAATCCAGGCAGACCCGGTCGAGGTGCATCGGATGCTGACATTCGCCCGGAACGGGCGGCCCCGGTATTCCCGTGTTGATCGAAATCGGCAGATCGAGCTCGATGCACTTGGCGTAGATCGGGTAGTAGAGGCGATGATTCGGGGCGAGATCGTGCTGGAAGGGAACCACCCGCGCCATGACGACCGGCTGGCTTCGGGCCAGGTCCTCGAACGCCCAGCAGCCGCCCATCCCCGCCCGCGGATCCACCGAAGCGGCCAGCGCAAAGCGCTCCGGGTGCGCCGCGCAGAACGAGAGCACGTGTTCCGAGGGGGCCCGGCAATCCACGGTCAGGATCGCCTTCTCGACTCCATGCTCGTCCATGGTCTGGAGCATTTCATCCGCACCGATATCGCGAAAAAAGTCCTCCCCGCCGCGAAAATAATCCTCCTTGACCCGGACGAGCCATTCCGGGGGAGCGTGCGCTCCCATGTTGACGTTGACCCACGGATCGATCACTCGCGTCTCGGACATCGCGCCTCCCCGGTGCAGTCTCCATGCACTCCACGCGAATGAAAACGGAAGCGCCTGGATCTGTCGAGAGGCACGATTTTCTAGGCTTCGGCGAAATTTTGCGAACCGCCAGCGGATCCGATTTACTCTGGAGCGAGTAAAGAAACTTCCGGCTCGAGCGGCCATCCCAGATGGGGGTCGTTTCGTCCCGGAGCAATCGGGCAGAAACCGGCATCGTGAATCCGCTCTTCTGGATTCTGGTCGCCCCCCTCGTCTGGGCCTTGGCCCTTTGCCTGGCTTACCTCGCGCGCGAGCGCGATCCGCGGATCCTGCCGACGATCGGCCTCCTCGGCGCACTCGCCGCGGCAGAATGGTTCATCGCACCGCGCCCCCCACTCGGCTTGGCGGAACTCGCCGCCAGTGGGCATTTCGTTCCCCTGCTCGGCATCGCGTCGCTGAACCTGCTCGCCGCCCTCTCGGCGGTCGTGGCCACCTGGAGCCTGCGCGAGCGAAACCAGGCCGAGCAAAGGCGCTGGCTCGATCTCGAACTCCTTCACGACCTGCCCGACGCCACGCTCCGCCCGGGAGGCAAGCTCGAAGCAGACCTGGCTCGGCTGCTGGCTTCGGGTTGTCACCAGCTCGACTGCGACGTCGGGATCGTTTCTCGGGTGGAGGACGGCACCTGGGAAATTCGCGCGGTTCATGGATCTCTGCCCTTCCAGACCGGAGACCGCCTGCCCCTCCGCGCCACCTTCTGCGCAAACGCCCTCGCGCAGGAGACCCCCGTTGCCTGGGACTCCGCGCAGGAACGACCTCCCGAATGCCCGCTCCGATTCGAGCGCACCCTCGGCGTAGCGCTGCGACT
Organism: Myxococcota bacterium; assembly: GCA_036228265.1. Lineage (GTDB taxonomy): Bacteria > Myxococcota_A > UBA9160 > UBA9160 > UBA4427 > CAJXIC01. Next base: position 1,731 of record JAZAOF010000093.1, on the reverse strand, counting down.
CGCGGGCCACCCGGTGGGCACCCTGTTCTTGGGGCGCTCCGATCTCCGGGGGGACCCTTTTTCGAGTGCCCAGGAACGCCAGCTGGTCCTCGTCGCCCAGGCCGTCATCGCGCGCCTTGCGCTCGAACCCGACGAATTCTCGAGCGCGACCTCTTCCGCCACGTTCAAGGCCACGCCGCATAAGACGGCGACGTCCCTTTCCACAGAACGGCGACTGGAACTGGAACCGTCCATACGGCGTCTTCAGAAATCCCTGGTCGCATCGCTGGCCCCGGGGGTTTCTCTCAGTCTGCAACTCGACGACGACGAAGCGGAGGTGCGACTCGCAAGCGCCACGCTTGGAGCACTGCTCTTTTCACTGGTACGGCACGCCGAGTCCTGCTTCGACGAAAACGACCCTGGCACCCTGACGCTCGAGTCCTCGCGCATCGATTCCGAGGGGGGACCCGGAGAAACACCGGGTTTTGCGACTCTCTCGGTGCACGCCCCGTGTTCCAGTGCTCTCGACTCCGTGCGCGTTGCCCAACTTTTCGAAGCCAGCCCCGCCCAACACCCGGAGATTCCATCGCTGTCGGAATTGCGGAAAGCACTCCAGGCGCAAGATGGAGATCTTTCCGCGCATTCGGCCAGCGGCGTCGGCGTCACGCTGACCCTGTTTCTCCCGCTCTGCAGCAATGACGCCGAAAAGAGTCGCGTCCCCCGCTACGCCGAATGAGCCGCCTCGCCCGGGTTCGAGCCGCGACCGAAGAACTGCGCGAAGCGGCTTCCGGCTTGCGGTTTCGCAAACCGGTCACCCACGTGTACAACCCGCTCGACTACGCCCACCGCACGCACCTCCGTTACCTTCGAAAGTTCGGAGATCATCGAATCCGCGTACTCTTTCTGGGAATGAACCCGGGCCCCTTCGGCATGGTCCAGACCGGCGTCCCCTTCGGCGAAGTGGCCTCGGTACGCGACTTTCTCGGCATCCGGGGGCGCGTCGACCGCCCCGAACGGGAACACCCCAAGCGTCCCGTCGAAGGTTTTGCGTGTACCCGCCGCGAGGTCAGCGGCGCACGACTCTGGGGAGCCATCGCCGAGCACTGGCGAACACCCGAAAACTTCTTCGCCTCGCACTTCATTGCAAACTACTGCCCCCTGGTCTTCATGGAAGAAAGCGGACGCAACCGAACCCCCGACCAACTGCCAGCACGCGAGCGCAAATCCCTGTTCGAGATATGCGATCGACACCTTGAGCAACTCGTCGACGCCTGGGAACCCGAGTGGGTGGTGGGGATCGGGGCGTTCGCAACGCGCCGGGCGACCGAGGCCCTCGACACGAAGTCCATCCAGATCGGAACGGTCCTGCACCCCAGCCCGGCCAACCCCCGGGCCAACCGCGACTGGGCGGGCGAAGCCCGCCAGCAATTGTCCGACCTGGGCCTCTGCGGGGCCGCACGGGCAAAGAGCCCGTAGCGGGGGGCTGGGCGAATCCCGCCCGGTCGCGTTACCCTCCGCCGCCCTGGATTCGAATCGGTCTCGCCCTCGCGCGAGGCATCGGGAGAACGTCGCCTCATGAACCCCAAGAATTCCTGGATCACCACGACCCTTGCCACCACGGCGTGCATCGTGGGGGCGGCCGCGTGTGGAGCCGAACCCCCCTCTTCGAATCCTTGTTCCACCCCCCCTGCCACGAAAGAGGCAAGTCAACCCTGGGGCGTTGCCGCCATCGACGCATTCTTCGACGAATCC
>JAZAOF010000092.1:0-5154 GCA_036228265.1 Myxococcota bacterium | reverse complement strand
TGTTCGATTGCCTTCAACGGTACCGGCGCGGTGGCTACCGCGTTCTCGTGATGGGCGATTTCAACACGGCGCACCGCGAAATCGACCTGGCCCGCCCCGGGAGCAACCAGGGAACCAGCGGATTCCTGCCCCAGGAGCGGAAGGAACTGGACCGGTGGCTCGCCGCGGGTTGGATCGACACGTTTCGTCACTTCGAGCCCGGAGCCCACCACTATTCCTGGTGGAGCCAACGCTTCGGCGTACGCGCCAAGAACATCGGCTGGCGGATCGACTACGTGATGGCGACGCCAGCCGCAATGAAGCACGTGCGAGGGGCATTCATCTGGCCGGACGTCCAGGGCTCAGACCATTGCCCGGTCGGCGTAGACGTCGACCCGGACGTCTTTGGCTGAAGCGCGCTCGCGTTAGCCCCGACGCTGGAACTCGGACCAGCGAACGAGGGCCGAGAGCGCAGACACCGCGCGGTGGGCGCTCGGGTAGCAGACGCGCCCCGCCTCCCGAACACCCACGGGACCGGCGTTGCCGTATTCGCGATCGGCGTAGACCAGTTCGGTGGCCGCCAGCACCGGCACCCCAAAACGTTCGGAGGCTTCCTTTCCGGCGATCGCGTAGCGTCGATCCTGGGTCTCGTGGTAACCGGAAATTCTCTCCAACCCGAACTCCGGAAAGAACTCGCCCGAACGAAAGGCCTCGGCCTGGGCAGCCTGGATACCGATCCCCAGGTGAAGCACCGCGTCGATGTCGGGATGCACACAAAGACGGTCCAACAACTCCGGCACGGTATCCCGGGTTTCCCCACCGGCGAGATCGATCGGGTTCCCCCGGCTCCAACGAGCCGGGACCATGCCGTCAATCTCCCGTTTCAGATCGTCGGGAAGATCGACGAGGTCGAGGCCCGCTTCGCTACAGGCATCCGCCGCCAGGACCCCCCAGCCCCCTGCGGTCGTAAACACCACCGTTCGTCGGCCGCGGGGAAGCGGCTGGGTCGCCAACGTCGCCGCCCACTCGAAGGCCTCCTCGACGGTCCGGGCGCGAAGAACACCGAGTTGATGGCACAGGCCGTCGAACACCCGGTCGTCGCTGGCCAGGGCACCGGTGTGACTGGCCGCGGCCCGTTGCCCGCCGGCCGCGCTGCCGCCCTTCACGAGCACCAGGGGTTTTCGCTCGGTGATCCGGCGAACCGCGCGAACGAACCGCTCGCCGTCGGAGATGCCCTCGACATAGGACACCACCACGTCGGTGTCGGGGTCCACGGCGAAATACTCGAGGGCTTCGGCCAACCCCGTCTGCGCCGAGTTGCCCAGCGAGAGCGCCTTGCTCACTCCCACGCCCGTAGTCACCGAGTAATTCAGAAAGGAGGAAACGAGGTTTCCGCTTTGGCTCGCCACGCCGATGCTCCCGGGCGGAGGGTACGGGGCAACGATCTGCGCGCACATGGACTCCGCGGTGGAGATAACGCCCTGCCCGTTCGGACCCACGAGCACCATCCCGAGTTCCTCGGCGGTCTCCACCAGTTGGCGCTGGCGTTCGACGCCGTCGCCGGCGGCTTCACTGTACCCGCCGCTGGCAACGAAGGCGGCGCGTACGCCCTTCTGCGCGCAAGCGCGAAGGATCTCCTCGTTGACGTGGTTTGGAGTGCACAGAAAAACCAGGTCGGCGACTCCGTCGGGGACCTCCGAGACATCGCGGAGCGTGGGGCGACCGAGGATCTCGGCCCCATCGGGCTTGATGGGAAAGAGTTCCCCCCGATAGCCGAAGCGGATCAGGTTATGGAGAGTCACGAAGCCGAATTTTCCGGGATGCCCCGAGACTCCGGCGACGACGATGCCCCGTGGATGAAATAGCGGGCGAAAGCGTTCGAGGATCTCTTCGTCAGCGAGTTCGTCGGGACGGGGGACAACGGGCCGCGGGTCTCCCAATTCGACCAGCGCATCCACGGCCACGAGCTCGGCCCCGCGCGCGATCAACGGATTGAGATCCACGCTCTGCACCTCGGGGTTCTCCACGCCGAGTCGCCCCAGGGCGACGAGAATCTCCGCAAGCGCATCGAGATCGATCGCGGGTTCGCCGCGGAAGGGTTCTGTCACGAGCCGGGCCGCGCGCAGGCGCGCGATGAGCGCCCGCGCCTCTCCGAGAGAAACCCGAGCCTGGGCAAACGCCACGTCCGCGAGGACTTCCGTCAGGATCCCCCCCAAGCCCACCAGGACGCACGGACCAAACTGGGGATCGCGCACCAGGCCCGCCAGGAGTTCCCGGCGTCCCTCGACCTGCTCGGACACCAGCAACCCCACGTCGCCGTCCTCGGGTCGCGCTGCGGCCAGCAGTTCGTTCGCCGCGGCACGGACCGCATCCGGGCCTTCGAGTCCGAGGCGGACGAGATTTCGCTCGGATTTGTGCGCGATGGCATCGCCGCAAAGTTTCACCACCACGGGGAAACCCACCGCCTCGGCGGCCGCAACGGCTTCCTCCGCATCGGGAGCCAGGCGGCGACGCGGCAACGGAATTCCGTAGCGTTCGACCCACTCCATGGAGTCGCGCTCGGAGAGGGTGTGCGACGCTCGGTCGTTCTCGGGCTGGCGGTTCGAATCCATGGGGGAAGGCAGACTAGTCGACCCCACTCCGGGCGTCACCCGAGTGAGCGGATTATGCTCCGCTCGCTGTCGTCGGCCACGCCCCGTTGACCCGTCTTTTGTCCACCCCAGATCTCTCGCCAGCGACCCGGAGAAGACCCGCGATGAATGAAACGGCCTCCCTGGCCGAGAAACTCGACTCTGCCTTCGGTCGATTCGTCGTCGATCCCATCGGCGCCGTCATCTTCTGGGACGTCGCCTTCTGGGACAATGGCCAACCCGGCGAAGTGCAACTCCCCATCGTCGTCCTGTGGTTGATCGCCGGAGCGCTCTTCTTCACCCTCCGCTACCGCTTCGTGAATATCCGCTGCTTTGGGCACGCGATCGACTGCGTCCGCGGTGTGTACACCCGCCCCGGTGAAACCGGAGAGATCACCCACTTCCAGGCACTCTCCGCCGCGCTTTCCGCAACCGTCGGCCTGGGAAACATCGCGGGCGTCGCCTTCGCCGTCGGAATCGGTGGCCCCGGCGCGGTCTTCTGGATGATCGTGGCCGGACTGCTGGGCATGACGTCGAAGTTCGCCGAATGCAGCCTTGGACAAAAATACCGGCGCATCGACGCCGAGGGCCGCGTCACCGGTGGGCCGATGATCTACCTGCGGAGCGGACTCGCCGAAAAAGGCTGGCCCCGCCTCGGGCTGGGGCTTTCCGGGATCTTCGCGGTGATGTGCATCGGCGGAAGTTTCGGCGGGGGCAACATGTTCCAGTCGAACCAGGCCTACGTCGTAGCGCGAGGCGCCTTTCCTTTTCTTCAGGGAGACGCGGGGGCGCTTGGCTTTGGCCTGGTCCTGGCCCTGGCGGTGGGACTGGTCATCGTCGGGGGCATCCGGCGCATTGGCGAAGTCGCCGGCCGCCTCGTTCCGGCCATGTGCGTTCTCTACCTGCTGTCCGGGCTCACCATCGTCGCGCTTCACGCCTCGGAAGTCCCCGCCGCCCTGGGCACCGTCCTTTCGAACGCCTTCACCTGGGAGGCGGGCGCCGGCGGCTTCGTCGGCACGCTCATCCAGGGGTTCCGCCGGGCCGCCTTCAGCAACGAAGCGGGCACGGGGTCGGCTCCGATTGCCCACTCGGCCGCCGCCACCAACGAACCCATTCGCGAAGGCATGGTGGCATTGCTCGAACCCTTCATCGACACGGTCCTCATCTGCACGACCACCGCGGTCGTCATCGTCGTCACCGGCGCCTGGAACAATCCCGCAGCGGGCGAGGGGATCGAAATGACGGCCTACGCCTTTGCCACCGTGTTTCCCTGGTTTCCCGCGGTACTTTCTGTCACCGCCATCTTGTTCGCCTTCAGCACGATGATCTCGTGGAGTTACTACGGCGAAAAGTGCTGGGAAACCCTCTTCGGAAGTTCCTCCACCGGCGTCTACAAGGCGATCTTCCTGGCGTTCACCGCCACGGGAACGATCTTCCACCCGACCTCGGTCCTCGACTTCGGCGACTACATGATCCTGGGCATGGCTTTCCCCAACATCTTGGGCGTGGTCATGCTCTCCGGTGCCCTGCGCGCCGACCTCGACCACTACCTCGCCCGTTTGAAGGCAGGGGAATTCTGGCGCCGGGATCTCGCAACCTCCGACGCCTAGGGCCGGGGCAGCGCCATCAGGTAGCGGCGGATTTCAGCCACGTCTTCCGGGGCGAGGCGGTTCCCGAAGCCGGGCATCGACGTCCCGGCGAGGCCCTTCCGCACCACCGGGTCGAAGGCCGCTCCCAGCGCATGCACCCGATCCCGAAGATCGGGGTTCACCCCTCCCGCGATGCCGTTCGAGCCGTGACACCGCGCACAATACGCGTGATACAGGTCGGCCCCGCGCACCAACGAGGGATCGCGCGCCGCCATGATGGCCTTGACCGCTTCGGGAGTGATCGCATCCCCGACCAGGGCGTAGGTGACAACCGCGCCACGCGAATCCACCTTCGCCGCGGCGGCGGCATCGCCCCCGATCATCGCAAAGGCGCCTCCCCAGCCCGCCACGACGGTGACGTACTGCACTCCGTTCACGGAGTAGGTCATCGGAGCAGCGATGATTCCCGAGCCCGCCGAATGGCTCTGCCACAGGAGTTTCCCGTCGGTGGCGCGAAGCGCCAGGAAGCGGCCGTCGGCCGTCCCCTCAAAGACGAGGTTGCCGGCGGTCGTCAGCGTACCGCCATTCCAGGGCATGCCGAGGGGATGGCGCCAGGCTTCCCGCTGGCGAACCGGATCCCACGCGAGCAGATGCCCGGACACCAGTTCTCGGTTGAAGAGCGTCAAGAACTGGTTATCGACACCGGTATTGAAGTCGCCCGGGGAATAGCGATAGGCCCCGTCGAGCTGGTACGGGCCGCCGATTTCCTGGGCCGGGATGTAGACCAACCCCGTCCGAGGGTTGAACGACATCGGTTGCCAATTGTGGCCCCCGAAATAGGTGGGCATCACCAACGCGAAGCCCTCGGGATATTCTCCGCTGCCGTTCGCAATCGGGCGACCACTCTCGGGGTCGACCCCGTCGGCCCAGGTCACGGTCACGAAGGGCTTGGCCGA
>JAZAOF010000091.1:0-12813 GCA_036228265.1 Myxococcota bacterium | reverse complement strand
GACCGATCTCTTCGGGGAGCAGGCGGTGTTGTGCGGTGGTCTCACGTCGCTCATGAAGGCGGGCTACGAAACGCTCGTGGAAGCCGGCTATGCCCCGGAGATGGCGTATTTTGAATGCATCCACGAGGTGAAGCTCATCGTGGACCTGATCTACGAAAACGGTGTGGCCAACATGCGCTACTCGGTCTCCAACACGGCCGAGTACGGCGACTTCAAGAGCGGGCCCCGGGTGATCGACGACGGCGTGCGCGAACGGATGCGAGAGGTCCTCGAGGACATCCAGGCCGGGCGGTTTGCCCGGGACTTCATTGAAGAGAACCGCGCGGGCAATATCTCGTTCAACGCCATGCGTCGGCAGGCCGCCGAGCACCCGATGGAAGAGGTGGGCGCTCGTCTTCGCGGCCTCATGCCCTGGCTGGCCGAGAAACCACTCGTCGATCGAGAGAAGAACTAGGTTCGGGCGTGCCGGACGCGAACGCCCACCGCGACGTCCCCGAGCGCGCCGGGCCCCGTTTCGACGAGCGGCCCACGGGCTGGCTGGCCGACGATGCCTACCGGTTTGCGTCGCTGCCGTTGGTCGCCGGGGCGGTATTGGGTGCCCTGGGGGTCGCCTGGGGCGCTGGCGTGGGATTGGTAGTGGCCATCGCGGTAGCCGCCTTTTTTCGCAATCCCACGCGCCCGGTTCCGCCGGGGGAGGGCTTGGTGTTGGCCCCGGCCGACGGCCGGGTGATCCAGGTCGGCGAAGTCGAAGGGCCCGGGGGAGAAAAACGACTTCGGGTGGGCATCTTCTTGTCGGTGCTTGATGTTCACGTCAACCGGATGCCGGTCGCGGGCCGGGTGACGTCCATCGAGCGCGGAGGGACGGGTTATCGGGCGGCTTTTCGAAGCGAAGCGGAAGACCAGAACGTCTACTGCCGCGTGCATCTCGAGAGTCGGGAAGGGTTTGAATTCTCGGTGACCCAGATCACCGGTTGGATTGCCCGGCGCATCGTCTGTCATCTTCGCGAGGGGCAATGGGTGGATCGGGGCACTCGATTCGGGTTGATCCGTTTTGGCTCGCGGACCGACGTCAGTCTGCCCGTGGAGTCTCGATTGAAAGTGAACCGGGGGGACCGGGTCCAGGGCGGGACGTCGGTGCTTGCGGAGTTGCCTGAGCGGGGTGGAGTGTCATGAGTGGTTCGGGCGCCGCGGAAAACCCGCGTCGACGGGGTCGCCGTCGAAGAGGCCGCGACCCGGGCGCGTTTGCGGCGCTGCTGCCGCATCTGCTGACCACGGCCAATCTCGCGGCGGGCTTCTATGCGATCGTGAAGGCCGGGCAGGGGGAGTTCGATCGGGCCGCCATTGCGCTCTTTTTTGCAGCGGTGTTCGATGGTCTAGACGGTCGGGCGGCCCGGATGGCGCGAACGACCAGCCGTTTCGGTCTCGAGTACGACTCGATCGCCGATACCGTTTCCTTTGGCGTGGCTCCGGCGGTGCTGGCGTTCAACGCCGGTTCCTATTTCGAACTCGGCTGGACCGGTTGGGTCATGGCCTTTACCTACACGGCGTGCGCCGCCCTACGCCTGGCGCGCTTCAACGTTTCGCCCGGGCGCTACGAGGGGCGCTTTGAGGGGCTTCCCAGCCCGGCGGCGGCCGGTGTCGTCCTGAGTTGGGTGCTCTTTGCGGGCTGGATGGGGGAGAATGGGCTCTCCCTCGGGGCTCCCGCGACGCTTTCGGCGTTGGGGCTCGCGTCGTTGGGCGTGTTGATGGTCAGCCCGATCCCCTATCGAAATTTCAAGCGACTGCACCTGAGGGGCTCGTATTGGAACGTCGTCTGGATGGTGATCGCGAGCACGGTGATCCTGATGCGCCCCGAGGTGACGTTTCTGCTGATCGCCATGACCTACCTTTTTTCGGGGCCCTTTGAAGTCTTCTGGAGGCGGCGCACGGGAACCGATCTGGAACTCCGGGTACAAACGGGAGAGACGGGCACCGAGGCCGTGTCGGGAGAACGCGATGAGTGAAAAAGTGGGAAAGCCGGTTTCCGAGGACCGCGTCCTGATCTTCGACACCACGTTGCGCGACGGCGAACAATCGCCGGGATGCAGCATGAACCTTTCCGAGAAGTTGACGCTGGCCCGCCAACTCGAAAAACTGGGCGTCGATATCATCGAGGCCGGCTTTCCGATCGCGAGCGTCGGAGACCTCGAATCCGTGAAGGCGATCTCGCATGCCGTGCGAGAACCGGTGATTTGCGCCCTCTCGCGCACGAGCGTGGGCGATGTGGAGCACGCCCTGGAGGCGGTCCTGCCTGCAGCTCGACCGCGTGTTCACGTCTTCATCGCGACCAGCGACATCCATCTCGAGCACAAGCTCCGCATGACCCGGGAGCAGGTTCTCGAAGAAGTCGATCGAGCGGTGAGGCAGGTGCGTCAGTACGTGGACGATGTCGAATTTTCTGCAGAGGATGCCACGCGTTCGGACTGGGACTACCTGGTCGAGGTATTCGAGGTCGCGATGTCGGCCGGGGCCTCCACGCTGAATGTTCCGGATACCGTCGGCTACACGACACCGACCGAGTACAACGAGCTGATTTCGTTCTTGAAGAAGAACGTCCGCCTTTCCGAGCAGGCCATCTTCAGCCTGCACTGTCACAACGATCTCGGCCTGGCGGTGGCCAATAGCCTGGCGGCCATTCGCGCGGGAGCTCGCCAGGTGGAGTGCACCGTCAACGGGATCGGCGAACGGGCGGGAAATACGGCGATGGAAGAGGTCGTGATGGCACTGAAGACCCGGCCGGACACCTTCCAGGGGATCGATACCGGAATCCGGACCGAGGAAATCTGGCCTACGAGCCGGATGTTGTCCTCGATCACGGGAGTTTCCGTGCAGCCGAACAAGGCCATTGTCGGGGAGAACGCGTTTGCCCATGAGGCGGGGATTCACCAGGACGGCGTTCTGAAGAACTCGCTCACCTACGAGATCATGACGCCGGAATCCATCGGCCGGGCCTCGAACGAACTGGTCCTGGGAAAACATTCCGGGCGCCACGCGTTTCGCGAGCGCCTCGACGAGCTGGGCTTGTCCGTGACGGGAGACGAATTCGAGCGGGCCTTTCGGCGGTTCAAGGACCTGGCCGATGCCAAGAAAACCATCTTCAACGAGGATCTCGAGGTCATTGTTGCGGACTCCGTCCTGACGACCGAGGAGCGGTTCAGCGTGGGAGACATCTCCATCACGAGTGGGACCTTCGGGAAGCCGAGCGCCACCGTGGAGATGCAGATCGACGGCGAGGCCCTGAAGCAGACCTCTCTCGGGGTGGGGCCCGTGGATGCCTTGTTCCGCGCGATCTCCGAGTTGACCGATACCAAGAGCGAGTTGATTCGCTACCAGGTGCATGCCGTGACGGCGGGGCTCGACGCCCTGGGCGAAGTCTCGGTGACGGTCGACGAGGACGGCCGCCGGGTGATCGGCCACGGGGCGCACGAGGATGTCTTGGTGGCGAGTGCGAAGGCCTATGTCCACGCGATCAACAAGCTCGAGTGGCACAAGGGGCGCCGGGGGCGAGACGAGCCTCGCGGAATTTGAAAGCGAGCGCGGCCAGGCTCGCGCCAGGGCAGGAGCATTTCAGTTTGGAAAGAGTCGTTCTTCTACCGGGAGATGGGATTGGACCCGAGGTGACGCGGGAGGCCCGTCGCGTGCTCGAGGTCGTGGCCGAGGCGCATGGGACGAAACTCGCCTTCGAGGAGGCGCTAATTGGCGGCGCCTCGATTGATGCGCACGGTCAGCCGCTGACCGACGACGTTGTGGAATCCTGCCGCAGCGCCCGGGCGGTGTTGCTCGGAGCCGTAGGCGGACCGGATTGGGACGCCATGCCCGTGGATACGCGACCCGAAAAGGGGTTGCTGCGCATCCGCAAGGAGCTCGGCCTGTTCGCGAATCTCCGCCCGGCCAGCGTCTTTCCCGCGCTCCAGGCGGCGTCGACACTTCGGCCCGACGTGATCGAGGGGATCGATCTGCTCGTCGTGCGGGAACTCACCGGGGGGCTTTATTTCGGAGAGCCGCGCGGAAGAGGCGAGGTGGATGGCCGCCGGGAAGCGCGCAATACGTTGGTCTACGACGAGCACGAGATCGACCGGATTACGCGCGTGGCTTTCGATGCGGCGCGGATTCGTCGCCACCACTTGACCCACGTGCACAAGGCGAACGTCCTCGAGGTTTCGCAGCTCTGGGTCGAGGTGGTCGACGAGGTGGCCCAGGATTATCCCGACGTCGAACTCGCTCACCAATTGGTGGATTCCTGCGCGATGTTGCTCGTGAGAGATCCGAGGCGCTTCGACGTCATTGTCACGGGCAATCTGTTTGGGGACATCCTTTCGGACGAGGCCGCGATGATCACGGGTTCGTTGGGGATGCTGCCCTCGGCGAGCCTGGCCGAGGGCGGGGTGGGGCTCTATGAGCCGGTTCACGGTTCGGCTCCCGATATCGCGGGGCAGGACCGGGCGAATCCGCTGGCCGCGATCCTCAGCGTGGCCATGTTGCTGGAACACTCCCTCGACTTGCCTGGGGCGGCGGCCGCCGTGCGCCAGGCCGTGGCGAGCGTCCTGGAGGCCGGGCATCGCACGTCGGATCTCGTCCTCGAAGGTGAAACCCGCGAGGTCGTCGGGTGCCGAGCGATGGGCGCTCTCGTTCTCGAAGCCCTGGAAGCCTCCTGATGTCCGTGGGAGGTCTTCGAATCGCGCTTGCCGGGGCGACTGGAACCCTGGCGCGCGAAGTGGTTGACGTGCTCGAGCGACGCACGCTGCCGGTGCAGGAGATTCTGCCCTTCGCCACCGGCCAATCGATCGGCGAGGAGGTCGAATTTCGCGGTGAAGTCTTTCCGGTGGTGACCGAGATCCCTCCCCTGCGAGGAGTGGACCTCGTGCTGGTGTGCGCGCCGCCCGGAGTGGCGCTGGGCGTGATCCGTGAAGCGCTTCGGGCCGAAGCCCCGTGTATCGACTGCTCCGGTGCGCTTTCCGACAGCCGGGACGTTCCGCTCCTGGTCTCCGCCCTGTCGAACCCCACGGCTGCGCTGGGAGCCCCACTGATCGCCATGCCCGCCGGTCCCGCCCTGGGGTGGTCGCTGGCTCTCGCGCCCCTGGTCGAAGCCGCCGGATTGGAGGGGCTCACGGCCACGGTCTTGCGATCGGTGGCGCGGGCGGGGCGAAAGGGGATCGATGCCCTCTCCCGCGAAACCGTTTCACTTCTGGGCCAGCAGGAGGTCCCCGAGCCCGAGGAATTCGGGTCGCCGGTGGCCTTCGATTGCGTTCCGCTGGTCTCCGTCGATGGGGCGGCGGATGCGGAGTCCCGGATGCTGGGCGACCTCGAACGTCTTCTTTCGCCACGGGCCGATGGAGAGCACGAGCCGGGCTGGCTCCAGCGACGGGCCCGGGTGCACAGTGTCCAGGTGCCGACCTTCGTCAGCGACCTGACCTCGGTGGTTCTTCGCACCGAGCGGCTTCTCGAGCCGGAAGAGGCGCAAGAAATCCTGGAGAAGGCCCAGGGTGTCGAGTTGGCTTCGGGATTCGGCGAAGCGGGCCCCTCGATGCGCGACGCCGCGGGAGCGGATGCCGCGTTGGTGGGGCAACTCGAAGCCGGGGCCCCCGGCGGGCGCGAATTGCGCTTCTGGTTGGCCGCGGATGCGGTCCGCCTTTCGGCGATCAACGCCATCGCGCTGGCGGAGACTCGCCTGCGTCTCAACTAGGGGACGCGGGCGCGTCGTGTTCTTTCGGCTGAGCCTCGAGTACGACGGGACGGATTTCGCCGGCTGGCAGGTCCAGGCGGGGGGGGAGCGAACCGTACAGGGCTGCCTCCAGGAGGCGCTGGAAGCGGTCTCTGGTGGGCTTGTTCGGGTCACGGGAGCCGGGCGTACCGATGCCGGGGTCCACGCCGAAGGCCAGGTTGCTGCGGCGAGCCTGGGCCGGGACTTCGAGCCGGAAACGCTGCAGCGGGCGCTCAATGCCCACCTGCCTCCCGACGTGGTCGTGCGCGAGGTGGTCTCGTGCCCGGCCGACTTTGATCCCCGGCGGCAGGCGTGGGGCAAGGTCTATCGCTACCGGGTGTGGAACGCGCGCGAGCGGTCGCCCCTTCGGGCGCGCCGGAGCGCGTTCGTACCGGCTCGGCTTTCGTTGGAGTCGATGGCCGAGGCGGCGGCCACACTCGTGGGAGAGCGCGATTTTGCTTGCTTCCAGGCCGCCGGGAGCGGCATCACCGATACGGTGCGCCATTTGAGGCGGCTGGACGTCACGGGCGTCCCCGGGGCCGAGATCGTTTTCGAGGCCGCGGGCTCGGGATTCCTTCGGCACATGGTCCGAAACCTCGTGGGAACCCTCCTCGAGGTGGGAAAGGGCAAGCGCAGTGCGGACTCGATGGGCGCTTTGCTGGCGTCCGGGGACCGGCGCCTGGCGGGCCCAACGGCCCCCGCCCGGGGCTTGACGCTGGTCCGCGTCCTCTAGGCTTCGGAGCCCCCGCCGGGGGGGGCGGGCGACGCCTCCACGGATGGGGGTTCCTCTTCGAAATCGGCGTGTTAGCTGGCCCAGGGCAGGCTTGACGGAGGCGGGTGACTCGGGTACCTATCTGCGCTCCCGGGGGGTCTACGAGTAGCCCCTGCATCAGGCCTGGAGCTGCCCGCGAAGCCCTGCCCGAGCGAAGGTCAACGAGAAGAGGATTCGATGTCCGCCCAAGCCCATCGCGCCACCCAGAGCGCCAAGCCCGCCGAAATCGAACGCGAGTGGTTCGTGATCGACGCCACGGACGTGGTGCTGGGGCGGCTTTGTACTCGCGTGGCCTCGGTGCTTCGGGGCAAGCATCGCCCTTTCTTTACCCCGCATGTCGATTGCGGAGACCACGTCATCGTTGTCAATGCCGAAAAGGTCAAGCTCACGGGAAACAAGCGCGAGTCCAAGACCTACTACAGGCATTCGGGTTATACCGGGAGCATCAAGGAGGTCACCGCCGACCGGTTGCTCTCCGGTCCGCACGCCGATCGCGTGGTGCGCAAGGCCGTTGAGGGGATGCTTCCGAAGAATTCCCTGGGTCGCCAGATGCTCGATAAGCTGCGAGTCTACGCGGGTCCTGAACATCCGCATGCCGCACAAAAACCGGAGACACTGAGCCTTGCCTGAACTCCCGCCGGTACCGCCGCCCTCCAAGACGCACGCCACGGGTCGCCGTAAGACGGCGGTCGCACGCGTTCGCATGAAACTCGGACAGGGCGCGATTACCGTGAACGGGAAGCCCTACGAGGACTACTTCGACCGGGAGTCGCATCACATCCTGATTCGTCGCCCGCTGGAATCGACCGATAGCCTTACGCGCTACGACGTGGTCGCGACGATTCGCGGCGGGGGTCCGTCGGGCCAGGCCGGCGCGCTGCGCCACGGGATCTCTCGGGCCATTGAAAAAATGGACGGGACGATGCGACCGGTCCTGAAGAAGGACGGCTTCCTGACACGCGATCCGCGCAAGAAGGAGCGCAAAAAGTACGGGCAGAAGGGGGCTCGAGCCCGCTTCCAGTTCTCGAAGCGATAAACCGAAGCGGACAGACTGTCCCCACTTTCAGCCCCGAGCCGTCCTGGCTCGGGGCTTTTTCTTTGCCGGGCCATGGCGCGGCGCCCTGGACGCACGCCGGGTGGAGTGCAGGCGGACCCCGAAAGGATTTTCGAGGCGCTAGGCTCCTCCTCCGTGTTCGCCGGGTCGGAAGCCAGCGGGCAATCGCGATGGGTTCCGTTCGTAGAGAAGGCGCGGTGCGAAGGGGTGTCCAATGAGCGTGAGTGAAGACCGCCCGGCCGAGAGCGTCGTGCGTTGGGTCGAGGCGGAGTTCGGAGCGCGCGTCCGCAAGGTGGCGCGACAACCCCGCTGGCGCCCGGTGTGGTTCGTGGACGCGGAGTGCGACGGGGAGTTGAAGACGTTCGTGGTGCGTGGCGAGCGGTTGGATGCGCGGATCGGTTTTACGCTGGAGCACGAGATGACCCTTCAGCGCCTGCTCGCGGAACGAAACCTTCCGGTGGCGGCCGTGCATGGCTGGATCGAGAACCCGAGGGCGTACGTCATGGACCACGTTCCGGGCGCCGAGGATTTTGCTGCGGTGTCCCCGGAGGAGCGGGACGCGGTGATGGACGAGTACATGGCGAGCCTGGCGCGCATCCACGCGCTCGACGTCGAGCCCTTTGCTGCGGCGGGTCTTTTGCGGGCAGCGCGGCCGTCCGAAGCCGGTTCGGTCGGCATGCGGGTCTATGAAGAGGCGTACCGGGCTGTGAAAAAGCGCCCGGACCCGTTTCTCGAATTCGCACTCGGTTGGTTGCGTCGCAACCCGGCGCCCCCCCCGGTGCGCGAGTCCGTCGTGCTCTGGGACACGGGACAGTTGCTGCATGCCGACGGGAAGTTGGGCGCCATGATCGACCTGGAGATCGGGCACATCGGCGACCCGATGATGGACCTGGCGGGCTTTCGCATGCGCGGTGCCGAGGTAGGGATCGGAGATTTTGATCGGCTCTACCGGGTCTATGCCGAGCGGGGAGGGCAGCCGGTCGATCTCGAAGCCATCCGTCATCACTATTTTTCGTTTGCGCTCTGCAACCAGCTGGCCTTTCACGCCGCGCTTGCGGAACCGCCGCCGGGTTCGGATTACATGATGAACCTGCGTTGGTGCATCGAGACCAATCTCTATGCCATCGAGGCGCTGGCGGAGATGCTGGGCGTTGCGCTGGAGCCGGTTCCCGTGCCCGCCCCGCGTGTCTCCTCGGCACGGGTCGCCCACGGGCACGGCGTCGCTTGGCTTCGGAACTTCGAAGCGGCCGACGCGGTGAGCCAGAACGAAGTGCGCAGCGCGTTTCGACTGGCTCGCCACCTGGCGCGGGCGGACGAGATTGGAGCCGCGGTGGAGGAGGCGGACCTGTCGGACCTGGGAGAGTTGCTGGGGACGCCGCCCGCGGATTGGCAGGCCGGGGATCGGGCCCTGGAGCGCTTCGCGATCGAGCACGACGGGCGGCATGACCGAGCCCTCGTGGGGATTTTTCACCGCCGCCTGCACCGGGCGCTCATGACCCTCGGACCCGAAGGTTCGGCGATTGCGCGCCACCACCCGGTGGCGCCGTTACCCCGGGGCGAATCCGAACCCGATTAACCGCCCCGAACGCATTCCCGGAGCGCCTGGGGGGAGCGAGGGCCGCGAGACGGGGTCTGCGGGCGAAGGTCCCAAAAATGGGTCACAATGGATCGGTTCCGGGTGCCCCCGGCACCGAAACCCAGGAGATCCCCCATGGCACGATGCTCTCGCAATCGGATCGACACGTGCTGAACAGGGTGGAAAACTCCGAATTTCTGCAACGGGAGGCCACTCGAGCCTCCCGTTTCTTTTGGGGGCCCCGGCTGTCCGGGGTCGCTGCGGGGAGGGTTTCGTGCGGGTAGGGATCGTGGGGGCCAGCGGGTACACCGGGCTCGAGCTGCTGCGCGGCGTGCTGCGCCACCCCGAGTTCGAACTGGCCGCGGTGACTTCCGAGCAAAGGGCGGGAAGCCCGGTTGGCGAGGCTTTTCCGGCTTTTCGAGGGCTTGTCGATCTCGATTTCGAATCGGCGGACGCCGATGCCCTGGCGGGCCGAGTGGACCTGGCTTTCGTGGCCTTGCCCCATGGTGCCTCGGCGGGCGTCGTTTCAGCACTCCACAAGGCGGGGGTGTGCGTGGTGGACCTGTCTGCTGATTTCAGGCTCCGCAGCCTGGAGACCTTCGAGGCCTGGTACGGCGCTCACCAGGCGCCGGAGTTGTTCGGCCAGGCGGTCTACGGCCTGCCCGAGATTTACGGAGACCTCTTGCCGGGGGCCCAATTGATTGCCGCCCCGGGTTGTTACCCGACGAGCGCCATCCTAGCGGCCGCCCCCTTC
This sequence comes from Myxococcota bacterium, assembly GCA_036228265.1. Lineage (GTDB taxonomy): Bacteria > Myxococcota_A > UBA9160 > UBA9160 > UBA4427 > CAJXIC01. The sequence goes on along the minus strand of JAZAOF010000091.1, from coordinate 2,917 downwards.
CTGCGAGCGGGATGCGTGGAGGGGGGGCTCTTCGTGGACTCGAAGTCCGGGGTCTCCGGAGCGGGTCGGAAACTCGACGACGGCTTGCTGCTTGCCGAGATCGGCGAGAACGCCCGGGCCTACGCCGTGGCGGCGCACCGGCATACCCCCGAGATTGAGCAAGAACTCGCCCAAGCGGGCGGCGGGCCCGTCCAGGTGACGTTCATCCCGCACCTCATTCCCACGGTGCGAGGCATTCTTACCTCCGTGCTGATGCGGCCGACGACTCCGCTTACGAGCGGCGACGCCCGCGGGATTCTCGAGGCCGCCTACTCGGATAGTCCCTTTGTTCGGGTCTTGCCCGAGGGAGAGTTTCCGAGCCTTCAAGCGGTTCGGGGCAGCAACTTTTGCGACGTTGCGGCGGTTTCCGACGAACGGGCCGGCACGTTGGTTGTGCTTTCGGCCCTCGACAACCTCGTGAAGGGCTCCGGGGGGCAGGCCATCCAGTGCGTCAATCTCGCGCAGGGATGGCCCGAGAGCCAGGGCTTGCTCGAAGCGCCATGGTTGCCATGAGGGCGCGAACGATGTTTCACGGGGGTTGTGTCGTAGACGTTTTTGGGGTTTTCCATTGACCGGGCAGCGCTTCACGGGCTATCCATAGTTTTTCCATCGGGGGGTCGGATGCAGCAACGGCAGACCAAGTACATCTTCGTAACAGGGGGTGTGCTCTCCTCCCTCGGTAAGGGCCTGGCTTCGGCGTCGATGGGCGCACTGCTGGAAGCGCGCGGGTTGAGCGTCACCTTTCTCAAACTCGACCCCTACCTCAATGTCGATCCGGGTACGATGAATCCCCTGCAACACGGGGAGGTGTACGTCACCGACGACGGTGCCGAAACCGATCTCGACCTGGGTCACTACGAACGCTTCGGCACGGGTGCCCTGGGCAAGAAGAACAATGTCACCGCGGGCCAGGTGTATGACACGGTGCTTTCCCGAGAGCGGCGTGGCGACTACCTCGGCGGCACCGTGCAGGTGATCCCTCACATTACCGACACCATCAAGAGCCGGATTCACGAAGCGTCCGTCGGTTTCGACGTGATCCTTGTCGAGATCGGGGGCACCGTAGGGGACATCGAGTCGCTGCCTTTCCTCGAGGCGATCCGCCAGTTCCGTGCCGACGTGGGTCGCGATCACACCTGCTTCGTGCACGTGGCCCTCGTGCCCTATGTTGCGACGGCGGGCGAACTCAAGACCAAGCCGGTTCAGCACTCGGTGAAGGAACTCCAGTCTGTCGGTATCGCGCCGGACGTAATTCTCTGTCGCACGGACCGGTTTCTCCCCAAGAACGTGAAGAGCAAGATTGCCTTGTTCTGCAACGTCGACGATGACGCTGTCGTGACGGCGAAGGACGTGGAAACCATCTACGAGGTTCCGTTGGTGTTGCACCAGGAAGGTCTCGACGAGAAACTTTCCCAGGTGCTCAACATGTGGACGGGGCGCCCGGATTTGCGCCGCTGGGAAGAACTCGTCGGGACTCTACGAAATCCGTCGAACGACGTGACGATTGCGATGGTGGGCAAGTACGTCGATTTGACCGAGTCGTACAAGAGCCTGAACGAGGCGCTCGTTCACGGCGGAGTGTCTCACGAGAGCCGGGTGACCATCGAGTACGTCGACTCCGAGAAGTTGGAAGATGCGACGATTCTTCGGCACGTTGATGGCATTCTCGTCCCGCACGGGTTCGGGGGGCGAGGGGCTGAAGGCAAGGTGCTGGCGGTTGGGTTCGCCCGGCGCGAGAAGATCCCCTACCTGGGGATCTGCTACGGCATGCAGATGGCGGTCATCGAAGCCGCGCGCTCCCTGGCGGGCCTGGAGGGCGCCAATAGTTCCGAGGTCGAACCGGGCACGGCCCATCCCGTCATCGACCTGCTGCCCGAGCAGCGCGAGATCGAGGCAAAGGGGGCCACCATGCGGCTGGGGGCCTATCCCTGCAAGATTACCCCGGGAAGCCGCGCCCACGCGGCCTATGGAAAACTCGAGGTCAGCGAGCGCCACCGGCACCGCTACGAGTTCAACAACGAGTACCGCGATGTGCTGTCTCGGGCGGGCATGATTTTTTCGGGAACGTCGCCCGACGGTCGACTGGTGGAGATCGTCGAGCTCGAAGACCACCCGTTTTTCGTGGCCAGCCAGTTCCATCCCGAGTTCCAGTCGCGACCGTTCGAGCCGCACCCGCTTTTCGAGGCCTTCATCAAGGCCGCGGCGGAGCGTCGTAGCCAGCAGGAATAGGGCGGGAGAGCGGTCGCCGTGGCCGGCCAAGGGTCGGGGAGCGACTTGAAAAATTCCCCGCTTTCCAGTACTTACGACTTTCCTGGGACGTTAGCTCAGCTGGCTAGAGCGCTGTGTTCACACCGCAGAGGTCACTGGTTCGAGTCCAGTACGTCCCACCATTCCTTGCCCGGTCAGACGACGTGAATCTCGAGTCCGGTTCCTGGGGTATGGTCGCCCCGTGGTGAAGCGCCCCAATCGCCTGACGACTCGGAACCGAAGCCTCGTGGTCGCCCTGGCGATGTCGCTGCTCGCGGTGGGGTTGGGCGTGTCCGACGTCCACGCAGGGGAAGAACCGACGGCACGCCAGAAGGTCGGGGTTCTCGAGAAACCGAATGCGTATCTTTCGCCCAGCGTGAAGAATCCCGCGCCATCCGAGTGGTTTCGTGAAAATCACGACTGGGGCAGCGGGAATCTCACGGGGGACTGGTTCGGGTTGAGAAATCTCCTGGGGGATCACGGCGTGGCGGTGGGGATCCGTTACGTCGCCATCCCGATGGGAAACCTCACGGGCGGGCTGGACCGGGGTTTTTTTGGCGGCGGTCCCCTGGGCGTGACCGTGACCGTGGATACCGAGAGCCTGGTCGGTTGGGAGGGCGGAACGCTCTTT
>JAZAOF010000090.1:0-7944 GCA_036228265.1 Myxococcota bacterium | reverse complement strand
TCTTCTCGACTTCGAGAGGGCCGCCGTCGTTTCGGGACAGAAATTCTACTACCTGAAGAACGAACTCGTGCTCCTCGAACTCGGGCTCCAGCGTTTTGCCCTCGACATCGCCATGGCGGCCGGATTCGTTCCCTACACCACGCCAGACCTGGCACGGCCCTCCATCCTGGAGGGCATCGGGTTCAACCCGCGCGGCGAAGAAACCCAGGTCTATTCCGTCGAGGACGCCGACCTGTGCCTGATCGGCACCGCCGAGATCACGCTTGGCGGCTTCTACGCGGACACCATTCTCGACGAAGCCGAACTCCCCCTTCGCCTGGCGGGTCTCTCCCACTGCTTCCGCACCGAGGCCGGCACCCACGGGCGCGAAAGCCGGGGCCTCTACCGCGTCCACCAGTTTTCAAAGGTCGAATTGTTCGCCTTCACGAAGCCCGAGGACTCCGAAGCCATGCACGCGGAACTTCTCGGGATCGAAGAGAAGGTCTTCCAAGGCCTCGAGATCCCCTACCGGGTGATCGATGTAGCCTCCGGGGACCTCGGAGCCCCGGCCACGCGGAAGTTCGACATCGAGGCATGGATGCCCGGCCGCGGCGAGGGCGGCGACTGGGGCGAGGTCACCAGCGCTTCCAACTGCACCGACTACCAGGCCCGCCGGTTGAAGATCCGGTTCCGCCGAGCCGCGACGAAAAAGAACGAACTCGTCCACACGCTGAACGGCACCGCGGTCTCCCTGGCCCGGGCCATCCTGGCCTTGATGGAGATCCACCAGCGAGCCGATGGCTCCATCGGCATCCCCACGGCCCTCCAGCCCTATGTGGGCCGGGAGGTCATCGGGCCTCGCTGAGGACGCGCCCCATGCCCGTTTCCGAAGCCTCCGCTCCCCCTCCCCCCGCGCGTTTCGTGCTGGGAACCGCCGGCCACATCGACCACGGCAAGACGGCGCTCGTTCGGGCCCTGACCGGCACAGACACCGATCGTCTCCCCGAAGAAAAAGAGCGCGGAATCACCATCGAACTGGGTTTCGCCTCCCTCGAACTCTCGGCGGATCTCCGGATGAGCGTGATCGACGTTCCGGGACACGAACGCTTCGTGAGAACGATGGTCTCGGGCGCCACCGGCATCGACCTTCTCCTCCTGGTGGTCGCGGCCGACGAAGGCGTGATGCCCCAGACGCGCGAGCACCTGGCCATCTGCGAACTGCTCGGGATCGATCGCGGCGTGGTGGCGCTGACCAAGATCGATTGCGTCGACGACGAGATGCGCGAACTCGCCGCGGCCGAACTCCAGGACCTGCTCGCCGACACGCCGCTATCCGGGTCGCCGGTGGTCCCCGTGTCCTCGACGACCGGGGAAGGCGTGGAGGCCCTTCGCGAAAAGCTTGCCGAGGCCATTCAGGGCGCGACGCCTCGTACCGACCGGCGCGGCCCGGCGCGCCTGGGGATCGACCGCGTCTTTGCCATTCGGGGTTTTGGCACCGTGGTGACGGGCACCCTCGTCGGCCGCGCCCTCGAGGTCGGCCAGAAAATTCACGTCTACCCGAGCGGGATCGAAGCACGTGTCCGCGGGCTGCAGAGCCACGGCCACGAGGCCAAGCGCATCGAGCCCGGTGTCCGCTGCGCCGTCAACCTCCAGGGCGTCGAAACCGCCGAATTGTCCCGGGGCGAGTCCCTGGGACAGGCGGACGCTCTCGTTGCGACGCGAACGGCCGACGTGGAGATTCGCTGGCTGGGGTCTGCACCCGCTGGCGACGAGGCCATCGCCATCGAGTTTCTCGTCGGCACCGCGCGTCGCCGCGCCCACCTCGCTCCCATCGGGACGGGAGTACCCGACCCCGGTGACCCCCACCTGGCGCGAGTCCACGTCGAAGAAGAGCCCATCCCGCTGCTGCCGGGCGATCGTTTCATCGTGCGCGGATTTTCCCGAACCCAGGGCACCGGCGGCACGCTCGGCGGCGGCCGCGTACTGGATGTCTCGCCCCCTCACCGCCGGCGCAGCGACCCGGCCCTGGTTCGCGAACTCGAACTCTTCGCCGCGGGGGACCCGCTCGACGCCGTACGCGAACGCGTGGTCCGGACCGGCTTCGAGGGCGTGACTTCAAAATCCCTCGGGCACGAAACCGGGCTCGATCCCGAAGCACTCCAGCACACGCTGGCCGAGTTGGAAGCCGCCGGGAGCATCGTCTCGGCCGGCGCGCACTGGATCGGCTCCTCGGGCCTGGAACAGCTCGAGGGTCGGGCGCAATCGTCCCTGGAAAATTTTCACCAAGCCGAACCCCTGCTGCCCGGGATGCCGCGTGGAACGCTTCTCGGCGTTCTCCCCGAAAATGCCGCCCCGGGCCTCGGCGAATGCCTGGTCTCCAGGCTCGAAGCGGCGGGAATCGTCGAGGCTGAAGCGGACCGGGTCCGCCTCCCCGGCTTCGTTCCACGCGTCGACGCCTCCGACCGCGCCGCCATCGACCGGATTCAAAGCGACGCCGCGGCGGCGGGACTCGAGCCCCCCGCGCCACGCGACTGGGCCGAGCGACTGGAGATTCCGCTCCCGCACTTTCGCAACCTCGTCGCCCACCTCGAGCGGACGGGACAACTCGTGCGCGCCCCGGGCGACCTGTGGTTTGACCCTGCGGCCGTGGACATCCTCGAACAACGCGTCAAGGACGCGTTGAACGCGCACGGCGAACTGGACACACCCCGGTACAAGGCCGTGATCGGCACCTCGCGCCGAACCGCCGTGCCGCTGATGGAACTTTTCGACGAACGCCAGCTGACGCGGCGCCGGGGCAACGTACGAATTCCGTTCAAATCCTGACTCGGGCAAGCCCACCGCGTTGAAACCGTTAGAATGCCGTCATGTCCCTCCCGGTCGCCGTCCTTGGTGCAGGCAGCTTCGGTACCTGTCTCGCGATGCTCTGCGGGGCCGACAACAACGTCTCCCTGTGGGCGCGGGACCCCGAGGTCGCCGAGGCCATCAATCGCGACCACCGCAATCCGCGCTACCTGAAGGAAGCCGAGATCCCGGCCTCCGTTCGGGCGACCCCCGATCTCGCCGAAGCGCTGGAGGGAAGCGAGCTCGTTCTTCTTACCCTGCCCAGCACGGTGGTTCGCGAGGTGGCGGAGCAGGCCGTCCCCCATCTCGAATCCGGAAGCCTTCTCGTTTCCGCCGTCAAGGGTCTCGAGTTCGAAACCGGGTATACGATGCATGGCGTGCTCACGGACGTGCTCCCCGAAGAACACCACGATCGCATCGTCTGCCTCTCGGGTCCGTCGTTCGCGCGTGAAATCGCCGAGCGAAAACCCACCGTCGTCACCCTCGCATCGCGGGAAGAGGCCTACGCCATCTCGGTTCAGGACACTCTGTCGTGCCCCTGGTTCCGCTGCTACTCCCACAGCGACGTGACCGGTGTCGAACTCGGCGGTGCGCTGAAAAACGTCGTCGCCATCGCCGTTGGCATCGGGGACGGAATGGACCAGGGACACAACTCCCGAGCCGCCATGATGACCCGGGGACTGGCTGAGATCGTGAGACTGGGCGTGCATCTCGGCGCCGAAGCGACCACCTTCCAGGGCCTCACCGGGATGGGCGACCTGATCCTCACCTGCACCGGGGACCTCTCCCGCAACCGCCGGGTCGGGCTGGCCCTCGGCCAGGGAAAAGACCTGGAAACCATTCTCTCGGAGATGGGCGAAGTCGCGGAGGGGGTGGAGACGACCCGGGCCGCCTGCCGCCTGGCCGAGCGACTGGGCGTGGAAATGCCCATTGCCAACTCGGTCCGCGAGGTGATCGACGGGGTCTGCACGCCGGCCGAGGCCGGGGAGCGGTTGATGCGCCGCCAATTGCGCAGCGAGCGCGACGACGATCCGAGCGCCAACACGAAGTGATTCGGCCACGAAAGTCGCCCGCGATACCCGCACGGGCTAGCGTGGGATTAGAATGAAAACGGATTTCAATTTCGGCGCGGAGGCCCTGGTACTGAGCGACCTCGGCCCCGGAGAACCCGCGGTCGTCGAATCTGTCGCGGCACCCGGTCCGATCGGCCGCCGCCTCCTCGACCTCGGATTTCTTCCCGGTACACCGGTCGCACTGCTGCGGCGAGCGCCGCTTGGCGATCCCAGCGTCTATCAAATCCGCGGCAGTCAACTCTGCCTGCGGCGAAGCGAGGCGTCCCGGATCCGGGTGCGCCGCCACCCGGGAGTCGCGCCGGACCGGGAGTCCTCCCCTTGACCGCCGTCGCCCCCCCGCCGGGACTGCGAATCGGCCTCATCGGCAGCCCCAACGCCGGAAAGACAACCCTCTTCAACGCACTCACCGGACTGCGGGCACGGGTGGGAAACTACCCGGGTGTCACCGTCGAACGGCGCGAGGGGAGCCTCACCCTCGGCGAGCGCCGGGCCGTGATCATCGACCTGCCGGGAACCTATAGCCTCGACACCATCGCCGAGGACGAACGCGTGGTCACCCGCGTGCTCGCCGGCGAACTGGATGAAGCCCCCGACGCCGTTGCCGTCGTGGCCGACGCCTGCTCGCTGCCGCGGTCGTTGATGCTCGTAAGCCAGGTCATGCGACGCGGACTTCCCACGTGCCTGGTGCTCACGATGATCGACGAACTGAGAGCCCGGCGGGGCGAACTCGATATCGACCGACTTCAAGCCTCCCTGGGGATTCCCGTCGTTGGAGTCGTCGGCCATCGCGGCCTCGGCATTGACCGCCTCCGCGAACTCCTGGAACGACCCGAGCAATGGGATCGACCGGTCGTCGCGCCCCCCGAAGACGCCCTGGAGCGCGCCGGGTGGGTCGACTCGATCGTGGCCCACACCCTTCACACGGTTCCCGAACACCACCGGGCCAGCGAGGCCATCGACCGGGTTCTACTCCACCCGGTCTGGGGCACGCTGATCTTCGCGGCCGTCATGATCGCCTTCTTCCAATTGATCTTTGCCTGGGCCACGCCCGCCATGGACGCCTTGGATCATGCCACGGGCTCCGCTGCCCACGCCGTTCGCCTCCACGTGCCTCCCGGGCTATTCGCGGATTTCCTGGCCGACGGCCTGATCGCCGGGGTGGGCGCCGTGCTGGTCTTTCTGCCCCAGATCGCCCTGCTCTTCGCGCTGCTCTATCTCCTGGAAGACGTCGGCTACATGGCCCGCGCCGCCTTTGTCGTCGACCGCGTCTTCGGTCGCGCAGGGCTCGAAGGGCGTAGCTTCATCGCCCTGCTCTCTTCGTACGCGTGCGCGGGCCCGGGCATCATGGCCACGCGTTCGATTCCCTCGCCCCGGGACCGGCTGGTCACGATCCTCGTGGCTCCCTTGATGACGTGTTCCGCGCGGCTGCCCGTCTACATCCTGCTGGTAAGTGCCTTCGTCCCGCGCGAGACGGTACTGGGACCCATCGGTCTCCAGGGGTTGGTGATGCTCGGCCTCTACCTTCTTGGGGCCACGGGAGCCCTCGGGGTCGCGGCGGTGTTCAAGCGCACGCTGCTTCGCGGCGAGGGTCTTCCGTTCACGATGGAGCTGCCGTCCTACCGCTGGCCCACGATCCGGCTCTGGGCGTCGCAACTCTGGGGCAGCGTCTGGGCCTTCGTACGCCGGGCGGGCACGATCATCCTCGGCTTGTCCATCGTTCTCTGGTTCCTGATCACCTTTCCGCGAACGCCCCTGCCGCCCGAACTTCCCCCGGCCGAGGCCTCGAGCCTGGCCCTCGCCAACAGCTACGCCGGGCAACTGGGACACGCCATCGAACCCGCCATAGCCCCCCTCGGTTTCGATTGGAAGATCGGGGTCGGCCTGGTCGCCAGCCTGGCCGCCCGAGAGGTCATCGTCTCGACCCTCGCCCAGATCTATGCCACGGAGGACGAATCCCGCTCCCTCCAGGAAGCCATCCGCGGCGATATCGACCCCCGGACCGGGCAACGGGTCTTTACGAACGCCACCGTCGCTTCCCTGCTCGTCTTTTTCGTCTTTGCCCTGCAGTGTGCTTCCACCCTGGCGGTGATGCGCCGGGAAACGAATTCCTGGCGCTGGCCAGCCTTCGCTTTCGGTTACCTTCTGGCTCTCGCCTACTCGGCGAGTTTTCTGACCTACCGGACGGTGCTCGCCCTGGGAGGAGGTACCTGAATGCGCCAAGCCCCGATGACCCTCGCCCTGATCGCCCTCGTCGTCGCAGGCGGGTGCGCCACGCGGGAGGTCGTCACCCCGATCTACGACAGCCGCGGCATCCAGGTGGAGTTGCGCGGCGAGGTGAAGAACGGCGAACCGGTCGACCGGGGTCTCAAGCAGCCCGCGACGATTTCCGTTCGACGAATGACCAACATCCTGACGGCGATCGAATACAAGGTCGACAAGGAAGACGACAGTTTTTTCGCCATCAACGTGCCCTTCATGGGGGATTCCGGCGACGAAGACCCCTCGCAGTACCTGAACTCGATCGTGACCGCCGAAACCATCGTGCCGATCGCGAAGGCCGTTTCCAAGGCGTTGGCCCAGGCCGACTCCAGCCAGGTGGTCGTCGTCAAGGCGGTGCGCAAACAGCGTCGGCTCGGGATCTTCCACCGCAAGTTCTACACCGGCTTCACCGTCTACGTCGAAGGCAACTATCTTTACCTCCACCTTTCGCACCTCAACCGGGAAATCGAGAACGACCCGAACGCCAAGGTTCCCGATCCCGTGATCGGAGAGACCAGCAGCGAATTCCGCGCGGTCCCGAATTCCACGATGCACGCGGTGGGCCCCTACGGGCTGGCCATCCGCTGGCGGGATCCCTTCTTCGCGAAGACCGCCCGCTCGCTGGAAGGCAAGGACGTGCGCACCCGGACCATCCTGATGGAAACCGAGACTCCCGAAGACGAACTGGGCGCCTCGCTCCCGATACGGCTCAGCGATCAACTGAGCCCCGCCACCCTGCGCGCACTCGCCGATCTCGAGGAGGAGCGTCGCGACGGAAAGATCAACGAAACCCAGTACCGGATGCGTCGCGACGACTTGATGACGGGGGAGGCCCCGAAAGAGTGAGAGGCGTCCCCCAATCGCTCTGCAGACGCTAGACTGGATGCCCCCCTTGTTCGAATCCCGCCGCTTCCCCCGGCCGGCCCGATAAAGAGGGAGACGATTTCCGATGTCGATCCTGCTTGAGCTCTTCGCGGTGGCCGCGATCGCCCTGCTCGCGGCCCGCTTCACCCGGGACCCGTGGCGCGGTCGGATCTTCAATGTTCTGAAGCTCGTCCTGACCGTGCGCATGGTCTGGTGGCTGCTCTTGTGGCCCGTTTCGAACGCCGAGGGAAACCGCGTCCCCGCGTGGGACATGATCGTCGACCAGCTGGCGCGAATCGACGCCACGGTCTTCTGGACCTTCGCCGCCATCGGCGCCGCCGTTCGCTTTCTCGGGGTACTCGCCTCGATGGTCCGCTGGCAGCTCGTTCTCCGCGGCCAGCGCATCGAGCTCCCCTTCTGGCACATCCTGGGGGCCTTCCTCATCGGGCGCGCCATCGGCTTCTTCCTGCCGAGCACCGCCGGGCTCGATGCCTACAAGCTCTACGATGCCTCGCGCTTCAGCGGTCGCACGGTGGAGGTCACCGCCGGCACCGTGCTCGAAAAGGTGCTCGGGGTGACCGGCATCTTCCTCACCTTCCTGGTGGCGCTGCCCTTCGGCATCTCGATCTTCGGCGAAAACGCCACCCTGGTGGCGGCCATCACCGTCCCCTTGGCGCTGGGCATCATCACGGCACTGCTCGCCGTGCTCTGGTTCCCGGGAATCGTGCAGTGGGGGATCTTGAATCTGCCGATCCCCGCCAAGGCGCGACTCGAGGGGATCGTTTTGCGGATCTCCCAGGCGACGGCCGCCTACCGCGACAAGAAGATGCTCGTGCTGGGCATGCTCGTGATGAGTTTCTTCGTTCACTTCTTCACGGCGGCCATGTATTTCTTCATGGCCATCGCCGTGGGGGCCGGTGCCGAG
>JAZAOF010000089.1:0-15396 GCA_036228265.1 Myxococcota bacterium | reverse complement strand
CCTCTTTCTCCATGGCAACCCGACGTCGTCCTACCTTTGGCGGAACATCATCCCGCACGCGGAGACACTGGGGCGCTGCATCGCCCCCGACCTCATCGGGATGGGGGATTCCGAGAAACTGGAAAACAGCGGTCCCGACCGATACAGCTTCACCGAGCATGCCCGCTTCCTCGACGCCCTCCTCGACGAGCTCGACGTCACCCAAAACGTGATCCTGGTCGTCCACGACTGGGGCTCGGCCCTCGGCTTCCACTGGGCCGAACGGCACCGCGAGCGGATCAAGGGGATCGCCTATATGGAAGCCATCGTGGCACCGCTGACCTGGGACGATTGGCCTCCCCCCGTGAAACCGGTCTTCCAGGGGTTCCGATCGCCGGCGGGAGAATCGATGGTCCTCGAGAACAACGCCTTCGTGGAACAGGTTCTTCCCGGCGCTGTAATCCGCGAGATGACCGACGCCGAAATGGAAGTCTACCGTCGACCGTTTACCGAAGCGGGTGAAAGCCGACGCCCCACGCTCTCGTGGCCCCGGGAGCTCCCCATCGAGGGCGAGCCCGCCGACGTCACGAACATCGTGAAGGGCTACGGCGAATGGCTCGCAAGCTCCCCCATCCCAAAACTCTTCATCAACGCGCAACCCGGTGCCATCTTGCGCGGTCCCCAACGGGAGTTCTGCCGCAGTTGGCCAAACCAGAAGGAAGTCGAGGTCGCGGGAAGCCACTTCATCCAGGAAGACTCTCCCGACGACATCGGAACCGCCCTCGCATCGTGGATTCGCGATATTCCGTAGATCCCGCGTCTCTCACCCGCCACGCCACTCGGAGGTCTAACTGCCCCCTCCGTCTTTGCGTCGTGGTCGGACGTCAACGGTATACACGCTGGCCGATCGCGGTCGAGTCACGGCATAGACAGCCGCATCCGCAATCAGTACGGGGTCGATCACCGATTCGGGGTCGAGGAACCCCCCGGCATTCCAGGCTTCGAACGCCTCGGCGGCCACCTCCGGGTCCCATCCGCTCGCAAAATTCGAAAAAGTCGGCCCGCTGCGCAGGAGGGTGACGCGGACATCCTCCCCCGCCAACTCCCGGCGCAAGGCACCGCTCAGGGTTTCGAGCGACGCTTTCGTGGCACCGTAGACCCCGAGATACGGAAATGGCCGCTCGACCGAATCCGAAGAAACGTTGACGATATCTCCTCCAACGCCCCCACGTCGAAAGTGGGGCACCACCGCCCGGGTGCAGTAGATGGGGCCGGCCACGTTGATCGCCAGTTGATCCTGGAGGTCCTCGTCGGAAATTTCCGAAATCTTGGCGAGCCGTCCGACGGCTGCATTGTTCACGAGTACGTCGATGCGCCCCCATTCCGAGACAACGCGCTCGACGCAATGGTTCACCGAAACCGGATCCGACACGTCCGTCGGTACCGCAAGGCACTCTCCCCCGACTTCTTCAGCCGCGCGACTGAGATTGTCGACACCGCGGGCGGTCATGGCCACGCGAGCTCCTCGAGCATGGAACGCCCTCGACATCGCGAGGCCGATTCCCTGGGAAGCCCCCGTCACCAGGACCACCTGTCCCGAAAGGTCGACCTCGCCGCTCATGAGAAAACGATCTCCGCAAGTCGACGCAAGCCATCAACGGCCTCACGCGAGCGGGACCACGGCGATACGATCAAGCGATGAACCCCGGTCTCCTGCCAGCGTTTCCAATCGTCCGCGCTCTGAATTTCGGCACCGACCGTGACCTGGAAGAGGGTATCCGTCGTTTCGTATTCCTCTCTCAAGGCCTGTATCCGGGCGAGAGGCTCACCAATGGACTCGGGCGTATGGGTCAAACCGAGCCAGCCATTGCCCGCACGCGCCGCTCGGCGAAGGGCAGCCTCCGACTCGCCCCCGACGAGGATGGGCGGCCACGGGCGCTGGATGGGCTTGGGTTCGAAAGCGACGGCATCGAATGAAAAGAATTCGCCGCGATGCTCCACCTCCGCCTCGCTCCAGAGTCGCTTGCAAACGAGAAGCGCCTCGTCGAGGCGCTTGCCGCGCGTATGAAAGTCCAGTCCGGCCGCGCGCCACTCGCTTTCGAGCCAACCCGCACCGATTCCGAACTCCACCCGTCCCCCGGAGACAATCTCGAGCGTCTGAACGGCGCGCGCCGCTACGAAGGGATCTCGGAGCCCAAGGAGGTACACATGGGTTCCGAGACGAAGCCGAGTGGTACGACCGGCCATGAAAGCCAGGTAGGCGAACGCATCGAACACGGGCGTCGTGGGCGGGACGGGTGGATGGTCATCCCCGGGATGCGGTGAGCCCGACATCTCGACAGGGAAAACGAGGTGCTCCGGCATCCAGGCCGACTCGAACCCAAGACGTTCGGCTTCGAGAACGGCCTCCAGTTGACGACTCGGATGCAGTCTTCCGAGTGCAATTCCCAGTTGGACCATGCGCTCTCCCCGCGGACCGTGCAGCTGTCACCCGCTCAGCGAGACTACCGGATTCGGACCTCCGCGTCTCTTCGAACCCGTCGCATTCTCGCGGCGCTATATTATGGCTCGAAGCCCGACTCCGACTTTTTCAGCGCCACGGAATCCAAAAGGGAGACAGACATGACCCCGATCCTCGCAATCGTTGCGCTCGTCACCTTCGGTCTCGGATTCTACCTGGGCCGAGAAGCTGGAAAATCTCCGGGGACCAGTCCCTGCCCCAAGTGCCGGGGCAAGCGCCTCTACTACTGCTCCACGTGCGGCGTGCACTTCGACGAGAAGGACGACTCTCTCGCCCCCCACGAACACCCCCGGTGGCAGGATACCCAGTCGATTTTCGACGACACCAAGCGAAGCTGAACCCGCCTCAATCGCCGAACAGGTATTCCGACATTGGGTGGGTATCGATGACCGAGAGGTCGAGAAACCGGTTGCAACTGTCCATCATTGTCTTCAGGTTTCGCTGAAACTTCTCCGAATCGCCCGCCGCGTCATACCAGGCTTCCGGATCCGTGAGCGCCTCCATGGGAAAGCTCTCTTCGACAACGGCTGCCCACCCCGGAGCGCCCTGTGTCAGCGGTCGCACCACCGTATTGCGGACGTAGGCGAAACTGTCCTGGGTATCCACGGCCACCTGCTTGTGATCTTCCTGCCAGATCCGCAGGAAATCCTCGTAGGGCAAGGAAGGAAGACGCGTGATCCCGGTAACAAGAGTAAAGCCCGGACTCCGCTCGCCGCTCAGCGCACGGCGCGCATCGGAGATCATCGGAACGGATTCGATGACCAGGAACCCCTCGATTGCCTCGCCAAAGGAAGAGAGAATCGCTTCGCAACCCTGGCGATCATCGGAATTCTCCATCCAGAAAGAAACCTCGGCCGAACAGGCGGGCTGCAGAGCCGACATGCGATTTCCCCCACCGGTCACCACCCCGTCCGCAACCAGGACGGCGGGGCTTCGAATCCCTTCGCCACGCAGGGCCGGCAGCGCCTTTTCGAGAAGCGCATCACGCAGCGCATCCCCGTCGCCATCGGTCCGTAGCATGTAGACTAGTTTTTCCACTTTTTGCGACTCCCTTGGATCGAACGGACGTTGTACGGCAAGCCTAGCGGCGCCCCCGGCTCCTCGCCTAGGCCCAGCCTCCGGGACCCAGGGGGGCCTCCCTCTCCCAGTCGATCGCAAGCACGCGTTCGACGAACAACCAACCGCCGGGTTCGCACGCAAACCGGTCCTGGTACCGGATCGCCATCGTCCGGTCCCAGGGCTCGGAATCGACGCGATGAATATGATGCGCCGTGCAATACGTTTCCCCCGTGGCCTCGGAGCCCCGGATCTCCACGCGGTGATTCCCGACCAGGTGAAAGGTCTTCTCGAACTGCTCGAGCCCGGCCAGCCCCTCGACAATCGCCGCGCGCCCGTCGAGGGAATAGAGGGGATCCCCCTGGCCGGGGTCACCCCGGTATCCGGCAATGCGGCCATCGGGGACAAACAGGGCACCCACGCCCGCATAGTCTCTCCGGTCGGCTCCCTGGGCGTAACGGAGAACGAGGTCGTAGAGGGCGTGCTGTTCTTCGAAGGACACCCGGCCGACAGTTCCTGTCACGACGCGCTGCGGGAGATCACGTCCCGGCTGAAGGGTTCGAGTTGTTCGCGCAGAACCTCGAGGTCACCGCTTGTCGGAAAAAGAAGGACGCGCCCCACGCCGGCATCCTCCATCCGCGCCACCAGATCGGCATCCGCCATGCCGCCCATGGTGATTTCGATCGTGTCCGGGTCCCGGTCGGCTTCGCGGGCCGCTTCTTCCATCACGCCCCGCAGTTCCACCATGCCATCGAGATCGACTCCCAGCGGATAAAATCCATTTCCCTGTCGACCCGCCCGACGGGCCGCGGCCCGGCTGTGCCCGCCCACGATGATCGGCACGCCCCCCGCCTGGGCCGGCTTCGGCTTGCTCACTACCCCGGAGAAGCGCGTGTACTCTCCCTCGAAGCTGGCGACCGGATCACTCCATAGGGTCCGCATGACCTCGATGGCCTCGTTGGCGCGCCGTCCTCGATCGGAAAAGGACGTGCCCACGGCTTTCGCCTCCTCCTGCACCCAACCGACCCCCATGCCGAGCATCATCCGCCCACCCGATAGTCGGTCGAGCGAAGCGAGTTCCTTGGCGAGAATCACCGGATTCCGCTGGGGCAGGATCAAGACGCCTGTAGCGAGCCGTATCCGCTTTGTCGCGGCGGCCGCCCATGTAAGCCAGATCAATGGGTCGGGTTGCGCGACCTCAGCGTCGAAGGGAGAACGTCCGCTCGGATCGTACGGGTAGACCGACTCGTACTCCACGCACATGACCGCGTGTTCGACAACCCAGAGAGACTCGAACCCGAGTTCTTCGGCGAGACGCGCAAAGGATGCCGCGTATTCTCCGTCCTCGATCGGTCCCATCTGGTACGGCGCAGTCAAGGCAAACTTCATCGATCTCCTCCTCGGCGGATCTGTGCAATCAACTCGTCTTCGAAAGCGAAATCGAACTCGAGGGTCTTGTCCAAGCCCTCGGCGACCATCCACTCCCAGGTCTGCTGAACGGCGCCCCGGAACGAAAATTCGGGAACCCAACCGACATCCTCGGTGAGACGCCGGGTACTGAACAGGACATTCCGGTTCCAATGGTGCAAATGCGGTGCAATCCGCTGAAGAATCCGGTTGAAACGGAATCGTGCGGCGGATTTTCGTTCCGCCTCGCTCGGCGCGGCAGTACGAATGTCAATCCGAGCCTGAACCCTGGCGTCCCCCAGTTCTACCCTTCCCGCCCAGATATCGTCCATCATCGCGTGGGGAATGAAGATCTTCTCGGGTTCGACGCCCACCACCTGGGCGAAGGTGTCGACGTATCCCTCGTCGCTGTAGAAATCGCCTCCGGTGAGGTTGTACCGACGTCCAAAGGTCCGGGAGTTCTGCATCATCATGCGCAGAGCCCGGGCTTCATCCTCCACGTGCCCCACCTGGCCCAGTGTCGTTCCATCGCCGGGGATGAGAACAGGTCGCCCCGCCAGGAGACGTGTGAACATCCGTTGCTCGCGGTCCGGGAGAATGTTTCGAGGCCCAAAAACCATGGAAAAAGCCGCCACGGTGGCCGGAAAGCCGCGATCTCGGTGAGCGCGAAGCAGGTGCTCCTCGCACAGAATCTTGTGCAGCCCATATTCGTTCTGCGCAGGCCCGGCATCGATCGCATGCCCCTCGGTAATCGGCAGATCGTGGGTAGGGGCATAAATCACCGTTGAAGAAGCGAAGATGTAGTGGCCCGTGCGTCCATCGAGAATGTCGGTCATCAACTCGACATCGGACGGGTGGTAGGCGCACATATCGTGAACGCAATCCCAGTCCTGCCCACCGAGGAGTTTGCGCATCGCGTCGGAATCGGTTCGATCGCAACGGAGGCGCTTGATGAACCCGGGAAGCGGCGCTTCGGTCTTCCCACGATTCAGAACCGTGACATCGTGCCCGGTTCTCGCAAGCTCTCGAACCAGGTGAAAACCGTTGAATTGGGTCCCCCCGATGACGAGTACCTTCATAGTGAATCCCTCCCGGCGGCCATCCTTCGACCCTTGCTATTTCGCGGAATAGCCGCCGTCCACGCAAATCGTGGCCCCGGTCATGAACTTCGCAGCCGGGCTGGCAAGAAAGAGAAATGCCGGCACCACGTCCTCAATCGTTCCCCATCGTCCCATCGCCGTTCGCTCGATTTCGGGCTTCTCGAGCACCTCGACGCCCTTCATGCCGGCGGTCATGTTCGTATCGATGATTCCCGGTGCGACAGCGTTGACTCGAACTCCTTCTTTCGCCCACGCGACCCCGAGATTCTTCGTCATCTGGACAATCGCCGCCTTGGCCGCCCCGTAGCCCGGCACCATCGGCACGGCGACGAAGGACGACATACTGGCCACGTTCACGACGCTGCCCCCTCCCTCCAGCGAACTCTCGGAAAGCCGATCCTTGCACCGCATGGCCAACCGGAAAGCTCCATGCAAATTGATCTGGACCGACTCCTCGAATACGTCCGGGTCGTACTCGTTTCGCAACGCCAGGTTGGCGCCCGCGTTGTTCACCAGGATGTCGAGGGACTCGATCGACGCCGCAAGCGCATCCAGGGCCTTGGCATCACGAACATCCACCGACACATACTCGAAGGGCGCAAGGTCATGGTCGTAGTCCGACGCAGACGGCCGTGTGCCGGTGATCTGAACCCGCGCTCCAGCGTCGGCAAATCCGCGAGCGACCCCCAGGCCGATCCCATTCGAACCGCCGGTAACAAGCACTCGGCATCCCGAGAAATCGAAACGAAGACGCTCATCCGCCACGGTCAGTCCCCCTCCGCCTGGATCGGAAAGCGTTCAAAATAGAAGTCGAAACGTTTCCTCAGCTCAGCGGGATCCACGCCAAAATCCGCTTTCAGGTCGTACCGTACCCGGCCGTACTTGCCCCGCGGATTGTGTTCCATGTATGTATCGAGCTGGGAGCGCGCTTCATCGGTCATGGGATGGTCGGCCAATTGATAGATCCGTTCGACCATCCCGATGTCGTCCGCCATGAAATCGTGAAACAACACGTCGACACTGGAATCCGAGGGAAGCAGATCGCGGTCCCGCACACAGCGACGAAGAAGCGTCTCGATTCGGTCGGTCCAGTACGTGAGAATGGCGTCGAGGTCGATCCGCCGGCATCGAATCCGGCTCGCGTAGGCATTCATGGTCACGGTCGATGCAATCACCGAAACCGGGTCGCGCGCGGTCACGGCGAAGGTCGCGTCGGGAAAATTCGCCAAGAGGGGACCGATCTGCTCAAGGTGCTGAGGCGACTTCAAGATCCAGCGGTTGGGGCCGCGCTGCCATTGGCAGGCTTGAAGCGCCTTCTTCATGTAGGCGTACGACGCCGTTTGATCCGTCGCCAGGTAGGCGTCCCTCAACCGGGGAACATCGGCGACCCATTCAAGCACGTAGGACGAAAAATCGAGCGCCTGGAGTTCAATCTCTTCGTGGACGTGCTCCGGGGTCATATGGTGCATCGCACGCAGGTAAGGAAGAAGCCCGTCCGTCCGTTCAAAATTCTCCTGGCACCGGCGAAGTCGCGGGTCCAAACCGTCGGGCCCCGCGTTGTCCCCCGGCATGAGAACAGGCTCAAGACTCTCCCAGTACGGCAGCGAGCGCAATCGCGAGTCCGCGGAGATCAGGTTCAGAAGATGGGTCGTCCCGGAACGGGGGAGCCCGATGATGATGATCGGTTTCTCGATACGAACGTCCAGGATTTCCGGATGCCGCGACACGAGATCTTCCAACCGCAGCCGATTGGTCGCGTAACGAACCGTATCGCTCCAGGCTCCGATTCGCCCCGCGGAACTGAGGGTTTCGTCCTCGGACAGGCTTTGCACCCAAACCTGGAGGCGTTCCCGAAAATCCTCGTCGCCGAAATTCGAAAGACCGGTCCTCTTCTTGGCTTCGTTGAGAATCCCGTCGGAATCGAATTCAACCCGTATCCCGTCGGCTGCGGCCAGTGCTGCCTTCTGCCCCTCGGTCAGTACGGGCTCCGCGAGATCGACGATCCGGATGTCTTCGGGCATCGAGCGGGGGGTGGCCATCACGTCTTCCTGGTCATCATGAATGGGTAAGCAGGCGGACCGGACGAATACGCGAGTTTCGTCCCGAACGCCAGCGACTGCAACCGGCTCTCGGGGGCAGCGTGGCGGATTTGCAGCTATCCATGGGGAGCCCTTCGCCGATCCCGGCGAAGAACGGATTCTTCTAAAGGAGAACCCTCGAATGCGACCGTTTTCCGTCATTCTCGGCGCTCTGGTCTTCGCTCTCTCTTGTGCGGCCGATCCCCCGACAAGGCGGGCCTGGACCAAGCCCGGTGGCGACCCGGAGCAACTCGAGGTTGCTCGGCAGTCCTGCCTGTCCAATCCCCCGGAACTCCAGACCCAGGAAACCTCGGAACGGCTCAACGCTCGACTCGCCGCAAACCGGTTCGTCGACTGCATGGAGGAGCAAGGATGGAAGCGCGTCGCCGCCCCCTGAAACTCCGGGGTGGAACATGGCTCTGGCTCACCGTCTTCGTTTTTTGCGCAGCGGGTTGCGGCTCCAATCTCAAGAAGCCGAAATCCGACAAGAAGCCGATCATTCTCAAGACCCAATACGATGACGCTCGGGCCGGCCGGGATGTCGCGGAACAGGTCAAAGCCGAGATGGGTTTCTACCCGGATCCCAGACTGAACGCGTACGTGCGTCAGATTGGCATTAAACTCGTGCGCTACGCCCCGCTCCAACCCTTCGACTACACGTTTACGATCGTCGATCAACCCATGCCCAATGCGTTCGCTCTCCCCGGCGGCTACATCTACATCTCCCGGGGACTCATTGCGCTCACCAACAGCGAAGATGAACTCGCCAATGTCATCGGCCATGAAATCACCCATGCCGCGGCCCGCCATTCCGCGGCACAGCAGGAAATCGCCCGGAGATCCCCTCCCCTCGCGATGCCCCACCTCCGAATGGCGAAGCTTGCGGCCTACGGCCGCGACCAGGAACGGGACGCCGACCAGGGCGGTCAGTTTCTCGCCAGCTCCGCCGGATACGATCCCATGGGCATGTCTACATTCCTGCGAAAGCTCGGAAATGTAGAACGCCAGAACCTCGGGTATTCGCGATTGACGGGTTATTTCGACACCCACCCGGGATCGACCGAACGCGCAGCCACCGCGGCCAACCGCGCCAGGGGAGTTCAATTCCAGGCGAACGACGCATCCCGAGCCGGCCATGCGGCCTACCTGAAACGGATCAATGGCGTCGTACTCGATACCAATCCCGCCGAAGGAATCTTCCTCGGAAACGTATTCGTTCATCCGGACATCGGCTTCCACATGCGGTTTCCGGGCGGCTGGCGTTTGCGCAATACCCCTTCGGCCGTCGGGGCCTCCTCTCCCGATGGGGAAGCCATGATCTTCGCGACGCTTGAGGGAAAGGGAAACAACGCGCAGGAAGGATCGAAGGCCTTCATCGAAAAACACGGCGAGGAATACGGTGTCGAGATCGAAGCGGAGGGGCCGGTTCGCGTCGGTGAACTCGACGGATGGCGCATGCAGACACTGGGCTACATGCAGGGCCGTCGCGTAGCCGCGAACCTGACATTTGTGCCCTTCGGTGGTTTCATTTTTCGGCTCACCGTGGTTGCACCTCCACGCTCCGCCGACAAATACCTTGGGCGCGGGCGGGCCTCCGTGCGAAGCTTCGGTCCGATCACAAAAAAAGAGCGGGACGCCGTCAAGGTCACGCGGCTCGAAGTCGTCACGGCGCTCGAGGGAGAAAGCCTCGGCGAACTTGGAAAGCGCACGGGCAACGACTACAGCAGCCAGGAGACGGCCATTCTCAATGGCGTCTTCTCGGATGTCCGGTTTCGCGAAGGCGACCCCGTCAAGATCGCGAAGTCGTACCCCTACGCGGGCGGCTCGGCCAAGAACCCGGGGCTCTAGCGCCTCGAAAAGCCGAGAGCGAGCCATGGAGCCGGTCGGGGGGAGACCGCCGCGGATTCGGGTACCATGCGCCAAGCCGCGAGTTCGCGGGATCCGGGTACGTCGGCCGTTCGGGACGATTTCCGGTGGGGAGAGGGGCTTCGATGTCCAACGAGATCAAGAAGATCGCTAGCGAGTTGCGCGCCATTCGCGAGAGCAACGACCCGGTGAGCGCGGCGAGCACGGAGATCCTGCCCTACACCCGGCGCATCGGGGATGCCCTCGGCGCATTGCGGTCCCTGGTGACGGACCAGAGCCCCACGGACCACCTCGACAGCGACCTGCAGGTCGTCCACGGCATCGCCGCGGCCCTCATCGGAACCGAAAAGGCGTGGACACTCCTGGGAGAACTCCCGGAGATACGGCGAAAGGTTGGGCAGGACGTTTCAGCGGCCTACGAGCGCGACCCGTCCGCGACGAGCTACGGCGAGGTCATCGCCGCCTTTCCTTCCATCCTCGCTCTCTCGACGTACCGAATCGCGCACTCCTGCTACCGACTCGATGAGCGTCTCGTGGCCCGCATCATGGCTGAAACCGCGAAGAAGGACACGGGAATCGACATTCACCCCGGTGCACAGATCGGGGCGCACTTCTTCATCGACCACGGAACCGGCGTCGTCATTGGAGAAACCTGCGTGATCGGCGAGCGCGTGAAGCTCTACCACGGCGTCACTCTCGGAGCGTTCTCCAACCGCGAAGGGCGACGCGACGTTGGAAAGAAGCGGCACCCCACCCTCGAAGACGACGTCACGATCTATCCGGGCGCGACCATCCTCGGAGGCGAAACCGTCGTCGGGAAGGGGTCTGTCATCGGTGGCAACGTGTGGCTGACGCATTCCGTACCGGAATACTCTCGAGTCACCATGGAGACACCGGACCTCCAGGTCAACCAGAGCCTCCCCGAAGAATTCGGCGAAGGGATCTAACCGGAGCGACCGCGCGTGGCTATCTCGGGCCGAAGCGCGCGGGGCGCTTTTCGAGGAAAGCGGCGATCGCCTCCGCGAAATCCGGGGAGGTCGTGCACGCGGCCTGGTCCTCGGCCTCCCCATCGACGGTCAAAGAAAAATCGCATTCGAAAGATTCGTCGAGCGCCCGCTTGATTCGCGCCAGGGCACCGGGCGAGTGACACGTCAACCGCTCGCACCAGGCATCGACTTCAGCCGCGAGTTCCGGAGCCGCGACGACGCGATTGATCAGCCCAAGATTCGCCGCCTCGGCGGCTTCGATCCAATCGCCGAGCATGGCCAGTTCCTTGGCCTTGCGCAGGCCCACGAGGCGGGGAAGAAGCCAACTCCCACCGCAATCGAGCGACAGCGCACGCCGAACGAAAATCTCGCAGAAGCGGGCCCCTTCTGCGGCCAGGACAAAGTCGCACCCCAACGCGAGGTTCGCTCCAGCTCCGGCCGCAACCCCCTCGACAGCGGCGATCGTCGGTTGCGGTAGCGCATGAAGGGCCTTCGCCATGGGAGCGACACGCTCTTCGAGAATGCGACGCGTGCGCTCCTCTATGGGCGAGTCGTCACCGGGGGCATCGTCCGGAGCCAGGTCGCCTCCGGAACAGAAATTCCCGTCGGAACCTCGCAAGACCACGACACGGATGCGAGGGTTGCCCCCCGCCTCTTCGAAAACAGCGCGGAGTTCATCGAACATCGCGAGATTGATGGCATTTCGTCGACCGGGCCGATCGAGGGTGACGTGAAGTACACCGGCATTCTCTTCGAGGGCGAGACTCTCCATTCGCTTCCCTTTCATGATGTTTCTCTCGAGAGTTGATTGAGCGCCGCGTTGACAGCAACCCCCAATGCCACGATGGTACGGAGATGGCACAGGTCGTGCACAACCGGGACGTGGAGCCGGCGGGCAACCGCTTTTCCCGCGCGTTGGACGCCGAAGGAATCGGCGTCCGGGACACGGTCGTAGCGCTCCTGGCCAATACGCCTGAATACTATGCCGTCTACCGCGGCTGCACGTGGTCGGGCCGAAGGCTGACGCCCCTGAGTTGGCGCTGGAACCTGGAAGAAGCGCGCTACGTGGTGGAGAACTCCGAGGCACGCGCACTTGTTGCCGACGTGCGGTTTGCCAAACTCGCCCGGGGACTGGCGGAGGGAATCCCGGAACGCTCGCGATTCAGCGTTGGCGGATCCATCCCCGGCTTCCGTCCCTGGTCGGATGTCGAATCTCTTTCCGGAGCCCCCTATCCCTCGCCCCTCGCCGGCGACATCATGCTCTACACCTCCGGCACCACGGGGCGACCCAAGGGGGTCCATCGCCCCTTCCCCAACGACGAGCCGCCGCCGACGATGCTCGGACGAATGGGAATGCAGATGATCCAGGCCTTCACGAGCCCCTCGAGCCGGGGAGGCACTCATCTTGTCGCCTGCCCCTTGTATCACGTGGCTCCGTGTACCTACAGCGACGGCGCACTTCTGCTCGAAGCCGACGTCGTGCTGATGGAATCGTTCGACGCGGAGGAATTTCTTTCGCTTGTTGAAAAACATCGCGTGACCTCGACCTTTCTCGTACCCACCCAGTTTGTTCGACTTTTGCGCCTGCCCAAGGAGGTTCGCGATCGCTACGACCTCTCCTCGCTCCAGTTGATCATGCACGGCGCGGCCCCCGTATCGGTCCCGGTCAAGGAAGAAATGATCGCCTGGCTCGGCCCGGTTCTCTTCGAGTTCTACGGCGGCACAGAAGGCGGAGGCGTCATGATCGATTCTCGTGACTGGCTCGCCCACAAGGGATCCGTCGGTCGCCCGCGTCCGGGTCTCGAAATCCACATCCTCGACGACGACGGCACCCCTGTCCCGGTGGGTACCCCAGGCCACATCTACTTCGCGGGAGAAGAAAGCCCCTTCGAATACAAAGACGACCCGGAAAAGACCGCCGAAGCCCGGCGGGGAACCCGGTTCACCCTCGGAGACATTGGGCGCATCGACGACGAAGGGTATCTCTATCTTCTCGACCGACGCGCCGACATCATCATCTCCGGTGGGGTCAACATCTACCCGGCGGAAATCGAGTCGGCGCTTCTCGAACTGGCCAGCGTGTCCGACTGCTGTGCGGTGGGAATCCCCAACGACGAATGGGGTGAAGAGGTGCGCGTCGTCGTTGAAGTCGACGGGGCAAGGGCTCCAGGAGACCGCGAACTGGCCGATGCGATCCTCGATCATTGCCGCCAACGCCTCGCGGGCTACCAGGTCCCACGCGGCGTCGACTTCGTCGAGAAACTGCCCCGTACCGAAACAGGAAAGCTCGCTCGACGCACGGTGAGAGAACCGTATTGGGCCGGTCGCGACAGGCGGATCTAACCCCGACTCGGTCCCGGTTCAGTCGACGGGAAGGCTCCCGAGCTCGCCGCCGGGCCGAATGAATTCGACCAGGTTTCCATCGGGGTCCCGGGCAAAGAGCTGCCCGGAAGCACTCCCCCGACCGACCACCGAAAAGCCCTCCCTTTCGAGGGCATCGGCCACCGCATCGCAATCTTCGATCTCGAAGGCCAGGTGTGCCGCCAGCACGGTGAAGTCGGCGGGCAAAGATCCTGAATCCACGCCCTGGGGCGGCTCCACCAGGTGGAGCTGAACGGATCCCGCCTGGTACCAGGCTCCCGGAATCCCGAAATCCGGCCGGGCGATCTCCTCCAAGCCGAGCAAATCCCCGTAGAAACGCCTGGAGCGGGCGGTGTCCCTGACGATCAGGGAGGCGTGATGCAGGCCGCGCGTTTTCATCCGCCCTCCCGTGGACCCCGCAGCCGGACGGGCACGTCCGGCTCCAAGAGCGTTATCTTGGCACAGCGCAGAACTCCCTGCCTCAAAGAGCCCCCCATGAGCGACCGAGAACACTACTGGCTTCCGTTCACGCCGAACCGCAGCTTCGAGAAACAGCCACAGATCCTCGTGCGCGCGGAAGGGATGACCTACTGGAACGACTCCGGGGATCCTCTGCTCGACGGCTGCTCTGGGCTCTTCTGTTGTGCCCTGGGCCACGGGCGACCTGAAATTCTCGAGGCAATCGTCGCTCAGTACCAGCAACTCGATTTTTCACCTCCGTTCCGATTTGCGCATCCTCCAGCCTTCGAACTCGCCGCCGTCCTTGGCCGCATGATGCCCGGCAACCTGGACCGCATCTTCTTCACAAACTCGGGCTCCGAGGCGGTGGAGACCGCGCTGAAGATCGCGCGTCTCTATCACCATTCCCGGGGTGAGACCGAACGGCATCGCTTCGTCACCCGGGAACGCAGTTACCACGGAGTAAACTTCGGTGGCGTCTCCGTCGCGGGAATGCCCAAGAACCGGGAAAATTTTGGCCCGCTCCTACCGGGAGTTCTGCACCAACGGCATACCGCCATCGAAGAAAACCGATTGACCCCCGGCGAGGGAGAACGCGGCGTCGACCTGGCCGAAGACCTCCAGGCGTTGGTGGAAAAGCACGGGGCCAGTTCCATTGCCGCCTGCATCGTCGAACCGATCGCTGGCTCCACGGGCATCCTGGTGCCCCCCCGCGGCTATCTCACACGACTGCGGGAAATCTGCACGGAGCATGGAATCCTGCTGATTTTCGACGAGGTGATCACGGGATTCGGGCGCACGGGAACGAGTTTCGCGTCGGAGACCTTCGACGTCGTTCCGGACATCATGACGGTGGCCAAGGCACTCACCAACGGAACCGTACCGATGGGAGCGGTCGCGGTGCACAACGAAATCTACAAATCCATTGCATCGTCTGCGCCGGACGGAGCCATCGAGTTTTTCCACGGCTACACGTATTCCGCGCATCCCCTGGCTTGCGCGGCCGGGCTGGCGACCCAGCGGATCTACCGCGAGGAAGGGATCTTCCAACGCGCCGCCGATCTTGCACCCTACTTCCTGGAGCGCGTTTTCGACCTCCAGGATCGACCGGTCGTCGAGGACATCCGGGGATACGGGTTGCTCGCCGGCATCGACCTGGCTCCCGGGGAGCGCCCCGGCGACACCGGCACAACCGTGCTCCAGCGACTCTTTGCGTCGGGACTGGTCGTCCGGGTAACCAACGATACGCTGATCCTGGCCCCGGCCCTCGTCGCCGAGCGAGAGGACATCGACCGGATCACGGACATCCTGCGACAGACACTTACCGGGTTATGAACCCAAAGGAGCCCCCATGACTCTGATGACCTCCTCCGAGGCTTTCGTCGAGCAACTCGCAGCCGAAGGCGTAACCGACATCTTTGGCATCGTCGGCTCCGCCTACATGGACGCTCTCGACCTTTTCCCGCCCGCGGGCATCCGCTTCATTTCCGTGGCGCACGAACAGAACGCCGCCCACATGGCGGACGGGTACTCGCGTGCGTCTCACCGTCACGGCGTCTGCATCGGACAAAACGGCCCTGGGA
>JAZAOF010000088.1:0-10006 GCA_036228265.1 Myxococcota bacterium | reverse complement strand
TAGTGGCATATTGGTTGCATATACTGAATTCGATTTTCCATTTTCTAGGCCATTGCCAGCGCGGGCTCTCAGAGTACCGAGCCGGTCGGGCGACTCGGCGGAAGGTCCGCCGGCGCTTCGAGGCCCGCACGAACGATGACCAAAAAAGAAAAGGTTGAACTGGAGAACCCCATGAGAAGGCTTTTGTTCATGATGGCGGCCGCATGCTTCATCTTGAGCGCCAACGGCGCACTCGCTGAAGACGACGTCATCACCGAAACTATTACGGAAACGAACACCACCACGACCACGACGAACGCGGACGAGGCAGGTGGGAATCAAATCAGCGGTGCGTCTACGGACAGCAGCACGCATACCGCGACGTCTACGGACAACTCGCATGGCAACAGCAACGGCCATGTTCGCGGCGATCAGCACGTCCTGACAGGTGATGGCAACACCTTCAACGAGGCTCCGCCGGAAGTCGAAATCGAAGAGTTGGAAGTCATCGAAGGTGACAGAAACTCGGCCGAGAACGACGCGAACATCGGCTCTGGCACGCAGGCCAACGACAACTCGAGTTTCGAGACCACCACCGAGACCGAGACGGAAACCGACATCGAGACGGAAACCGAGGTCGGTGACGACGGAAACGTTGGCGACGGCAATATGCTGCATGACCAGGATACGGAAGCCGACATGGCTGCCAATGTTGGTTCGGACAACTCCAACGAGATCGTCAACGACAGCTCCTCCAACGGTGGCAACACCAGCGAAGTCGAAGTCGATGGCAACCAGGCCATCCTCACCGGTGACGGCAACGTCTACAACGAGGCTCCCCCGGAAGTTGAAGTCGAAGAGCTGGAAGTCATCGAAGGCGATGCCAACGACAACCGAGCGGGTACGGCTGCGAACCAGGGTTCTGGTACTCAGACGAACTCCAGCGCCGACGACAACTCTACGTTCGAAACGACGCAGGAAGACAATTCCGAGATGGACGTTCAGACGGAGACCGAAGTCGGTGACGACGGAAACGTCGGCGACGGCAATACCCTCCAGGATACGGACGCCGATATGGCTGCCAATGTCGGTACGGACAACTCCAACGACATCGTCAACGACAGCTCGCAGAACGACACGGACACGGAGCATTCGAACAATATCGATTCTTCGAATAGCTCGGACAACTCGGACAACTCGACCGCCGAAGACAATTCGAATGTTGAGTCGACCGCGGGTCAGGGCCAGATCATTGGCGACGGCAACGTCTACAATGAAGCTCCCCCGGAAGTTGAAGTCGAAGAGCTGGAAGTCATCGAAGGCGACGCCAACGAGATCACGGCTGACGACGACAGCAATGCGAACCAGTCGGGTACCCAGACGGTCACGTCCACGGAAGACAACTCGTCTTTCGAGTCCGAGACCACCACGACCACGGAGACCGAGACGGATATCGAGACCGATACCGAGGTTTCTGCTGGCTCTGATGCCAACACGGGCGACGGAACTCTCACGGACCAGGACGGTGCCGCGGGTGTTGCTTCGAACGTAGGTTCGGAGAATTCGGTCACGCTTACCGACGACAACTCGTCCGGCGGTAACGGGAATGGCAATGTCGATTCCAGCAACAACGCCAGTGGCGCGATTCTCGCTGGTGACGGCAACATCTACAACGAGGCTCCCCCGGAAGTTGAAGTTGAAGAGTTGGAAGTCATCGAAGGCGATGCCAATGACATCGCGGCTGACGATGGCAGTAATGCGAACCAGTCCGGTACGCAGACTGTCGATAGCTCGAGCAATAGCTCAACGGTCGACACGCGCAGCGACGACAATTCCAGCTTCGAGACCAACGACGGCATGTACGATGTCGACGTTGAGAACGATGATGGAAACCAGAACGCTGGGAACGCGAACGTCTTGAGCACGACCTCGGTCGATGCCGACGTGGAAGCCGATTCCGATGCGAACGTTGGTAGTGGCACCCTCACGGACACGGACACGGAAGTGGCCGCGGGTTCGGATGCCAACACCGGCGACGGAAATCTTAACGATTCCGACGGCGGCGGGGCTGCGATCTCGGGCGACGAGAACAGCCAGACGGTGGACAATTCGTCGAACAGTTCGAGCAACGACATCACGGATGATTCGAACAGCTCGATCACGACGACCACGACCAGCACCTCGAGCGATAGTTCGAACAACTCGATCTCGGATTCCTCGACGACCGAGGACAATTCGGCGATCACGACGACCTCGACGACGAGCGATAGCTCGAACAACTCCGTGTCTACCGCGGACAGTTCGGACAACTCGATCGACTCCAGCGTCAGCGTCGAATCGCAAGGGGCCGCTTTGGTTGGCGACGGCAACGTCTACAACGAGCTTCCCCCGGAAGTTGAAATCGAAGAGCTGGAAGTCATCGAAGGCAATAGTGCTACCGCCCAGGCCGCGGCGATCGCGGGCGACGGCGTGCAGGACAATTCGACCATCGACTCGTCCACCAGCAGCAGCAGCACCAACACCAGCACCAACACGGCGCAGGGCAACCAGATTGTCGGCGACGGCAACATCTTCAACGAGCTTCCCCCGGAAGTTGAGATTGAAGAGCTGGAAGTCATCGAAGGCGACAGCAACGGTGACGGCATCCAGGCTGCGAATGGTGCTGGCGTGCAGACGTCGAGCCAGCAGTCGGATTCGGCCAACGTCTCGGACTCCAACAATCCGGATGGCTCGGATTCGACCCAGGGTACGGCGGCGGCTATCGGCGCTGGTAACCAGCAGGCGAGCGAGTCGAATGACGCCAACGTGGGCAGTGGCTCGCAGGTGGCTGAGAGCACGGATGTGACCCAGGGCGACGGCAACAACGAAGCCGATGGCAACATCAACACCTTCGGTGAAGAAGGCAGCCAGCAGATCGTTGGTGATATCGCGGACAACTCGAACAACGGCGACCGGTTCTCGGACGACGTGGTTCTGGACCTCGGCGATAACTCCCACGTCGGCAACGTGGTTCTCGAGACGGTCGTGACCGGTAACGAGATCACGTTCGTGGCCGAGTGGGCTGAAGAAGGTGGCGCTGAGCAGGCGAACGCAAACGTCGACGTCAGTGGCAACAATAACTTCAGCACCATGTACGGTGTGAACGCAATCGCCATGAACTCGGGTTCCGCGGCAGCGCAGAACGTGAGTGTCAACGTGACCGCTTCGGTGGGCCCGGGCCCGACGCTCGCGGCCGACTGAGCGAAAGAGGAATATCTTGACGAAAGGAATTCGACCTTGTCGAATAACTGGACGAAGCGGATAGGCTTCGTGTCAGGATGACGAAAAACGGACCGGTGGATCCCCAGGGATCCACCGGTCTTCGTCGTTTCTGGAAAGAATCGGAAAAAGTGCAACTTCTAGGCAGAAACATGCAGCTCGCAAGGAGGGGGAGAGTCCCCCGAAAGCGACGCGCGACTGGCCGCGGCACCGGGGTGCTGTGGCTGGCGTGTTTCTGGATCTGCGTGGCGGGGACGCTAGTCGGCTCGGTGCCCGCGATGGCCGACGAGCCGAAGGGGGAAGAGGCTCTGGCCGCGCCCGGCGACGATCTGTTGTTCGAAGGCCTGTCCGCAGTGGCTCCCACGGATCTTGAAGCCGCGCGGGGAGGCGAGCGAACGGTGTTGAACCTCGAGGACATGGTGGGCCAGGTTGAAGGCAACTCGATTTCGGGGACCGTGAACACCGGGGCCGCCACCGTCAGCGGCGATTCCTTCCAGGATTTCAATGGAGTGAGTTCGGTCATCATCAACAGCGGAAACAATGTGTCTATCCAGAGTTCGACCACCGTCAATATCGTCATCGACGGGAACCAGTGATGGGTTTGTTCGTTGCTTTGGTGTCGGTGGGGATTTTGTTGTTGGGTGGGTTTTTCGCGCCTTCGAGTGCGCGGGCGGCTGATTTCTGGGGTTGAGTGAATGCCGCGGGCGGTTTCAGCGTGCCGATTCGGAGCATGCAGGAACTCAAGTACCTCGAGACGGTGCGGCAACGTTTTGATTTCAGTTGCGGATCGGCCGCCGTGGCTACGCTTCTGAGCCATCACTACCAACGCGAGACCCGAGAGGCGGAGGTGTTTCTCTCGATGTGGGAGGAGGGAGACAAGGACCGGATCCGAAAGGACGGATTCTCGCTTCTCGATATGAAGGGATTTCTCGACGACCGTGGCTTCAGTGCAGACGGTTTTCGGATTGAGGCAGACCGCATTGGGGAGATCGGGGTCGCCGGGATCGTGCTTCTCGAGCACCTGGACCAGCCACATTTTGTGGTGGTTACTGGAGAAGTCGGAGGAGAGATTCTCGTCAATGACCCGGCGCGGGGTGTTTGGAGCATGAGCGTCGCGGAACTCAAGGACCTGTGGAACGGGATCTTCTTTGTCGTTCGTGGCAAAGCGACGCTGGCACGATCCAACTTCAACGACATCGACGTCTGGAAGCATCGCCGTTGGTCGCCGGTTTCTTCGGAAACCCTTGCGCAGTTGACGGTACCGCTGGGGATGGAACTGCCCGGTCCCTCGGAGTTCAACGCCAACTGATGGGGATTCTTCGCACGATACGACGAGGCCTGGTCGTGGCGATATCGGGAGGACTGCTTTCCGGCGTAGCCCTGGCCGGGGACGGACCGGGGCTTGACGAATTGGGGTTGGTCTCGGAACTCGAACCGGTGGAGGAGGAGACCCTCGCTGATTCGCGCGGTGGTGCTGCACTTCCGGGTGGACTCGACATCGAGGTGACCGCTCTCATGCGCGTACTGGCCGACGGGGAAGACGTCCTCACTGTTTCCGGCGGTCTGACCGCGGTGGGGCATGGATTGGCAGCCCAGGACATGGTCGTGCAGAGCCAGAACCTGCCGGTCGGCGACCAGGCGCTCCTCGATAATCCGATGATCGTGAACACCCTCGACAACGTTTCGCTGGAGCAGTACCGCGAAATCACGATCCACCTTCGGAGTGTGCCCGGTTCGGGGATTGGGTCGCCGATGGTGCCAGTCGTTCCGTCGCTCACGGTTCCTGGGATTCCCAAGCTCTACGTCTACTGACGAAAAGGGACGTGCCCCGCGGGGCAGTCTCGCCGCCGACTCTGTTCAACTCCGGGACCCCGATTCCCGATAGAGAGAGAACGTGTGGACGAGGGGAGAGCGGTGAGGGGACACGCTCGTAGGGATCGCGACCGGAGCCGAATCTTCGGCGTCGGGATGGGCCTGCTCGCGCTGGCTGGGCTACCGGCTTGCGCGCAGTTCAGTGGGCCTCCGTCTGAGCTCGAGCAGATCGTCGTCACCCAGCAGCAGCAGATTCAACTCCAGGCCCGCGCACTGGAGGCTTTGCGCCGCGAGGTGGCCGGTTTGCGCGAGGCCGTCACGGCCTCCACGGGCCCGGTGCCCACCGATCTGCGTGTCGCCCCCGACGACATCGGGCGGGTCGCCGCAACCGGGGAGCTGGCGACATCGCGAGGAGCCGGCCCCGACAAGCCCGAAGCGGCGTCCGCCCCGCAGGCGTCCGAGGCTCCGACCGAAGATGCAAAGACCGCCGAAGCGTCCGAAGCGAGTTCGACGGCCACGGCCAACGCGGCGGAGGCCGAGAGCCAGGCCGAGAAAACAAGCGAAGAGCGTGCCACCGAGGTGGCCGGGGAAACCGGGGAAACCCCGATGCAGAAACGCGAGCGAGAACTGGAAGATTCGATTCCTCTCCGGGCAGGCGGCGTTCTCTTGCCCCCGGGACGCCTGCAAATTGATCCGCAGATTCGGTACGCGTACTCCTCCGTCAATCGGCTCGAGATCACGGGATATACGATCCTCCCCGCCATTACGTTGGGGCGCATTGATATCACGAAGCGCGACACGTCGAGCTTTACGGCGAGTATTGGCGCTCGTTACGGGCTCTTCAGCTGGCTCGAACTGGACCTGGGCGTTCCGTTCATCGCCGGTTGGAGTCGCACGAAGCTTTCTCCGACCACCACGAGCAGCGAAGACCTCGTTCGAAGCGTCAAGGCGACGGGCTACAACATTGGCGATGTACGCTTTGGCGTGCGCGCGCAACTCAACAAGGGCACCGAGAAGATCCCGTCGTTCGTTGCGGGTCTATCGGCTCGTTTCCCAACAGGAACCGACCCGTACGACATGAAGCGCACGGAAGGACCTGAAGCCAACCTCTATTCCGTCGAGAAGGAACTTCCGACGGGTTCGGGTTTCTTCTCGCTCACGCCTACGATTTCGTTTGTCTACCCGACCGAGCCGGGGGTTGTCTTCGGAAATGTCCGTTACACCTGGAACATCGCCCGCGACGTGTCTGCACTGCAGCCGAGGGCCGACCCGGACCTACCCGCCGTGCCCTATGGCCGGGTCGATGCCGGGGACGTCATCGGGGCGAGTCTCGGATTTGGTCTCTCCCTCAACGAGAGCCTCTCGGTCCTTTTCAGCTACGACCATTCCTACGTGTTCCGGACCACGCAGAACGGACACGTAATTCCCGGTTCGACCCCGCTCCAGATTGGCACGCTCGGCCTCGGCGGGACGTGGAGAACGAGTCCCCGGACGAGCTACAGCCTGTTTCTCGGCATCGGTGTGACCGATGACGCCCCCGATGTCAGTATCGGGCTCCGGGTGCCCGTGACCTTCGACCTCTTCCGCTGAGCTGCCAACGCATGAGCGCGCAACTCGGCTGATCCTGCCCCCCCAGGGGTAAATGTTTCCGGCGCGGCAACTATTTTGGTCACTTCCGGCGACCCCGCGCCACGCACCTTCGAGAACTCCTCCCTTTCCCGTACGGGAAAAGAGGCAGCTCTTGGTCGGTGGATCATTTCAGTTGGGGGAACGCCGAAAGGCATGCGTCACATCCGTTCCAAGAGCGCCATGCAAGCCCTATTCGGGTTCGCGGTTTGGGTGGGCGCTGCGGCCGCTGCCGCCACTCCGCTGAACTTTGCGGATTTTGCCATCTACGGAGCGCAGTCCGTAAGTATGGAACTGCACCACGTCAGCGGCGCGCCGATTGGTTCGGCGAACGATTTGCAGGTGACAACCAGCAATGTCGAGTCGATTTACGGCGTCGGCAACGTCCGGGTCGACGGTTCGCCAGCCGATGTTGCGGGCGATGTTGTCGCCATGGGAACGATCGAACTGCCGCAAGGCCACGACGTGACCGGCTCCGTCCATTCTTCGGCCCCGGTGGGAACCCTGGTGGGTGCAGAGGTCCGGGGGCCAGCGACCGCCACCATTGGGGGCGACATCGTCGCACTTGGCGATGTCTCCCTGGCCAACGTGATTAACCTCCAGGGGAGTGTTCGCAGCGGCGGTGACCTGGCGGTTGCGCTGGACGGTCTGGTCCTCCAGGACACCCGGGCGAACGGCTCGATCTACCTGGGTTCAAACGTGCAGGTGATTGGCGACGTGGTCTACGGTACGACACTCAGCGTCGAACCGACCACGACGACCGGCGGTTCTACGAGCCAGGGCACCACCGTTGTCACTCCGGAGACCTTCGCCGCGGTGAGCCTCCCCGGGCCCGCCGTATTTACCGCGGGGAGTGGCAGTACGGGCGACGCCGGAAGCAGCCTGACCAGCCCGCTTCTCCCGGGCACCTACGGCACGCTTGAGGCGGAGGACATCTATCTCACCGGCGGAACCTATGTCTTCAGTGCCATCGACCTCACGAAGAAATCGAACCTCTATCTCGACCTTTCGGGGGATCCGATCGAAATCTTCGTCGAGGGCGATGTTTCGTTCGATTCGCCCTCCCAATCCCTCAACGTCTGGGTGTCCGAAGACGGGGTCACTTCCGTGGACTACCTCGCGGCCAATCAAACCCTGGCGTCGAAGGTCTGGCTGGAGACGCACGGAACGTTCCGGACCGACAAGCGCGTGGAATGGTTCGGAGCGGTTTACGCGCCTTTTGAGGGAATCGACGGCGAGTTGTTGAGCGTAGTGGGTGCACTCTACGCCGGGGGGCACGTGGACGGGGACGTGAACGAACCCGGGATCAAGTTGCTTGCGGGCAGCGCGCCCCAACAGCACATCTACGTCGCTCCCATCTACAGCAACCCCGTTCCGGAGCCCGGGACGGCGATGCTCCTCGCCCTGGGCCTGGTTGCAGCGGCCGCGACGCGGCGGCGCTGAACCCGCGAGGGGCAAACCGCCGGGTGCCAGCAGGACGGGTGTTCGCGGGAGGGGGAACCCTCCACGGGCCGAGCCGACTCCCTCCCGGTTGTCCCGGGCACGCAAGACGTTCGGGCAGTGGCTTGCGGGATTCACGCGCTGACGGAACGGCGTGAGTCAGGGAGCGGTCGGCGGAGACCCCGAGTCGAAAGCCCCGAGCAGGTCCATGGCACCGCCAGAAGCGTTGCCCCCGATTTGGACGAGAATGACGGCATTGACGTTGACGTTCTGGCTGACCGAGGAGCCGCTGTTTTGCGCGACGGCGGTCACGCCGAACAACCTCGAGTAGTTGTCGGAACCACTGAGGTGAAGGTTCTGCGACCCCTTTGCATCCGTGGCTCCCGCAGCTCCGGAACCCTCAAAGTTCACCGTATTGCCGGTGACCGCGGTTTCGAGGGCCGCGTTCATGACCATCGAGTGGTCGCCGGTAAGAATGACCAGGTCGTTGGATCCGATGGGGCCCGGTTCGGGAACAGGGGCCGCGGGCTCGATAGCTGAGGCGCCATGGGCTCCCAGCAGCACCACCGCGAACAGCCCGGCCAGTGTTCGGGGTGCGGGACAGCGAGACGGTCGAATTTCAGTGGGGGGAGACCCCGGGTTCGGAGAGAGATCGTGTCGCTGGAGACCGGTTCGCATTCAGCACCTTTCCGCGTGGAAGAAGCCGCGTTCAACTCGGGTGAGGAGATTTCAACGCGATGAGCGGTCAGGTTTTCGTGTGAGCCGAAAAAGGTCAACGGGACGAAATGCGTAGGGGAAGTCCCTTTGCTGGGGCTGTTCGCCCTCGTTTTCGGGGTGAAAGGCGCGTTATTTGGATCTGAGCGGCAAAAAGTTTCTCAGCGGGGCCCAAAAAAAAGTTGAAAAGACACGAAAGTCCCCCTCGAAAATCCGCTTTTTCCCGGTCCGTACGGGAAAGGTCCAATGCGGAGAACCCTTGAGTTCTAGATCGAGAGGACCGTGACGCTGGGCGTACTGTTCGCCGCTGTCGCCCGGAAACCCCGGACGAGCAGGACACTCTCGCCCTGGTGGCCCGGGTCGAAAGCCCGCACGATACGACGGGCGAGTTCCGGCCGGTCGGCAAAGTCGCGCTTTTCGACGGGAACGGGGATCACGCCCCACAGCAGGTTCGCCCGGCGGCTTGCGGCGGGTTCCACGAAGGTCGAGAAGACAACCGCCGAGGGCCGGCCGGCACTCATGACGACCGTGGACCACTCGGCCGCCGAGGCGATCACGATTCCCCGGACCGACAGCTGGCGGGAGAGTTCCGCCGTGGTGCTCGCGATCGCATTTTCCACCGGGATCGGCGGCTCCGAGACGGGGGCACGCCAGAGAGATGCGAAATTGTCCCGGTCCCCCATGTAGGCCTCGGTACGGCGCGCGATCTCGTCCATCATGGAGACCGCCTTGACGGGGTGTTGGCCGGCCGCGCTCTCGCCGGAGAGCATCACGGCGTCGGCGCCACTTCGCACGGCCCCGGCGACGTCCGAGACCTCGGCCCGGGTGGGCCGGGGGTTCTGGATCATCGACTCGAGCATCTGGGTGGCGACGATCACGGGACGCCGGAAGTGCCTCGCTCGCTCGATGATGCGCTCCTGGGCCAGGGGCACGATTTCGGGGGGGAGTTCCACACCGAGGTCGCCCCGCGCGATCATGACACCGTCGGACGCGGCGACGATGGCGTCGAGATCGTCGAGGGCCTCGGGCTTTTCGATCTTGGAGATGACCCGGGCGCGGTTGTCGTGGTTGGCCAGGAGTTCGCGGAGGGGCGCAATGTCGTTGGCCGAGCGCACGAACGAAAGCGCCAGGAAGTCGACGCCCAGGTCGAGGGCAAAGGCCGCATCGTCGAGGTCCT
>JAZAOF010000087.1:0-10662 GCA_036228265.1 Myxococcota bacterium | reverse complement strand
CAGCGCCCATCGCAGAAAGCGGACCCCGAAGGCCCGAGCCCGCGAGAAAGTGAGCCGCTCGATGGGGGTTGCGGGGTTCACTGGGCTCCAATCGGGGGCTCGGCGGTCGATCGATCGCGCCGTTCGGAAGTCCGGACGCGTCTGAATTGTACGAGAGCGCCCCGAGTGATACAGGACCCCGCGAGTTTCCATACTGTTCCGGGGCTTCTCGAGACCACTTCGCGGTGATCGAGATGTAGCTAAAAGCACCCACTCCAGCATGGAGGTCACTGACCAAATAGAGCGCAATCCCGACT
This sequence comes from Myxococcota bacterium, assembly GCA_036228265.1. Classification (GTDB taxonomy): domain Bacteria; phylum Myxococcota_A; class UBA9160; order UBA9160; family UBA4427; genus CAJXIC01. The sequence goes on along the minus strand of JAZAOF010000087.1, from coordinate 10,366 downwards.
CACCGGATAGAATGCAGTTTCGTCGGAGCGCGTGTTTGGGGGCTTGGCCGACCTGTCGGCCGGCGCGTTCTGGCTCCGTATGAGAAACGTTTGTTTTTTGGGGGGGATTCGATGGATCTCATTACGACCGCTCAGGGGTGGGAATTTCTGCTCCGCTGGTTTAACTTCAAGGCGGGGATCACCTGGATTGGTGTCCTCTACTACTTCAACTTCATACAGACCCCGTTCTTCGGGACAGAACTGGGGGGCCAGGCGAAGAGCGCGATGACCCGCGGGCTCGTGCCCAATGCGCTCTGGTGGTTCCGTTGGGGGGCGGCGTTTACGTTCCTCACCGGGTGGACGATCGTCCTCATGAAATGGGGGCACGGAGGGATCGGCTTTGGAGATCCCTACATGACGCGCATCCTGACGGGCGGGCTCATGGGAACGCTCATGTTCCTCAACGTCTGGGTCATCATCTGGCCCGCTCAACAGGTCGTGATTCGTTCCGCCGAGCAGATTGCCGCGGGAGGAGAAGCGATTCCCGAGGCGGCTGGCCGGGCCGCCCGCGCCGGCCTGGCGTCTCGAACCAACACCCTCTTCTCGATCCCGATGCTGTTCTTCATGGGATCGGCGAGCCACCTGGCCACCTTCGATACGGGCACCAACCTACTGCCCTATTGGCTGGTCGCTGGGGGGTTGATCCTGCTGGTCGAGATCAATGCCCTGATCGGACCCGGGGTCGCGACGCAGAAGCCGCTCGCGAGTGTTTCGGGGACGATTCACTTTGGCCTGTTGCTCACCCTGGCGCTCTACGTAATCGGAGTTGCGATCAACGGCTAATTCGAGGGGGGAAAGGGCCAGCCGCGGCCCACGCGAGTGCTCGAAAGCACCCGCTCGCTTCGGTGAGCGGGTGCTTCTGCGTTGGGGGGTTCACCCGCCCAGGCGAAGGGTCGCCGGTCTTAGTTGGACGCGTTCAAAAAAGCGTGGAGAGCGGGGATTTCGCCGGCGAGATGGGGCAAGGCGATCATGGCGCGGCTACTGCGTTTTGGCGTGTAACCGGGGGGATACGTGTTGCGGATCACCTTGGCTTCGAGAAGCGCCACCGAGGAGCCGGCGTTCGCGGGACCGATGGCGCCGTCCTGCGCCGGGTTCGGGTTATGGCAGGCGATGCAGTTCGCGTTGTAGACGCTCTTTCCGCGCGCCACGAGCTCGGCCTGGCTAGGCGGGCTCGCGGGGTCTTTGGTGGGAGCCGGTTCAGCGGCGGGTGCGGGTGCCGCAGGCGATTTTGCGGCTTTCGCCGCGGGGCCAGCGGGCTCCGGGGCCTCCTGGCAGGCGAGCACCCCCAGCAAAGCGCCACATGCAGCGCTTTTCCGGAGGAGGTGGGATCGGAAGCGGATTTTTGCCCGGACCATGTCGACTTCGGAGTCTCCCCTGCGATGGTTGGACACGCTAGCGGGTGTTCCGGTGGGGCGGAAGGGAGTCGCCGCCGTCTGCGATAGCCTCCGCGCCATGGCTCCGGGAAACGCACGCCGAGACTGGCTCACGTGGGCGAACTTCCTGACCGGGCTTCGGCTGGGGGCGGCTCCGGCCTGCGCTGTGTCGATCGCATCCGCCGACGCCGGGCTGGCCCTGGCCTTCTATGCGGTGGGTGTCGTGACGGACCTGGCCGATGGCCCCATCGCCCGTCGGCGAGGAGAGGCGTCCCGCCTGGGCGGGCTCTTTGACCATGCAACCGACGCCATTTTTGTCAGCTTGGGCTTGTTCGCCCTGTCTGCGCGCGGTGAAATCCCGCTAGTACTTCCCGGGTTGGTGGTGCTGGCCTTCGTGCAGTACGCCGTCGATTCTCGCGTGCAGGAGAGTCGACCGCTCCGGGCGAGTTCACTTGGAAGATGGAACGGCATCGCCTACTTCGTCTTGCTCGGAGTCCCCCTGGTGCGCGATGGGCTCGGCATTTCCTGGCCGGGCCCGGGCGTCGTGCGATTCCTGGCCTGGGCGTTGGTCGCCTCGACCCTCGTCTCGATGATCGACCGCCTCCTCGCAAAGCGGCGGTGAGATCCGGGCCGTCAGGCGGGGGACGAACTCTCGCCGGTCTCTCCGCCAAAGAGTTCGCGATTGGCGCGCTTCAAGAAGATCACGCCGATCGCGGCGTTGAAGAAGATGAAGAAATTGTGCTGGACGAATCCGAACGCGGTCATGGCCCCTTCATGCCCCGGGAATAGAACGACCCAAAGTGTAATCGCGACGGAGCGCATGGGGCCGGGCGTTGCCGCCCCGAAGAAGATCACCGGCAGCACCCCCAGCATGGTGACAAAGTCCACCTGGACGCTGAAGAGACGCAGTGCCAGGGTGTAGACAACGACCGCCCCCAGCAGCGCCGGGGATCGGATGGCGACAATGGCCAGGTAGTGACGGATCTTTGCCTCGCGGAAGGCCTTGAAGAGGGGGCGAGAGCGGAACTCGACCGCCGGGAAAAAGCGCCCGGTGAAAAACAAATGGAAGAGCGCGAAGAAAAGAAGCGCTCCCATCGCGATGTAGGGGATCGCCGCGAACTGGTCCGGGAGGCGATCGCCGGCAATGCCGTAGCCCACTGTCGCCCAGAAGAGCAGGTAGTAGAACTCGCAGAACATGATGAAGGCCATGCTCGAGCCGACTTCCCAGCCGGGAACGGAATAACGCCGGTAGAGGTAGACCCCCATGGCTCCCTTTCCGACCTGCTCGTTGATGATGGAAAGGATGTAGGAGCTGCCGCGGATGGGCAGGATGTCCCGGTAGAAAATTTTCGTGTTGTACCAGTTGATCACGCGCCAGACGACGGCGGAATCGACCAGGAAGAAAAAGGCCGAGTAGGGAATCATCAGCGCCAGCCATTGGCCCCAATGGACGCCCGCGAAGACGGCTCCGAGATAGCTTGTGACGGTGTCGCCTTCTCGACCCGCGGCGGCGTCGATCCTCGTGTAGAGGTAGGCGAAACAGGCTGCGGTGATGATCCAGGGGAGGAGCTTCTGCCAGAGCGGAATGGGTCGACGGGGGGCCAATCCCGTTTCGGAATCCGGGGCGTTTTCTTTCGTGCTCATTTCTCGCCTCCGAGCAGACAGTACCGGAGCGTGCTGTCGAGGTCGCGAAGTTCGAGTTCGAGGGCCGAGCAGGCCCTTGCGTTGTCGATGCAGTCGTCGTGCTGGAGTACCTCGAGAACGGTTCGTGACAGTGGCGGGTTGGCGAGAAGGGTCTCGAGGAGCGAGCTGGCCGCACGAACAGCTCCGAGCGGGAGCGAGACGGTGCGGGGCGCACCGCCCACGATCGCGGCGGCCCGGGCAATCAATTCGGCGTGAGAGAGGGTTTCGGGTCCTCCGAGTTCGAGAATTTCGTTGAGCGGCGGCGAGGTTTGCAAAGCCCGAAACATCGCCCCCACGACGTCGCGCACGTCGATGGGTTGCTGAAGGGTGGCACCGCCGCCGACCAAAGGGACGAAGCGGGCGCGGGCCTGGCCGGCTAGCGCTCGCGTTGCGAAGTCTCCCGGGCCCAGGACCATGGGGAGTCGCAGGACGGCGGTGGGTGTTCCGGACTCGATGAGAATCTGTTCCGCTCGTCCCTTCGAAGCGAGACACGCATTCGCGGAGTTGGCACTGGCACCGAAAATGCTCGGATAGACCAACTGGCGCAGGCCCGCCTCGCTCGCCGCCGCCGCCAGGGCATGACAGGTCGTCTCATGGGCATCCTGGTAGGAGGTCGTGGGGCTTGGCTTCAGGATGCCCACCAGGTGAATGGCGGCATCACAACCCTGGGCGGCCGCCGCCAGTTGTTCCCGATCGGCGTAATCGACGATCTGGAGTGCCTCGGGTTGCACTTTCGGTCCGAGGGCCCGGACCTGCTCGGCGGCGCGATCTGAGCGAACCAGGGCGCGCGTGGCGATTGTCGGCTCGTTTTGGGAAGTGGCCTTGAGCCACTGCTGGCCGAGGTGTCCGTTGGCGCCGGTGAGAAGGATTCTTTGGGGGGGCAAAGACACGGGGGCAGCCTAGCATCGCGATTCTTCCGATGGCTGGCTTTCCGGTTTTCACCAGCGCCCATTGACGTGCGAACCGACACACGGTGGAATGTCCCCATGAAGTGGTGGTCTCGTCTTTCGATCGCGGCGCTCGTTTTTCTTCTCTTTGACCTCGTGTGGCTGGGGCAACTCGATCGCGGGGGGCCGCCCCACGTTCGCGTCGATCTTCAGGGCGATGTCCCGGCGACACTCACCGTGCCGCGGCCCGAGTCTGGGGAGGTTCCTCCCTTCGGACTTCCTGAGCCTCCGCCCCCGGGTGAGCGTCCGCCGGCCCTCGTTTTGGTGCACGGCTTTTCGGGCGACCGAGCGATGATGTCTCCCCTCGCCCGGTCGCTGGCCGAAGCGGGCTACGCGGTTCTTTCCATCGACTTGAGGGGTCACGGGGAGAATCGACGTCCGCTGGGACGCGGGATCGGGGATGACAGTGGCCTCGTCGAGGACATTGCGGCCGGCGTGGATTTTCTTCGCACGTCGCCCTATGTCGATGGGACGCGAATCTCCGTGGGCGGACACTCGATGGGAGCGGGAGCGAGCCTTTCCTACGGCGGTCGCGATTCCGGGATCGACGCCGTCCTCCTAATTTCCGGGGGCTGGCGCTTGAGTGGCCCACACCAGCCTCGAAACGTGCTCTTTCTGTATGCCGAAGACGATCCCGAGAGGACCCACGGGATGCTCGCCGCATTGGCCGCCGAACTGTCGGACGAAGGCGCGCCACAGGTGGGGCAGACGGTGGGCAACCCCGCCGAGGGGACTGGGGTGCGATTGGTCGAGATTCCCGGAACGAATCACGTCGATGTCATCACCGCCGATCGCACGGTTGCCGAGAGCGTTGCGTGGCTCGACGCGGTCTACGCAGTGGAGCGCGCCGAACCCGCCGCCATCGTCGACCCGAGAATGCAGGCCCAGTTCTGGGGTTCCCTGGCCTTCTTGCTTTTCTTGCCCGGTCTGGGGATTGCGGTTGGTCGCCTGGCGACGCGGGTCGCCGAAGCTCCGGGAGGTCGCGTCGGGCAACGGCTTGGCCTCTTTGCCGGGGCGCTCGTCGTGACCCTGCCCCTCGTTGCGGTGGAGGGGCCCGCCGAGTTTCTTCCGCTCGCCGTGGCCGATACCGTGGTTCTGCATTTCGCCTACGCCGGCGGCGTGATGCTGGCGTGGTTGGCAGCCTCGGGCCAACTCGCCCTCGCGTCGAGAACGGGTCGAGCGATCCAATGCGGGGTTGCGGCGGTGATCGGGTTCGCGGCGATCTACGCCCTACTCGCGCCCCTCAGTGTCACCTTCCACCGAATGGTGCTGGGCCCGGAGCGCGCATTGATCGGAATGTTCGCCGCGTTGTTCTTGTTGCCCTTCTGCCTCGCCTCGAATCTTCTTCTGCGCCAGGGTTCGACGCTGCGGGCGACCCTGGCGTCGCTGGGCGGACACGCCATCGTCGTTGCGACGTTGGTCATCGGCGCCCTGCTCCAGATCACGTCCGGGATCGTATTCCTGATGATCCCGATTTTCGTGATGGTCCTGCTTTCCTTTGAGATCGTGGCGACCGGAATTTACGCGGCCTCGCGCAACGTGACCACGATCGCGATCCTCGAGGCGTTGTGGCTGGCCTGGAACTTTGCGGCCCTGATGCCCATGCTGGCCTAACGCCCCGCGTTTTCGCCGGCTCAGTCGTTCGCCAGGAGTCTCGGCGATCGCATCAAAAAAAGAGCGACTCCGGCGATCGCCACGCCGCCCAGGGCGAGGCCCCCGACGGCCAGGCGGACACCGGCGAAGTCGCCGGTCCAACCCACGGCCCACGGAATGACGAACCCGCCCAGGGAACCTGCACCCACGGCCAGCCCGATGGCGGTTCCACGGGACTGGGGGAAGGCCCGCCCGGCCAGGGTGACGAGTGCGGGGAAGACCCCGGCCAGGATCAACCCTGTCAAACCGAACCAGGCTTCGATTTGTACCCAACGTAGCCCCGTTGCCACGGCCACCAGGGTCGCCATCGCGGCTCCCGAAAGCAGGAAGAGGCGCGGTTGGAATTCGTTGCTCGAGGCCAAAAGCAGAAGTCGCCCCACCAGCAGGCCGAGCCAGAAGGTCGAGATGGCCATCTGCCCGTCGTAACTGGGCAGGCCCAGGACACCGTCCGCGTAGGGGATCGCGAAGATCGTGAGTGCCGCCTCGACGCCGATGTACGCAAAACTCACGAGGCAAAGCCCCACGAGAATGGGGTGAGCGAGTAGATCCCGCGGACTCGGGGTCGGTTGCGGGGACTCCGGCGGAGCGGCAGAGACGCCGAGGGCAGGAGCCGCCAGTCCCCAGAGAGAAAGACCCAGTATCGCGACACCCGTGGCCCGGAAGCCGGCCACGAACCCTCCCTCCACCGCGATCGCGGCGAGCAGAGGCGCACCCACGACGGCTCCGAGGGTTGCCGCCATGTGGAGGAACGTCACCGGACGCGACGCTTTCTCACCGTAGCGTTCGGTGGCAATCACGTTGAGAACCGTTTCGAACAGGCCGCACCCCAACCCGGCGAGCCCCACGTGGGCTGCGGCACGGACGAGCTCCATCTCGGCGGTCGTCGAGAGCAGGGCGAGTCCTGCAACCAGCGTGGCGGCACAAAAGAGGGGACGGCGGGGATAACGATCGATCAGCGGTCCGCCGACCAGGACCCCGAGACCGAGGCCCAGGGAAAGGGAGGCACCGAGCAGGCCGCTGCCCTGCATGTCGAGATCCATCGCCGCCGCGAGATCGGCCTGGTTGGCTCCGACGAGGACGAGGACGACACCAAAAACCAGGAAAGCGACGAAACCGAGGGGGAGCATCGCCCGGTGCTAGAAATTCAGTGTCAGCTTGGCGGCTTCGGACATCATGTCGGGGCTCCACGGGGGATCCCAAACCAGGTCCAGGGCGACCTCTTCGACCCCCTCCACCGAGCGCACCTTCTCTTCGACCTCCTGGGGGAGAATTTCCGCCACCGGGCACATGGGCGAGGTGAGGGTCATCTGGATGTAGGCGGTCGCCTCGTCGCGAATGGCCACTTCGTAGATGAGTCCGAGTTCGTAGATGTCCACCGGGATCTCGGGGTCGTAGACCGTCTTCAAGACCTCGATGACCCGAGGGCGGATTCCGGCGGGTTCAACATCCGGCGTGGCCGCTACTGCGGATTCCGAGCGCTCTTTCGAATCGGGGCTTGCGTTCGGTTGCTCGTCAAAAGTGGTTTCGTCGCTCATGGGAACCTTCTCGCTCGTAGAACCTGGATGGGGTTGCCCGGTCCCGCGTCGCAGGAACTGGGACAGTCGTTTTGTCAGGGCCAATTCGTCTATGGGTCCGTGGTGGTGTCCCTCGTTGCAAGAGACGGGGTTATTCAGTGACCGCGGTCTGTCCGCTGTTTTCCAGTGCGGCGCGCAGGGTGTGCCAGGCGAGAGTGGCGCACTTCACGCGCATCGGATACTCGCGAACTCCGGAAAAGACCGCGAGTTTGTCGAGGGAACGAATGTCGACCTCGTCGTCGGGTCCGCGGGTTACGAGGTCATGGAAGGACTCGAAAGCGTCGTCGACCTCTTCCCGGGAAAGGTTCTTCACGAACTCGGTCATCAGTGATGCCGATGCCGTGGAGATCGCGCAACCGGAGCCCTCGAAGGCAATGTCTTCGACCCCGCCGTTGCTCCCGACGCGCACGTGGACCCGGAGTTGGTCTCCGCAAAGGGGGTTGTGTCCATCGGCCACGTGGTTTGCCGTGGCCAGTTCGCCGAAATTTCTCGGCCGCTTGTTGTGGTCGAGGATCGTGGCCTGGTAGAGATCGCGGAGATCGTCCATCACGAGAACATCTTTCGGGTCTTCTCGATGGCTTCGACCAGTGCGTCGATGTCTTCGAGGGTGTTGTAAAGCGCCAGCGAAGCTCGCGCTGTCGCCGGAACGCCGAAAAACTCCATCAGGGGCTGCGCGCAGTGATGGCCCGCGCGGACGGCGACACCGTGTTGGTCGAGGATCGTTGCAATGTCGTGGGGATGAGCGCAGTCGAGTACGAACGAGATCACGGCCACCTTTTGCGCGGCGGTACCCAGAATCCGGAGCCCGGGGATGGTTTCCAGGGCGCGGGTTGCGGTTTCCAGGAGGTGATCCTCCCACCGAAAGGCGCCCACCCGGTCCACCGAGTCGAACCAATCGAGAGCCGCACCGAGGCCGATGACGCCGGCGACGTCCGGGGTTCCGGCTTCGAAGCGTTGGGGGGGGCTGGCGAAGGTCGTGCCTTCGAAGCGTACGCTCTGGATCATCGAGCCCCCTCCCTGGTAGGGCGGCATCGCCTCGAGTAGATCGTGGCGACCCCAGAGGACCCCGGTTCCGGTAGGACCGAACATCTTGTGCGCCGAGAACGCGTAGAAGTCGCACTTGATTTCGGCGAGATCGACCGGGACGTGGGGCACCGCCTGGGCGCCATCGACGAGAGTCAGTGCTCCTGCGGACCGCGCTCGACTGCACAAGTCGGAGACGGGCAGCACCGTGCCGAGTGCGTTCGAGACGTGGGCCACGGCTGCGATTTTCGTGCGCGACGAGAGCCTCGCTTCGAAGGCGGCGGGTTCGACCTCACCCCGTTCGTTGATCGGGACGACCTTGAGCACGGCCCCGGTCTGCTCGCAGAGAAGTTGCCACGGAACGATGTTCGAGTGGTGTTCGAGTTGGGTAATGAGAATCTCGTCACCCGCTTCCAGGTTCGAGCGGCCCCAACTCTGCGCCACGAGATTGATCGATTCGGTCGTTCCGCGGGTGAAGACGACCTCGTGGGGGTTCTTTGTTCCGAGTAGGCGACACACTTTGGCGCGCACGTCTTCGAAGCGGCGGGTGGCTTCGGAGGAAAGGGCGTAGAGCCCTCGATGGACGCTCGCGTACTCGTGTTTATAGAACGAGTCGATGGCGTCGATGACCGCCCGGGGTTTCTGGGAAGAGGCTCCGCTGTCGAGGTAGACCAGCCGGGAGTCGCCCGACTCCCCGGCAAGGACGGGGAACTGGGCACGGATGGCTTTCGCATCGAAGGCCATTGCGTCGGTTTGGGACGCAGAGCTCACGAGGCGGTCTTCTCGGGGGCAAGGCGGTTGCGCAACTCGGCGCCGATGCGGTCGGCGAGTCCTTCTACCGGAAGCGAATCGAGAACTTCGCTTGCAAAACCCTGGGTCAGGAGAACCGTGGCGTGGCCCGGGTCGATGCCGCGCGAGCGGAGGTAGAAAAGAGCTTCCTCCTCGAGTCGCCCGATACTGGTCCCGTGACCGCACTTGACGTCGTCCGCCCGGATTTCGAGTTGCGGCCGGCTGTCGATTTCGGCGCCTTCGCCCAGCAGCAGGTTCGGATTGTGCTGGCGGGCATCGGTTTTCTGGGCGTCGGGGGAAACGATGACCCTGCCGCGGAAGACACCCTTCGAATTCTCGTGGAGAATGCCCTTGTAGAGTTCACGGCTGGTCCCGTGAGGTACCCGGTGGTCGACCTCGGTGTGGTTGTCGATGAGGCCTCCCCCCTCGGCCAAAAAAAGGCCGTCGAGAGAACATTCGGCGCCCTCCCCCTGGATTTGGACGCGGAGATCGTTGCGCACGAGCCGACCACCGAGGGTCACCGTGTGCATCCGGATCCGTGCATCCCGGTCGAGAGAGACGGAAGTGTCGGATACGTGGTAGGCCGATTCGTTCTCGTGCTGCAAGAGGACAACGTCGACCGCGGAGTCCTGCATGGCGTAGATTTCCGAAACCGCGTTGGTGAAGGTCACGTCGCCGCCCGCGGACCGGTGCTCCTGGATGATTTGCGCTCGGCTCCCCTCCCCGAGTTCGACGAGAATTCGAGGCTGCTGGATCCGCGTCGCACCCGGGCTCGAAAGAAAGAGCAGATGAATCGGTTCTTCGAGTCGTGTGCCCCGGGGCACGCGGATCACGGTGCCGTCATCGAGAAAGGCCGTATTGAGCGCAGCCAGGGCGTGCCGCTTCGGGTCCGCGAGGCCACCGAGGAGGTTGCGGAGGGCGCCGGGGTCCTGGCGCCGGAGTGTCGCGAGGCTTTGAAAACATTCCGAGCGTGCAGTGGAGAGGCCTTCGTCGTACCGACCATCGACGAACACGAATCGCGGGCTCCCGTCACTTGGAGCGCATGCCGCCTGGAGGGCCTCGGCCGATCCGGGGGAGAAACGGGGAGTAGGGCCCGTCTCGAATTCGAGGCGTTCGACGGGAGAAAGATTCGTGTACCGCCATTCCTCGAGCTTCGGGGTGGGGAGGCCCTGGGATTCGAAAAGCCCGAACGCCTCATCGCGCAACCCAATGAGCCACGGGGGATCGTCCTGGCCCCGCTCGCGGACGAGGGCCGCGCGCTCGTTTCGCAGCCACTCGTCGTTCA
>JAZAOF010000086.1:0-6623 GCA_036228265.1 Myxococcota bacterium | reverse complement strand
GTCGTTGCGGCCGATTCAGAAGGTGGCCTCCGGGGGGGAGTTGTCCCGGCTCTTCCTGGCCCTGAAGAACGGGCTTCGGCGAGGGGCGCGGGGCCGGGTCCTGGTCTTCGACGAAGTCGACGTCGGGGTGGGGGGGCGCCTGGCCGAGCGAGTGGGGCGGGTCCTGGCGGAGCTCGCGAAGCGCAACCAGGTGCTCTGCATTACGCATCTTCCCCAGGTGGCGGCGCTGGCCGATGTTCATTTCCGGGTCGAGAAGAGCGGTCGAGGCCAGCGCACCGTGGCGCGAATCGAGCGCCTCGATGCTGACCAACGCGTCGAGGAGATCGCGCGGATGGCTGGTGGCGAAAGCATCACGCGCGCCACCCGCCGCCACGCGCGGGAACTTCTCGCCCGGCGGTAAAAGGGGGCAGGGGTTTGCTCCCGAGGGGGCGCTCTCCTAGACTGCGTCTCCATCCCCCCGGCTCCGAGTCCCCGATCCAGGAGTACGCCGGACCTTCGATGCAGCGCATTCTCAGCAAGGTCTTTGGGACCAGCAACGACCGCGAGATCAAGCGGATCATGCCGCTTGTCGAGCAAACGAACCGGCTGGAGCCGCAGTTTTCGGCTTTCTCGGATGCCGAACTGCAGGCGCAGACGCCCGCTTTTCGGCAGCGCCTGGAAAACGGCGAGCCCCTGGACGATCTCCTTCCTGAAGCCTTCGCCACCGTGCGGGAGGCTTCGAAGCGGACGCTCGGCCAGCGCCACTACGACGTCCAGTTGGTCGGGGGAGTGGTTCTTCACCGCGGCAACATCGCCGAGATGAAGACCGGTGAAGGGAAAACGCTGGTCGCGACGCTCCCCTCCTATCTCAATGGCTTGACGGGCCGGGGCGTCCACATCGTCACGTACAACGACTACCTGGCCCAGAGAGACGCCGAATGGATGGGCGCGGTACATCGTTTTCTCGGGTTGTCGGTGGGAGTCATCGTTCACGGGATCGACGAGGGGACGAGGAAGCGGAGCTACGACGCCGACATCGCCTACGCCACGAACAATGAGCTGGGCTTCGACTACCTGCGGGACAACATGAAATTCTCTCTGGCGCAATGCGTTCAGAGGCCGCTCAATTACGCGATCGTGGACGAGGTCGATTCGATCCTGATCGACGAAGCCCGGACGCCCCTCATTATCTCGGGGCCCTCGGAGGAAAATACCCAGCTCTACGGGTTGGCCAACCGGGTGATTCCGCGCTTGTCGGCGGGGACGAAGGGGGAGCCCTCGAAGGAAATCGAGGAGACCGGGGATTTTTGGATCGACGAGAAGGCCCACAGCGCAACGCTCACCGAAGAGGGGGTTCGGAAGTCGGAGGAGCTTCTCGGCGTATCGAACCTCTACGCGCCGGAAATGCTGCCGGTGATCCATGCGGTGAACCAGGCGTTGATTGCCCACGCGCTCAAGCGCATCGACGTGGACTACGTGGTCAAGCCCGGGGAGGATGGCCGCAAGGAGGTCGTCATTGTCGACGAGCACACCGGCCGGATGATGCCCGGACGGCGTTGGTCCGACGGTCTTCACCAGGCGGTGGAAGCGAAAGAGGGGATCAGCGTTCGCAGCGAAAACCAGACGCTCGCCTCGGTCACGTTCCAGAACTTCTTTCGGATGTACGACAAGATTTCAGGGATGACGGGAACGGCGGATACCGAGGCCCCGGAGTTCGCGAAGACCTACGACCTCAACTGCCTGATCGTGCCCACCAACCGGCCGATGATCCGGGCGGACCTTGCGGATGTCGTTTTCAAGAGCCGAAACGAGAAACTCAATGCGATCGCCGATGAAATCAAGGAGCGGCATGCCACGGGGCAACCGGTTCTCGTCGGAACGATATCGATCGAAGGCTCCGAGGTCCTGTCGAAGCGTCTCAAGAAGCGCGGCATTCGCCACAACGTCCTCAACGCCAAGCAGCACGAACGCGAGGCGGAGATCGTCGCCCAGGCCGGGCGCAAGGGGGCGGTGACGATTTCGACCAACATGGCGGGGCGCGGTACGGACATCGTTCTGGGCGGCAATTCCGAATTTCTCGCCCTGGCCAAGTGCGGGCACGATTCCGAACACCCGAACTTCAACGAGGAGTTGCTCCACTTCGAGGCCGCCTGCGCGGAGGAGCGCGAGGAGGTTCTGGGCGCCGGGGGGCTGCATATTCTCGGGACGGAGCGCCACGAGAGCCGCCGCATCGACAACCAATTGCGGGGACGCTCTGGGCGCCAGGGGGACCCCGGTTCGAGCCAGTTCTTCCTCTCTCTTGAAGACGACCTCCTGCGGATCTTCGAAGCCGAGCGGGTCAAACAGTGGTGGGAGCGCGTGGGCGTCGAAGAGGGAGAGGCCATCGAGAACCGGTTGCTTACCCGCGTGATTGAAAATGCACAGAAGAAGGTCGAGGCCCGCAACTTCGACATTCGCAAGCACCTGCTCGAGTATGACGACGTTCCGAACCGTCAGCGCAAGGCCTTCTACGAGCGGCGTCGGCTGGTTCTTGCCGACGACGACGTGCACGACGAGGTCGTCGAGATGGTCGAGGGGGTCCTCGTAGGCGTCATGGAAGAGCACTGGCCCGAAAAGGGCGACCCGGACGAAGAGACGATGGACGAGTTGGTGGGTGCGATCGAGCACAGCTTCGGAGTGGTCTTCTCGGATCGGGAGGCCCCTTTTCTAAGTGAAGCCGGCCACCTCGTGACCGATCGCGACGAACTCGGCCGGGGGCTGTTTGACCGACTGATGCAGTTCTACGACGCGAAGTCAGAGCAATGTGCCGAGATGGCCCGAGAGCACGCGGATCTCGGCTATCCCGAGTTTCAATGGTTTGAGCGGGACATCCTGCTGCGCATTCTTGACGGGCAGTGGAAGGATCATCTCCACACCATGGACGGCTTGCGCGAGGGCATCACCTTGCGCGGTTACGGCCAGAGGGACCCCAAGATCGAATTCCAGCGCGAGGGCTTTCAGCTCTTTCGGGAGATGGAAAGTCGCGTGGACGAGCAGGCGACGGAGATCCTGTTCAAGTTCGCGCTCCCGGAAGCCCAGGGCCAGCGAGCGTCGGCGCCGGGCCCGTTGCGACCGGGGAGCGCCATCGAGCGCGAGCCCGGCCCGCCCGCTCCTCGCGGTGCCCCCGGGCGTTCGGGGAAGATCGGGCGCAACGATCCGTGTTCGTGCGGTAGCGGCAAGAAGTTCAAGAAATGTCACGGAGCCTGAGCCCGTGGCCGTAGCCCGGCTCTCGGTTCCGGGTTTTCGCGCCTCGGGGGTGCGGTGCGGCATCAAGGCGAAGGGCACCGATCTCGCGCTCATCGCCAGCGACGAACCGGCCGCCTGGGCGGGAGTGTTTACGCAGTCCAGCGTCGTGGGGGCTCCCGTCGAATGGAGCCGGGCCCGTGTTCGGGCGGGATTTGGGCGAGGAGTCGTGATCAATAGCGGCATTTCGAACGTGGCGTGTGGCGCGGAAGGTCGCCGGAACACCCGGGAGATGGCGCAGCTCGCGGCCCGGGAAATCGGTTGCCGGGCCGGCGAAATCTGCGTGGCGTCGACGGGCGTGATTGGCGAACCCCTGCCCATGGAGTGCCTGCGCTCGGGCATTCCGAGCGCGGCCTCGGCGCTTGCGGCTGCGGGCTGGAGCGGGGCAGCCGACGCCATTCGGACCACCGACACCTTTGCCAAGACGGCCACGGTTCGCGCGAAGGTGGGCGGCCGGGGGATTCGTGTCCTTGGAATCGCGAAAGGGTCGGGCATGATCGAACCCCGGATGGCCACCATGCTCGCCTTCCTGGTGACGGATGCCCTCGTATCGCCGGCCCAGTTGCGCCGGGTTCTGCGGCGGACGAGCGACATCTCGTTCAACCGGGTCACGGTGGATGGCGAGACCTCGACGAGCGACATGGCTCTACTCCTGGCCAGCGGCCAAGCCGGAAACGTCCGGATCGCAAGCGATCGCGATCCAGGGGCGGCGCAGTTCGAGGAGGCCATCGCCAAGGTGGCGACGTCACTCGCCCGGGATCTCGCCCGCGATGGCGAGGGGGCGACGAAGTTGGTGGACGTCGAGGTTCGCGGGGCGCGCAATCGCGCCGAGGCCGAGATCGCGGTGCGCCGGATCGCAAACTCCATGCTCGTGAAAACTGCGATTCACGGGGGAGATCCCAACTGGGGGCGGATCCTGCAAACCGTAGGGGCCGCCGGGGTGGCCGTTCGTCTCGCGCGCGCCGAGGTCCGGGTGGGGCCGGCACGGGTCTTTTCCATGGGCGAGCCGGTGCGGGGAGCGGCGCTTCGGCGAGCCGAGAAGCACCTGCAGGGGCGGGAAGTGCGCTTGTCGGTTGACCTGGGAGCGGGGCAGGCCGCGGACCGTATCTGGACCTGCGACCTCTCTCGGGACTACATCCGGATCAACGCCGACTACACCACGTAGTCGCGTCGTTCATGGTGGCTATCCCGACTCTCTGCTAAAAACTGCCCACTTCACACGTTCCGCGCCGCCCCTGCGGTGCCCGAATCGAGAAGCGAACCGTGGGTGCACGAAGGTGCCCCCGCGGGGTCGATCATCGGTTTCGGGGTGGGGAGATCCGGGCGGGACGGTGGTTTAACCGCGAAGGAGAATCGGATGACCGAACCCACGGCGGGCCCCACGGCCGACGCCGAAGAAGCCGCCACCAGCGGCGAATCCCAGACCGCCGCCGAGATCGAACGCGAGGCCGCGGTGCTCAGCGTGCGGAGCCTGTTGGAGGCCGGCGCCCATTTCGGGCACCAGACCCACCGCTGGGACCCGCAGATGAAGTCCTACATCTTCGGGGAGCGCAACGGGACCCACATCCTCGACCTCGACCAGACGCTGCCGTTGTTGAGGGAGGCGCTCGACTTCGTGCGCGAGTCCTGCGCAGAGGGCGGGAAGGTGCTCTTCGTGGGGACCAAGCGCCAGGCCGCCACCAGCATCGAAACGGAAGCGCTGCGATCGAACCAGTTCTACGTGAACAACCGCTGGCTGGGCGGCATGCTCACGAACTGGAAGACCGTCAAGAAGTCCATCGATCGCTACAAGACCATCATCGAAACCCTGGACGACGAGGAGAAGCGCCAGGAGTATTCGAAGAAGGAACTCGCTCGTTTCAATCGCCTGCGCGAGAAGTACAAGAAATCGCTGCACGGGATTCGCGAGATGGCCCAGTTGCCTTCGGCTATCTTCATCATCGACGTCTCGAAGGAGCAGATCGCCGTGAGCGAGGGGCGACGCCTGGGAATTCCCATTATCGCCATCGTCGATAGCAATTGCAGCCCGAAGAATGTCGACTTCGTCGTTCCGGGCAATGACGACGCCATTCGCGCGATCGACCTGTATTGCCAACTCGTGGCCGATGCCTGCACGGAAGGTGCTCGCATCCACAACGAGCGGCTGCAGTCCGAGTCGAAGGCCGACCCCCAGGCCCAGGCGAGCGGACCCGGAATCGGGCGCCGGGTGGTGGAGATCAAGCAAGCGCCCCGTCGGAGTCGCAGCCAGCAGGGCGCGACGAGCGGGCGCACCCAAAGCGCCGGAGGCCGAGAGTTCGAAGGACCCGAAGCCCCGCCGGCCGGCGAGGGAGTTTCCCCGGGCCCCGAGGCTGCGGGATCGACAGAAGCGAAGAACGAAGCCGCGCCGTCGGCCGAATCGCCGCCCTCTACCGAGGGCGGGGGCGAAAGCTGATCGGGCCGGGCGAATTCCAAAGGAGGCCGGGGTGGCCGAAATTTCTGCAGCAGCAGTAAAGACCCTGCGCGACCAGACGGGCGCAGGGATGATGGATTGCAAGCGCGCGTTGGGAGATGCGGACGGCGACGCCGAGAAGGCGATCGAGTTGCTTCGCGAACGCGGCCTTGCGAAAGCGGGAAAGCGAGCGGGTCGGGCGACCAGCGAAGGCACGGTCGGGATGGCCCTCGACGGCGGCCGCGCCGGATTGGTCGAGCTCGGCTGCGAAACTGATTTTGTCGCGAAGACCGACGAGTTCCAGGGCGCCGCCGTGGAAATCGCCCAGGCGGTCGCGGCATCGGACTCGGTAAGCACCGTGGACGATGCACTTGGCTGCGCGTTGGGCGGGGGCAGCGTCGAAGACCAGGTGGGGGCGATCGCCTCCAAGGTTGGCGAGAACGTGGTCCTCAAGCGCGTGGCCCGGATTCATGTCGACACGGGAACGGCCGGCGGCTACGTGCACGCCGGTGGGAAGTTGGGCGTGGTGGTCGGGGTGGCCTCGGGATCGGGGTCCGATATCGATCCGGGGCTCGCCAAGGACGTGGCGATGCACGTGGCGGCTACGGATCCGAGTCCCATTGCCGTGGATCGAGGAGGCGTGGCCGCGGATCTCGTCGAGAAGGAGCGGGAGTTGCTGACCCGGCAGGCGGAGCAGAGCGGCAAGCCCGAGAACGTGATCGAGCGGATCGTCGATGGTCGGATGGGCAAGTTCTACCAGGAGTTCTGTCTCCTGGAGCAGGCCTTCGTAAAGGACCCGGACAAGTCCGTGGGAGACCTTCTTCCCGAGGGCGCCTCGGTTACGGGGTTCGTCCGTTTCAAGGTGGGCGAGGGGGACCCTGAGTGACACCGAGCTACCAGCGCCTCCTCCTGAAACTTTCGGGCGAGATGTTGG